>NZ_JAMYUP010000005.1:0-233700 GCF_040323155.1 Mesorhizobium sp. M0060
GATGGGCGTCGGCGACGATCATGCTGGCATCGACCGCAAAGCCTTCGCCGCCGACGAGCCCTTCAGCTATGCAGCGCCGGACGACGGTCTCGAACAGTTCGCGGAGCAGGTCGGCATCGCGGAAGCGGCCGTGGCGGGTCTTGGAGAAGGTTGAGTGGTCAGGCACATCACCCTCGAGACCAAGCCGGCAGAACCACCGATAGGCCAGGTTCAGATGTACCTCCTCGCACAGCCGGCGCTCCGAGCGGATGCCGAAGCAATAGCCGACGATCAGCATGCGGATCAGCAGCTCAGGGTCGATCGAGGGACGGCCGATCGAGCTGTAGAAGGGCGCCAGATGCTGGCGGATGGCGGACAGGTCGACGAAGTGGTCGATCGCTCTGAGCAGGTGATCCGCCGGCACATGCCGCTCCAGGCTGAAGCCGTAGAACAGCTCCTCCTGCATCACACTTTGCTCGCCCATCATCGACTCAATCTCCTCTTACGACGAAGATTGAATCAGTGCTTCAGGACTGCTGCAACCCGGACTTTTTCAACACAATCCACCCATTGCTGCCGCTTGGTCGGCTGAACGCTTCGGCAGATCTTAGGCCCAGAGCGGACGTTAACCCGGCGCAAGATTTGGCGACGAGGGCGGCCGCGTCATCTACAGCTTCTGCCCGGATTGCGGCACCACCGTCCATTACCGGATCGACACCGATGTGGGTTGAGATCAGCGCCGAGCCTCTGGCGACGTTCGGCTGACGACGCCGGCCGCGGCCGCTCTAGAACCATGATCCCGAAAAGTGGAAACCGGTTTGCGGATAAGATCGCGGTCAAACAGCAAGATAGAGCCCCATTTCCATTCAATCGAAATGGAACAGGGGCGCAGCTGAGGCTTCGGCGCCACGCTCCGTCAGCCTCCCGACCCGGCCAGATCCGCCGGAAAGCGCACCTACGGGCTAATCCAGAGTACAGGCGCCTCAGCTGCGTGACGGGCTCGACTTGACCATTTCTTTGCGGGGATGACTTGCGAAGAACAAAGATTTGTTTGATCAAGTTGGCATGAGGCCAACAACCTATAATTGTGATCAAATTCTGCTGATGTTTGATGGGCGGCTAATCGAACGGTTGAATCAAGGAGGGCGGCGGGTGCTGGCCGGTCTCATCGTGCTGCTTGCGCTTTGTGCTCCCGCACTGACCGAGGATAGCGACGATTGCGGTGGCGCTGCTGCAGGCTTACAGCGGATCGCCGCCTGCACGCGGATCATCGAGGACAGGACGCGAAGCCCGGGCAGTCGCGCCATCGCTTACCACGGCCGGGCAATCGCCTGGACTGACAGCGGTGACGATGACCGGGCTATTGCAGACTATGACAACGCCATCGCTCTCGATCCGGACGACATCGATGCCTACAACGAGCGCGGACAGATATGGCTCGACAAGGGCGAGAACGACAGCGCCATCAGTGACTTCGATCGGGCGATCGAGCTCGATCCAGGAAAAGCTGAGACCTACTACAACAGAGGCCGCGCCTGGGCTCATAAGGGCGACGACACTCGCGCCATCGCCGACTACAGCCACGCCATCGAGTTCGATCCGGCATATTTCCAAGCCTACAACAACCGCGGCTTCGTCTTCAACAGGATGGGCGAGTTCGACCGCGCCATCGCCGATTTCGACGAGACGATCAGCCTCGATCCCCAACACCCCTACGCTTACAACAACCGGGCCATTTCCTGGGGCGCAAAGGGTGATGCAGAGCGCGCCGTCGCCGACTACAGCCAGGCGATCACGCTCGATCCGACCTATGTCAACCCTTATGGAAGCAGGGGAATCTACTACTTCTACGATCGCGAACCGGCCAAGGCGCAAGCCGACCTTGCCGCGGCGGCGGAACTTGCGCCCGACAATGCCTATTTTGCGATCTGGGCGGATCTGGCTGAGCGGCGCAGTGGTGGCGCGAGCCATTTGCGGCAGGCAGCCAGCAGGCTCGACATGGCCAGATGGCCGGCGCCGCTGGTTCGCATGTTTCTTGGCGAACAGACGCCCGAAGCAGCGTTGGCCGCAGCCGACGATCCCGTCCCGGCCAAGAAACGCGGAAATCTATGCGAGGCCAATCTCTATGTCGCGGAGTTTTACCGGCTCGACGGCCGTGACGATGAAGCCTTGCGGCGGTACCGGCTTGCGGTACGCGACTGCCCCCACGACTTCATCGAATATGTCGCGGCAGGCAAGGCACTGCGCGCGCTCGGTGTGTCGCCATAGTGCGCCGCTGCGGATGATTCATTGTAGGCTCGAGCGCAACCTCGGCGCAAAGGCGACGGCAGGTTCGGTGCGTATTGTCGCTGCTGTCAATGCCGCAGGATCTTGCTGAGGAAGGCGCGGCTGCGGTCGGTCTTCGGGTTGGAGAAGAACTCCTCGGGCGTGCCGCTCTCGACGATGGCGCCGGCATCCATGAACACCACGCGCTGCGCGACCTTGCGGGCAAAGCCCATTTCGTGCGTCACCACCATCATGGTCATGCCTTCCTCGGCGACCGCGACCATGACGTCGAGCACTTCCGAGATCATCTCGGGGTCGAGCGCCGAGGTCGGCTCGTCGAACAGCATGATCTTGGGGCGCATGCCGAGGCAGCGGGCGATCGCCACGCGCTGCTGCTGGCCGCCGGACAGCTGCGCCGGATAGGCGTTCACCTTGTCGGCGAGGCCGACCTTGGCGAGCAACTCGCGCCCGGCCTTCTCGGCTTCTATGCGCGGGATCTTGCGCACATGGATCGGCGCCAGCGTGACGTTCTCGAGCGCGGTCTTGTGCGGGTAGAGGTTGAACGACTGGAAGACGAAGCCGATCTCGGTGCGCAGCCGTGTCATGTTGGTGGCGGCGTCGCCGAGGCGCTGGCCGTCGACCACCAGGTCGCCGTCGCGGATCGTCTCCAGGCCGTTGATGCAGCGGATCAAGGTGCTCTTGCCCGAGCCGCTCGGCCCGCAGACGACGACCACTTCGCGCGGCTCGACGCTGAGCGTAATTTCCTTCAGCACGTTGAGCTGGCCGAACCATTTGTTGACGCCGCGAAATTCGATCATGCCAGTGCCATTTTTGCTGGGATTCGTCACAATTGCACCTCGCCATGGGCCGCGCCCATGCGTTGCTCCAGCCGGCGGGCCAGCATGATCAGGGGGTAGCAGACGATGAAGTAACCGAGGCCGACGAGGAAGAAGACCAGCAGCCCATTGGGTACACGCTGCACCACCAGCCAGCCGACGCGGGTGAGGTCGGTCAGGCCGATGGCCGAGACGACCGAGGAATCCTTGATCAGCAGCACATATTGCCCGACCAGCGGCGGCAGCACGATGCGCATCGCCTGCGGCAGCACCACCTGGCGCATGCGCTGCCAGCGCGACAGGCCGGACGCGAGCGCCGCTTCGACCTGGCCGGTCGGCACCGAGCGGATGCCGGCGACGACGATCTCGCAGATGAAGCAGGCGGCCAGATTGGTCAGCGCGATGATGCCGGCGGTGAAGGCATCGAGCTCGATGCCGAGTTCCGGCAGGATGAAGAAGATCAGGAAGATCTGCACCAGGAACGGCGTGCCGCGGATCAGGTCGACCCAGGCGCCGATCGCGCCGCTGATCAGCCGGTTGCCGCCGGTGCGCAGGATGCCGAGGCCAAAGCCGAGCAGCGTGCCCAGCACCAGGCTGATCAGCGACAGCACCACGGTCATGCCGAGACCGCGCAAGGCGAGCGGATAGCTGCCGGCGATGCTTTGCAGCTGCTGCCAGATCATGTCCGTGCCCCCGCGAGGCCGAGCCAGCGCCCGGAGAGTGCCGCCAGACCCTTCAGCCCGTAATAGAGCAGGAGGTAGAAGGCGGCGATGGTGATGAAACCTTCCGCTGGCATGAAGCGGTCTGAGGCGAGCAGCTGGCCGGCGCGCGTCAGTTCGGCGACCGAGATCAGCGACAGCAGCGCCGAATCCTTGACCAGCACGATCGCCTGGCCGAGCAGCGGCGGGATCGTCACTTTGAACGCCTGCGGCAGGATGACGAGGCGCATGCGCTGGACATAGGTCATCCCCGAGGCGACGCCGGCCTCGACCTGGCCGCGCGGGATCGACAGGATGCCGGCGCGGATGATCTCGGCGACATAGGCGCCGCTATTCAGCGACAGCGCTAAAATGCCGACGACGAACTCGGGCAGGATGAGGCCGAGCCGCGGCAGGCCGAAATAGAGGAAATAGAGCTGTGCCAGCAAGGGCGTGGCGCGCACCGCGTCGATATAGGCCTTGGCCGGAACGCGAAACAGCCGGCCGCGCTGCAAATTCATCGCGGCGAGCACGATGCCGACGGCGAGCGCGCCGGCAAAGGAGAGCGCAGACAGCCACACGGTCGTGACGAGGCCCTGCCCGAACAACGGCAGATATTCGACGATGGTGCGGAAGCTGAAGTTTTCGAGCATTGTTGGGCGGGGTTCCTCTAGCGGACAAGCGACTTCGGGCGGTTTCGTGAACGCCGAGGCGCGCGCGAAACCGTCCGAAACTCTTTTGCTGCTTAGTGGTCTTTCTTCCAGTCGTCGGAATTGACCCAGTAATCCAGGTTCTTCTGCAGGCGGCCGTCGAGGCTGACCTGGTCGAGGAACAGGTTCATCCAGGTCAGCAGGTCCTGCTCGTCATAGCGCGTGGCGAAGGCAAGCGGCTCCTTCGACAGCATGTCCGGCATGATGGTGAAGCTGCCGGCCGGGTAGGCGGTCGACTGGCCCTTGACCGCCGAGACGTCGTTGACGCCGCAATCGGCCTGGCCGTTGTTGACGGCATCGAGCAGCAGCGGGCCGCCGCCTTTGTAGCTCTTGATGTCAGCATCGGGGAAGGCGGCCTTGGCTTCCTTCTCGCCGGTGGCGCCGAGCAGCACCGCGATCTTGGTGCCCTTGGCCTTGCAGTCCTCGGTGGACTTGAAGGCGGTACCAGCCTTGGTGAAGACGGTGCTGCCCGTGTACATGTAAGGCCTGGTGAAGGCGACCTTCATGCCACGCGCCAATGTCGGCGTCATGTCGGCGACCAGAAGATCGGCCTTGCCCGACAGCAGCGCCGGGATCAGGCCGTCCCAGTCGAAGTCGAGGAAGGTGATCTTGACGCCCATTTCCTTGGCCATCAATTCGGCGAGTTCGACCGAACTGCCGGTGCGCTCGCCGGCGGCGCCGACCAGCGAGAAGGGAGGTCCTTGCGTCTGCACGGCAACGCGCAACTCGCCGCGCTTGGTGATTTCGTCGAGCGTTCCGGCACTGGCGGCTGCTGTGAGGCCGGCGAGCGCGAGACCGGCGATGAAAAGCTTGGCAATCTTCATTTGGGCATTCCTCCTTGTTGTCGTTTGTCGTTCCACTTTGTTGTTTCACCCCGTTGGAGGTGCTTTTTGAGCGGCAGCGCCGTTGCCGGCGGCAACCACCGTTCGAAAATTTTCAATCCCAGCTCACCGTTTCGGCGACCTTGATGCCGCGCCTGGCCAGTTCGTCGAGGAAGCGGCCGTCGGGCACATGCAGCAGCGGGTTGAGCAGGCCAGGCGTGGCGATCTCGCGCCGCGCCAGCATCTGCGCCACGATGCTAGCGGGATAGCCGACGCCGAGGCTCATGCCGAACAGGCCGGTGGCGAGATCGCGTTCGATGACCAGTTCCGAGGTCACGGTCTTGCGTCGGCCGCCTTCGCTGCCGACAAAGACATTGCGCATCACGCAAAGATCCTTCTCGTCGGCGCCGTATTGCAGTTGCGGGCCAAGCAGCCGGCCGAGAAATTCGCGTGGGCTGGCACCGATGCCGGGCACCTTGTCCTCGGACAGGAAGCCGAGCTGCTTCAGCGGCGCCCAGAATGCCGACCAGCCCGGCCAGCGCAGCGAATAGCGGCCGGAGCGCTGCAGCCCCTTGGTGGCGGCGAGCATGCTGGCATAATGCGGTGCGTCGCCATTGGGGAAGGCTTCCAGCCCGCCGAGCCCCGCGACCTCGATCTCGTGGATGAAACGATTGTCGTGCTGGCGGGCGGCCGGCACATCGACCCGTTTGCCGTCCTCGACCAGCACGCTGTCGCGGTTCTGGCTCATCAGAACCATGTCGAAGTTCCAGCTCACCTTGTAGCACAGCGGCTCGACCACCGCCTTCGGCTCGGGGATGCCGCCGCAGTAGGAATCGATCGCGGTGATAGTGTCGAACTGGCTTGCGGCGCGTGCGTAGAGCACAAGGTCGATGCCGGGGTCGAGCCCGCATTCGGTCACGATCGAAACGCCGGCCTTTTCGGCTTCCGGCGCGAGATCGGCGATGGCCTTGCCGTAATTGGTGGTGACCAGCGGCGTGCGCGTCGCGATCGCCGCCTGCACCGCCTCGCGCATCAACGGCTGCGGCAACAGGTCGATGACGGCGTCGACGTCCTTCATCACATCGGCCAATGCCGGGCCGATTGCGCCCTCCGGCACGACAAGACGCACCCGGGCAAGGTCGGTCAGGCCGCCAAGCCGCGCAGCGCCGTCGGTTGCGGTATCGACGCAGACCACTTGCTCGACGCCGACGCTGGCGACGAGATCGGCGATCGCCGCCCGGCCTTGCAGGCCGAGCCCCCCGAGAACCGCGATCTTCATGCCATTTCCTTTCGCGTCTCGTCCGACCAGCAGCCTTCCGGCAGGCTGACCCATTTGTTGCAGGAGGCCATGACGACGAAGGTCTCGCTGCGCACGACCTCGCCGGGTTCGCCAGCGCCGGGGATCAACTCGCTGGTGACGCGGTAGAGATCGGCAACATCGCCGGCCACGGTTACGTCGACGATGATGTCGAAGCGCCCGGTGACGACAGCGGCCGAGTTCACAAAAGGCAGTTCTGAGATGCGCTGCGCCAACTCGCGGGCGCGGCCGCGCCCTTGCGCGTTGATGCCGACGATCGCCGAGATCAGCTCGGGACGTTCGGTCAGGTTGAGCAGCCCGACGATCTTGAGCAGGTTGCGGTCGAGCAGGTTGCGCAGCCGCATACGCACGGTCGGCACCGAGATCGCCATCTTCTCGGCGAGGCGATTGACGCCAAGCTGCGCGTCCTGCGACAGCAGCTTGACCAGTCGCCGGTCGGTCTGATCGAGGTGTTCCCGCAAACGCCCAGGCTTTCATAAATGGAAAGAAATGATGGAGTTTTCTTTCTGATGTGAAAATACCCTAGGAGGAATTTTTAACAACGGCAAGAGCCATATCATCCCTCTGTGCCCGTTCCCTGTGTGCGTTCAGGCAAGACATGATCAGTCGCTTCGGCGAAGCCGCGATCTCCCCCTTGCGCATCTCCCCCACAGGGGGAAATTGGCAGCTTCGTCGATGTCGCCACATTTTGTTCTTGCTTTGTGCCGGCAGCTATGCTACTAATTTGGGTATGGTGCTGATTCGCGCCGCTGACCCGCCCCCCGAGGCGGGTTTTTTGTTTTCCGGATACCTTTGAAGGCCGGAGCTTTTTGCGTTTTGTCCGGAGCGTCAGCGGCTGATAGTTTCGTGCGCCATACCGCGCTGGGCTCCCGGTCGCCGAGGTGGGTTTTTGTTTCATACCTTTAAAGTTTCAGTGCCTTGGCCGTCATCAACCTTTCCCCGCGCTACCGGCTGGTCTGGAAGATCGCGACGGCTGCCGCTGTCAGCGCGGCGTTACCGGATGCCACCGTTCCATCAGGGAGCTGCTTGCCGTCTTCCAACCCGACGCGTGTCGACCAGTTACGCTCCGCCGCCTTGTGCACGAACGGCCAGACCGTGGCGTCGGCGCCGTGCAGCAGGATCGCTCGCCGCATCCCAGCGCCGTCGAGCACGGCGACGACATCGTCGCAGATCGCCAGCGCCGCGTCCGGCTCCTGCTCGGAGATTTCGATCAGGATGCGCAGCACCCGTTTGCCATGGTCGAGGCTTACCAGGCGCTCGGCATCGGCGGCCGAGGCGAGCCCGGCTTCGATGCCGATGCCGCGCTGCCGCAGGCGGTCCATGACGGCGGGCGCGGCGTCTTCGCTCAGATTGACCGAGGCATAGTCGGGCAGTTCGCTCCAGCCGGCGATCGCGGCAAGCGTTCGCTGGTCGTCGTTCTCGATCCAGGCGCCTGTAGACACGCCGATCAGCGTTCCCGGGCAGGCGCGGCGAAGCGCAAGCATGGTGCGGTCCATCGCCTCCAGCGCAAGGCTTTCGCGGCCGCCGAGCCCGCGCGCATGGGCATGCAGCTCGGCAGCGCCGGCGGCGACGCAGGCGGTACCGTCACGCGCCATGGCTTCGGGATCAAGCGGCAGCTGCGGGTGATAATCGGCGCTGCGAGCGCCATTGATGCAGGTCTGGACAATCATGGGAGAGGCAGCTCGTTTACGGTTGCCATCAGTCTAGCGCTGCGAGCCTGTAATGCCCAGCGTGACGCGGCCACATTGGCAGGCGGCAACCGTTGCCCATGCGAGCCCTTTGTGGCCATTCGGCAGGAAACGGGTGGTTTGCGCGTGTCGCTTACCCATTTCTGATGACAGGCACGCAAGCCACAGGAGGCAACCCATGATCATCCATTCGACTGTTCCGGCAGCAGCGGTCCGGTCGGCCGAAACGCGCGTCGCGGCATATGATTGGCAGGCATTGGCCGAGGAGCTGAGCGGCTATGGCTGCGCGGTGATGGAGAAGCTGCTGACGCCGGACGAATGCCGGGAGATCGCCGGCCTTTACCCGCAGGAGCAACATTTCCGCAGCCATGTCCATATGGCGCGGCATGGCTTCGGCAAGGGCGAGTACCGCTATTTCCGCTATCCCTTGCCCGATTTGATCGGCGGCTTGCGAACCGCGCTCTATCCGCGCCTCGCCGCGGTCGCCAACGACTGGAACGAGCGCATGGGTATGGCGCAGCGCTACCCCGACGAACACGCCGCGTTCCTCAAGCAATGCCATGAGCAGGGCCAGACGCGGCCGACGCCGCTCCTGCTGCAATATGTTCCCGGCGACTTCAATTGCCTGCATCAGGATCTCTACGGCGATCTTGCCTTCCCGCTGCAGGTCGCGATCCTGTTATCCGAACCAGGCAAGGATTTCACCGGCGGCGAGTTCGTGCTGACCGAGCAGCGCCCGCGCATGCAGAGCCGCGCCGAGGTGGTGCCGCTGCGCCAGGGCGATGCGGTCGCCTTCGCGGTCCACAACCGTCCGGTCCAGGGCAGCAAAGGCAGCTACCGGGTCAATCTCAGGCACGGCGTCAGCCGGCTTCGCTCCGGCATGCGCCACACCGTCGGCATCATCTTCCACGACGCCAAATAGCCGAGTCGCTCGGTCGATGCGCCGAGATCGTTACCTGGAAAAATCGCTGCGCACGATGCCGTGGCGCTGGAGCTTGTCGTAAAAAGTCTTGCGCGGAATCCCCAGCGCTTCGATCGTGCGCCTGACGTCGCCCCCGTTGCGGCCAAGCGTCTCGCGGATGATGTCGGCCTCGTAAAGCTCCAGCCGCCCCGGCAGCTTCATGGCGGTGTTCGATTGGGTCGGGGCAGGGGATGATGCCGCAAGGCCTTCCTCCAATCCAAGCACAAGCCGCTCGGCGAAATGCGCCAGTTCGCGCACGTTGCCCGGCCAGTCATGCTCCCTGAGGTGGCGATGCACCGCGGCCGGCACTGCCGGGACCGGACGGCGGAAGCGGGCGGCGGCGCGCTCGGCGAAATAGAAGAACAGCAGGGCGACGTCGTCGCGGCGCTCGCGCAGCGGCGGAATGGAAATCGTCACCACGTTGAGCCGGTAGTAGAGGTCCTCGCGAAACGTGCCGCGCTGGTGCGGATCGCCGAGATCGACCTTGGCGGCGGCGACGACGCGCAGATCCACCGGCCGCAACTCGTTGGTGCCGAGCGGGGTGACCTCGCGCATCTCCAGCACACGCAGCATCTGCACCTGTGTCGAGACCGGCATGCTTTCGATCTCGTCGAGGAACAATGTGCCGCCGCTGGCGTGCTCGATGCGGCCGATCCGCTTCTTCTGCGCGCCGGTGAAGGCGCCGGCCTCATGGCCGAACAATTCGCTCTCGATGACGGTCTCCGGCAGCGTGCCGCAATTCAGCGCGACGAAATTGCCTCTGGCGCGGCGGCTCCAGCGGTGCAAAAGGCTTGCCACCACCTCCTTGCCGGAGCCGGTCTCGCCGGTCACCAGCACGTCGACATCGGTGTCGGCGATCTGGCGCAGCGTGCGGCGCAGCCTTTCCATCGCCGGTGTCTGGCCGATCAGCGGCAGGCCGTCCTGCGCCTCTCCGGCCGCCTCGCGCAAGGCGCGGTTCTCCATGACCAGGCGGCGCTTTTCCGCTGCGCGGCGCACGCTCTGCACCAGCCGGTCGGCGGCGAAGGGCTTTGTGATGAAGTCATAGGCGCCGTCCTTGATCGCCTTGACCGCCATGGCGATGTCGCCATGCCCGGTGACGAGGATGACCGGAATGTCGGCATCCAGCCGCAGGATGCGATTGAAGAGCTGCAAGCCGTCGATCTCCGGCATGCGGATATCCGACACCACGACGCCGGCAAAACCGGCGTCGAGCCTGGCCAGCGCCTCGGCCGCCACCGCAAAGGCGGAGACCGAAAAGCCGGCAAGCTCCAGGGTCTGTGCGGTGGCCTTCAAGAGGTCGCTGTCGTCATCGATGAGGATTACCGGCGCGGCATTGTCGTTCGTCATGATGCCTTTGCCATTACGCTGCTTTTGAGAGATGGATGGTGAAGCGGGTGCCGCTGTCAGCGCTCGAAACATCGATGCGGCCGCCATAATCGGCGACGATGTCCTTCGAGATGACGAGGCCCAGGCCGAGGCCTTTTTCCTTGGAGGTGTTGAACGGCGTGAACAGCGATTTGAGGATCGCAGGCGGAATGCCGGGTCCGTTGTCGGACACGCCGACCGTCACGCCGTCCGCGGTCTCTTCGACCGATACCTGCACCCTGGCGTTGTCGCGGCCTTCCAGCGCTTCCAGCGCGTTCTGGAAGAGATTGATCAGCACCTGTTCGAGCCGGACCCGATTGCCCATGACCTTGAGGGCAGGCGGCGGCAGGTCGATGGCCAATGCGTCGAGCCGGCCGGCAAAGCGGCTTCTCAGCAGCACGACGGCGCCCTCGATGACATCGCGTAATTCGACAGGCTCGGCGGCTGTGCGGCCCTTGCGGGCAAATGCCTTCAGTTCCTCGGTGATTGAGCCGATACGTTCGGTAAGTGCTGCGATGGCGCCGAGGTTTTCCTCGGCCGGCCCGGTCTGCTTGCGGTCGAGGAAGGTGCGGGCATTGTCGGCATAGGCGCGGATAGTGGCGACCGGCTGGTTGATCTCATGAGCGACGCCGGCGGCGACCTGGCCGAGGATGGCGAGGCGGTTGGCCTGAACCAGATCCTGCTGCACGACCTGGAGTTTGGCTTCCGTGCTGCGGTGGCCGGTGATCTCGGCCTGCAGCCGGTCGCGGGCGCGGCTCAGATCCTCGGTCCTTTCGACGACGCGACGTTCGAGCTCGGTGCGCGCCGCCTGTTCGGCGGCAATCCGCATCTGCGCCGACTGCCGGCGCCACAACAGATACGCGGCCAGGCCGAGCAGCGGCACGACGACACCCAGCACCAGAAGCCGCATTTCGCGGACGGCAGCGGCAATCGGCGGTTCGGCCGGGACCAGATAGTCGAGCTGCCAAGCGGTCGAAGGGACCGGCGCGGAAAGGCGCAGATACTCCGCATCGCTGCCGCCGGGCGTTACCGCGTGGACGACCGACACATCCGAACTCAGCGCCTGCGGGTGCATGATCGGCAACGGAACAAGCGGCGCGTCGCCGAACTGCTGGCTGTCTCGGATCGCGGCTTGCTCAGGTGCAGCCAGCGGCGCGGTTGTCATGAAGCGCCAGGACGGCACGCTGGTGATCAGTACGACGCCATTCTCGTCGGTGACATAGGCCGGGCGGTTCGCCTCGCGCCAGTCGGCTTCGAGCTGGTCGAACTCCATCTTGACGACGACGACGCCGAGCGGTGCGGCTGCATTGCCGACGCGACGCGAAATGTAGAGGCCGGGACGCTTGCTGACATTGCCGAGCGCAAAATACTCGGCGGTTCCGGCCTGCATCGCGCCGGAGAAATAATCGCGAAAACGGTAGTCATTGCCGACGAAGCTGATCGGCTCGCGCCAGTTGCTGGAGGCGATCGCCAGTCCATCGGTGCCGATGACATAGAGCACCGACGCCTTGGTGCCGGAAACCAGCCCCTCAAGCTTGCGGTTCAGCACATCGATTGCCGTGGCGTTTTTCTGCGACAGCGCGTCACGCACTTGCTGGTCTGCGGACAAAAGCAGGGGCAGGGCGCGCGGGCTTTCGAGCACGGCGCGCAGCAGCGCGACCTTCAGATTGGCGTCGGTACGTCCCTGCGCCGCCAAGGTCCCGACCTCGGCTGTGCGGCCGTAGAGGCCGGCGCCGTAGAGCGCTGCCGTGACGATCAGCAGGGCGATAGCCGTAAACAGCAGCCAGGCACGGCGTGCCCGCCTGGCGAGTTGCTCGGGCATCGAAGACAAGGCACCGACGGGGCGTTGCAGCATCGCCCATTTGTGCATGAACTCGCACAAAACACAATTCGACCTATGCGGAGATTCGCACTTGTCCATGCGTCCAGCAGTGCGGACGTTCGCGAATGCTCAACAAAATCAATGATGAAGAGCTCTTCTGCGTATTTGGCACGGCTGTTGCAAACACGAATTCGGCAGTCGCGAGGCTGCTGGTGTCAAAACAACTGCCCCGGGGAGTCGAGCTTTCGATCGGGGCGCCATGGAGGACGTCATGCAGACAGCATTCGCTGCCGCCGAGCCGCGCGGCAAACTTCCCTTATACCGGCATCTTTACGTGCAGGTGCTGGCGGCGATCGCCGCCGGCGTGCTGCTCGGCCATTTCTATCCGGAAACCGGCGAGGCGATGAAGCCGTTCGGCGACGCCTTCATCAAATTGGTGAAGATGGTGATCGCGCCGGTGATCTTCCTGACGGTGGCGACCGGCATCGCCGGCGTTTCCGACCTGCAGAAGGTCGGCCGCGTCGCCGGCAAGGCGATGATCTATTTCCTGGTGTTCTCGACGCTGGCGCTTGTCGTCGGCCTGGTCGTCTCCAATGTCGTCCAGCCCGGCGCTGGCATGCATATCAATCCGGCCACGCTCGACACCACCAAGGTGGCGACCTTCGCCGAGAAGGCGCACGACACAACCATCGTCGGCTTCCTGATGAACATCATCCCCGATACCATCACCGGCGCCTTCGCGCAGGGCGACATCCTGCAGGTGCTGTTCTTCTCGGTGCTGTTCGGTGTCGCCCTGGCGCTGGTCGGCGATCGCGGCCGTCCGGTGGTCGATTTCCTGCAGGCGCTGACCGCACCGATCTTCCGCCTCGTCGCCATCCTGATGAAGGCCGCGCCGATCGGCGCTTTCGGCGCCATGGCCTTCACCATCGGCAAATACGGCATCGGCTCGATCGCCAATCTCGCCATGCTGATCGGTACATTCTACCTGACCGCGCTGCTGTTCGTGCTGGTGGTGCTTGGCGCGGTTGCCCGCTACAACGGCTTCTCGATCCTGGCGCTGATCCGCTACATCAAGGAAGAGCTGCTGCTGGTGCTCGGCACCTCGTCCTCGGAAGCGGCACTGCCGGGCCTAATGGCCAAGATGGAGCGCGCCGGCTGCAACCGCTCGGTGGTCGGCCTGGTCATCCCGACCGGCTATTCCTTCAACCTCGACGGCACCAACATCTACATGACGCTTGCCGCGCTGTTCATCGCGCAGGCGACCGACACGCCACTCACTTACAGCGATCAGATCCTGCTGCTAGCGGTCGCCATGCTGAGCTCCAAGGGTGCCGCCGGCATCACCGGCGCCGGCTTCATCACGCTGGCGGCGACGCTTTCGGTCGTACCCACGGTGCCGGTTGCCGGCATGGCGCTGATCCTCGGTGTCGACCGCTTCATGTCGGAATGCCGGGCGCTGACCAACTTCATCGGCAACGCGGTAGCGACAGTGGTGGTGGCGCGCTGGGAGGGGGAACTCGACCAGACGAAGTTTGCCGCCGCCATGGCCGGCGACTTGCCGGAGGAAGTCGACCTGTCGCGGCCAGGACTGCAGGCCGCCTGACTGTTCGGGCCACATGACTACAAGGCCCGGGAGCCGGTTCGCCGGCTCCGGGGCAAAGCACCGGCCTTCGCTGCATGCCGCCGGAAACGCAACCTGAAGTGGCTCTATTTTTGGCGCGGGGCTTGTTCCAGCCGCATTTGAAGGTCAGTATCCGCCATGCCTTCAAGGCGCCCGTCCGCTTCGATCCCGACCTGATCGCGACCGACGACGAGTCATTTCCGTCGTGCTCGGTTGCGCATCACCGTGGCCGAAACCGTCGGAGCTTTTGCTGCCGCCGACCCTGACCATGGCGGCAGCCCTCGAAGGCAATGGCGGCCTCAGTACGATGTCGCAAAGCGAAACGTGACCTGTCTCCTGGGGGAAAGCGCAAGCCTTTTCCCAGGGAACTCGTTGCGCGCCAAGAGGGGCGCTTGAAGAGGGGGCAGGCCCATGAGCGGGCCTTTGCCGAACCAAAGCAAGATGCGAGGTCAAACGCGATGCAGTCTGTCCCGAGAATTCCGGTATCCATCATTATCCCGAATTACAACTATGCGCGTTTCCT
This sequence comes from Mesorhizobium sp. M0060, assembly GCF_040323155.1. Lineage (NCBI taxonomy): Bacteria > Pseudomonadati > Pseudomonadota > Alphaproteobacteria > Hyphomicrobiales > Phyllobacteriaceae > Mesorhizobium > Mesorhizobium sp. M0060. The sequence goes on from NZ_JAMYUP010000005.1 coordinate 14,608, forward strand.
CAAACGCAGCATCGACAGCGCCCTCGAGCAGGACTACGCGGACGTCGAAGTCATCGTCGTCGACGATGCATCGCAGGACCATTCCACGATAATCATGGAATCATATCGCGACGAGATTCTCGCATGCCCGCGAGCGCAAAATGGCGGACATGCGGCGGCGTTCAACACCGGCTTTGCCGCAAGTTCGGGCAAGATCGTTCTGTTCCTCGACGCCGACGATTATCTTTACCCAACCGCCGTCTCCACCATCGTCGACACCTGGGACGAGGCAACCGCCCAGGTGCAGTCCAGACTGCACATCGTCGACGAAGGACAACACATCAAGGACGTCTTTCCGCCACTCGAACTGCCTTTCGACAGCGGCGACGTCATGCCGAAACTGCTGCACAAGGGTCGCTATCAGACGACCGTGACCAGTGGGCTGGCCTTTGACCGGGCGACGCTGGAATCGATCATGCCGATACCGGAGCCGGAGTTCCGCCAGGGCGCCGACGGCTATCTTGCAACGCTGGCGCCGCTTTACGGGCACGTCCAGTCCATCGACGAATGCGTCGGCGCTTACCGGATCCATGGTGCGAACCATTCAGTCTTCGGTGAAAAGCTCGCTGAGCGGGCACGCTGGCGGGTAACCCACGATTTCCACCGCATGCAGGCACTGTCGGACCAGGCCTCGGGGATCGGCCTGACCATCGTGCCGTCGGATGCCGTCCGCCACGATCCGGTCCACCTGGAAGAGCGGCTGGCGTCGCTCTGCGCCGACAGAGGCCGACACCCCGTGGCCGACGATTCCCGGCTGGCGCTCGGGGCGGCCGGCGCCGTCGCCAGCCTCGAAATGACCGCATCCTTGCGGCGGCGCGCCATCCTTGCCGCATGGTTCCTGTCGGTTGGGGTGTTGCCGCGGAAAATGGCGACGGCGGTGCTGTCGTGGAAGCTCGACGCATCGTCGAGGCCGGCATTCCTGAGCCGCCTGTCCAAGACCATTCGCCACGCTATGGGGTAACGGCGCTGTGACATAGCTCCGCCAAGTATTCGCCCGATCCGGCCCGGCGTCCATGGGCGCGATCATTGCCTTTGATAGGCCTGAACTGCTCTGTAAACTATTTGCTTACACCTAGTTGACGTGCGTAAGCTATGTGCTTACATAATGCATGATAAAGTCGTTCAAGCACAAGGCGCTGGCGGATCTCTTTCAAACCGGAAAGTCCGGAAAGATCGACGCCAAGATGCATAAGCGCATCCTCGTTCGGCTTGACCGTTTGGAAGTCTCGGAAAGGCGTGATGACATGGGCCTGCCCGGCTTCGACTTCCACGCTTTGAAGGGCTTCAACCCGATCCGCTACACGGTGCATGTCAACGGGCCGTGGTGCATCACATTCGAATTCGACGCCAATGATGCCGCCCGCGTCGATTTCGAACAGTACCATTGAGGCGGCCAGATTGGAGAAGGCGATTTATGAGCGTGTATGAGCCGATGCGTCCGATGGAGCGTTGCCCATCCCACCCTGGAGCGCTGCTTGACGACATTATCCCGGCAACCGGAAAGACCAAGGTGGAAATCGCCAATCTGCTCGGAATCTCGCGCCAGCAGCTTTATGATATCATCCGCGAAAAGAAGCCGGTGTCGCCGGCTGTCGCCGCCCGTCTTGGAAAGATGTTCGGCGACGGCGCCGCGATCTGGCTCAGGATGCAGGCTGCCTATGATGCCTGGCATGCGGAGCGCGAGGTCGACGTCAGCGCCATCCCGAGGCTGCATGCTGCCTGAAACGCAATAAGTCCGCCGAACGGGAAGCATTGTCGGCCTGGACGTCGGGTTCCGGGCCTCACATTGCCGGTAAGGAAAGGCAGGGCCGGTGACGAAAGGCAGGGAAATACCACCGACGCTCTCACAAATCGATCACGGCTCCGCCTGCCGGGACCGGTCCTCCGGTTCGACGGCTCGCTCGACCAGAACATGCGCCTCCCGCGCGGCCTCGACGAACGCGTCCCTGGCGGCTTCAGTCCAGCGGTCGTCGCTTGTGGCGCGGCGGCATGCGCGCAGTGCCAACCCGTGTTTGGCGCTGCCGGCGTCACGCCAGTGGGCTGTCAGCAACTCGACAGCCTGCCGTGCGTTGGAAATATTGCGGATATCTCCCACGATGCCGACCGCAACCGCAACCGGCTTGGAAAACCATCCCTGGTTCATGGCGGAGCCTTCGACGTGTTGAACCACTTATAACGAAAATCGTAGCGCAAGGTTTCATTTGCGCCAGTCACCACGGCGTGAGGCGGCGTTTACTGCGTCTCGCGCAGCCTGACGACGACGCTGCGCGCCACAAGCACCAGAACCGTGATGACGATCAGGATCACCGAGAGCGCGGCGATCGCCGGGTCGATGTTGTCGCGCAGGCCCATCCACATCAGGCGCGGCAGGGTGATGGCGTTGACCGAGGTGATGAACAGCGTGACGCCGATCTCTTCCCAGGAGAGCACGAACGACAACAACGCTGCGGTGACGATGCCGAACTTGATGTTGGGCATGATGATGCGGGTGGCGCGCTCCCACACCGTCGCGCCGAGGCCGCGCGCGGCGAGGTCGATGCGGCGGTCGAGCTGGCTGAGCGACACCAGGATCAGCACCGTGGCGAAGGGCACGGTCATCACCGCATGCGCCATGGCGACACCGAGCCAGGTGTCATAGCCGAAGAACGAGCTGACGCCAGAGATCGAGGTCAGCAGGAAGTAGAGCGTGATTGCCGAAACCACTGGCGGCACCACCATCGGCAGCAGCACGAAACCGACAAGTGCTGTAGTGAAGCGCGGCTGGAACATCCAGACGCCGAGGCTGAAGCAGAGCGCCAGCACGGTAGAAAAGGCGCTGCTGACGACGCCGATCCTGATGCTGAGCAGGATCGAGGCGATCCAGCGCGGATCCTCGATCAGCGCCCGGTAGTGGCGCAGCGACAGCTCGCCCGACGGCATCGCCAGCATGCGGCTCGGCGTCAGCGACACCGGGATGACGGCAAGCAGCGGCAGCAGCAGGAACAGCGCGACGAGGGCGGCGAGGACCAGCGAGACGGGACCGGGGCGGTAGGTCGGCATCGCGCTACACCATTTGTTTCGGCCGCACGTAGCGGAACAGCAGCGCCATCAGCGCGCCGACGAACAGCACCAGCACAACGCTGATTGCGGCGCCCAGGCCCCAGTCCGGGCTCTGGAAGATGCGGAGATAGATCAGCTCGGCGACCATCACGCTGCGGCCGCCGCCGAGGATCGCCGGCGTGACGAAGAAGCCGAGCGAAAAGACGAAGACGATCAGCGCCGAGCCGATGATGCCGGAGCGGGTCATCGGCACGAACACCGACCAGAAGGTGCGCATGCGGCTGGAGCCGAGGCCGCGCGCCGCGAGCAGCACGCGGTCGTCGAGGCTGCGCATGGAAGACGCCAGCGGAAACACGGCGAAGGGGATGAGGAAATGCGTCATGCCGACAATGACGCCAAACTCGTTGCGCACCAGCGCCAGCGGCTCTGAGATGAAGCCGATCGCCTGCAGCCAGGTGTTGATCAGGCCGCGATTGGACAAAAGCGCCACCCAGCCGAAGGCGCGCGTCAGCACCGAGATCCAGAACGGCACCAGGATGCAGAACTCGGCCACGACGCGCTGCGCCGGCGTGCCGCGCACCCAGACAACGGTGATGGCGTAGGCGCCGGCAACCGAAACGACGGTGACGATCGCCGCGATGCGCAGCGTGCGGATGAAGACCGACTGCACCAACTGATCCGTGAGTAGCGCATTGTACTGCCCCAGCCCCGGTGTGGGCAGGGTGAAGCTCCATTTGACCACGCCGAGGAATGGCCAGGCATAGGCCAGGACAAGAAAGAGGAGCAGCGGCGCCATCAACAGCGCCGCGCCCATTCTGTCGGAGAGGTATGCTCTCATCTCGCCCCCGGTTATCCCGGCTTGTCAGGCGGAGATGATCTTCGTGTATTCGTCGAGTGCCGCCCCGTAGTTCTTGGCGTACCAATCCATGTCGAGCGGGATCTGCTTCTTCATGTTCTCGGGATCGACCGGATTGATGCGCTTCTTGTCGGCGGGGATCAGCGCGTCGGCGGCCGGGTTCGCCGGGCCCTGGCCGAGCTTTTCGAACATCACGAGCTGCTTTTGCGGATCCTGGGCGCTGGCAATGAACTTCATCGCCGCGTCCTTGCCGCCGGGATTGCCCTTGAGCACGGCCAGTGCGCCGGGCGAGATCAGGCCCTGGTCCCAGATGAACTTGATCTTGCCGCCGGAATCCTGCTCGATGAGCGAAGCCCGCGTCGACCAGACGATCGCCATCGAGGCCTCGCCGTTGAGCAGCACGCTCTGGCTTTCGGCGCCGCCACCCCAATAGGCGACGACGTTTTCCTTGAAGGCGGCGATCTTGTCATGCGCGCGCTTGAGGTCGAGCGGGTAGAGCGAGGCCGGCGCGATGCCGTCGGCGAGCAGTGCCGCTTCCCAGCTCGACACGCCCCATTTGTAGAGCGAGCGCTTGCCGGGGAATTTCGCCACGTCGAAGAAGTCGGCCATGCCGGTCGGTGCCTGGCTGCCGTATTTCTCGGCATCGTAGGCGATGACGTAGGAGAAGAAATAGGTCGAGGCGGCGTATTCCCAGCCGAAGCCCGGCCGCATCTTCTTCTTGTCGACGATCGAATAGTCGATCGGCTCGAGCATGCCTTGGGCGCCGAGCGTGATGGCCGAGAACGGATCGACGTCGACCAGGTCCCAGGTCGGCGCGCCGCTCTTGAACTGCGCCGCGATCGCGCCTTCGGTCGGGCCGGAGCCGTCCATCTTGACGGTGATGCCGGTCTCCTTGGTGAAGGCCTGGCCGTAAGCCGCATCGTAGGCGGTGATGGCGTCGCCGCCCCAGTTGACCAGCACCAGTTCCTTCGCCGCGGCAAAGGCGCCGGTCGAGCGCAGCAGCATCGGCGTGCCGGCCAGCACCAGTGCGGCTAGTTGCGTGAACTGCCGGCGCGAGATCTCGCCGCGCACTGCCCTGGCCGACAGCGCCTCGATGGAATTTTTCTTGGTTTGGTTTGTCATGTCAGTTCCCCTTTTTTCGTTGGTATTTCCTGAAAGTCAGCTTGGCGAATTCGCCACGCCGATCGTCGCCGATCGTCATTGTCCTCCATCCGGAAGGAGGAAGCCTTTCTCCGCCGGCCAGGTCAGCCAGACGGAATTGCCCTTGCTGAGGGCAGAGGCGGCGACCTCGTTCGGCACCGAGACCGTCACCTTGGCGCCTTGGCGCGTCGTCAGATCGAGCCGCGTTGCAGCGCCGAGATAGGTCGAGGCGACGGCAGTCGCGGCAATGCCGTTCTCGCCTGCGGCGGCTTCGCGGGCGATCGACATATATTCCGGCCGGATCGCCAGGATGGCGTCGCCACGGACCTTCTCGGCCTTGCAGCGCATGCTGATCGCGCGGTCTTCGCAGAGGCCCGTCGAGCCATTGTCGGCCGGGCGCACGCCCTTCAGCGGCAGCATGTTGATCTCGCCAAGGAACTCGGCGACGAAGCGGTTGTCCGGCCGGTCGTAGACCTCGTCCGGCGCGCCGACCTGCAGCAATTTGCCATGGTTGAAGATGGCGACGCGAGATGACAACGCCAGCGCCTCGCTCTGGTCATGGGTGACGAAGACGAAGGTGGTGCCGGTCTCCTGGTGCAGCCGCTTCATCTCGGCCTGCATCTGGCCGCGCAGGCCCTTGTCGAGCGCCGAGAACGGCTCATCGAGCAGCAGCACGCCCGGCTCGAAAACCAGAGCACGCGCCAGCGCCACGCGCTGCTGCTGGCCGCCGGAAAGCTGCGCCGGCAGTTTTTTCTCGTGGCCCTTCAGCCCGACGCGCTCGATCATTTCGCCGACGCGGCGCTTGATCTCGGCCGACGATTTCTTGCGAACCTTGAGCGGGAAGGCGATGTTGGCCTCGACGCTCATATGCGGGAACAGCGCGTAGCCCTGGAACACCATGCCGGCGGCACGCTGCTCGGCCGGGCGGTCGGTGATGTCGATGCCGTCGCTAAAAAGGCGACCGTCGGTCGGCTCAACGAAACCGGCAAGGATCATCAGGAAGGTGGTCTTGCCGGAACCGGAGGGGCCGAGCAGGGTCAGGAACTCGCCACGGCCGATATCGAGCGTCAGATCGTCCAGCGCACGGAACGAGCCGAAGCTCTTGCCGATCCCGATTGCCTTGATCTCTGCGGCCCGGCCGGGTTGCTGCATCCTGCCCTTTCCTTAGCGTAGGCGAAATCGTAGGGCAGGGGATAGGTTCACCGCAACCGAATAGTTTTCGCCCGACCGGCAAATTTGATTCATCTATGGCGACATCTCCCCCCTTGAGGGGGAGATGTCGCCGAAGGCGACAGAGGGGGTCGCCTCGCGTGGAGCGGCAATCTCTGCAGCAGCAGGCCGAGCCCGGTCGGACCGACCCCCTCTGGCCGCTTCGCGGCCATCTCCCCCCTCAAGGGGGGAGATTAGCGCTCCCTGTTCTCCGACAGCTTCGACCTTAACCACCGCCCAAACGCCTCTAGCACCGGATGCGCCGCCTTGGCATGTTCCGAGACGAGGAAATACGAGCGCGGCGAATTGATCGCGATGTCGAAGGGACGCACCAGCCGGCCTTCGCTCAGCGCCCGGCGACTGGTCAGCTCGTCGCCCATGGCGATGCCCTGGCCGGCGATCGCGGCCGAAAAGACCAGGTTCATGTCGGAAAAGAAGATGCCGCCTTCAGCGTCGGGGTTCTCGACCTTGGACAGGGCCAGCCAGCGCGCCCAGTCCTCGGTATCGCCGAGATGCAGGAGATTGGCGCGCAGCACGTCTGCCGGTTTGGAGAAGCCGCCGATCTTGTTGAGCAGCGTCGGGCTGCACAGCGGCGTGAAGGAAATCTCGCACAGCAGCTCGACCGCGCGGTTCGGCCAGTTGCCGACGCCGAAGGCGATGAAGGCGTCGGCCTCGGCGTTGCTGACATCGTCGAGGCGCCGTGGCGTCAGGATGCGCAGCGCGACGTCGGGGTACATCTGCCGGAACTCGCCGATATGGGTGCACAGGAACAGCGAGGCGAAGCCCGGCGTACAACTGACACTAAATGAGCCGCCGATGCCGGTGCCGGCATGGCGCGTCACCGCGTCGCCCAGCACCGTCAGTGCCTTGCGCACGTCGCTGGCGTAGCGCTGGCCGCGGGGGGTGAGCGCCACGCCCTTGCCGATGCGCTCGAGCAGGTCGAAGCCGAGATCGCGTTCGAGCAGGCGCAATTGATGACTGACCGCACTGCGGGTCAGATGCAGTTCGTCAGCGGCGCGCCAGACGCTGCCGTGGCGGGCAAAACTGTCGAGAGCGCGCAGCGCCTGCGTCGAGGGAATTCTCAAGAGGTGAACCGAATTTGCATGAGCCGGAAAAACATATCACTTTTTGGCGAGGCGCTTCACTGCTTTCTTTGACGGATGGAGATACCGGTGACCTCGGCGCAAGCGACCGCGCTTGCCTGTCTGGACGACATCCAGCCGTCGCTGTCGGCGTGGACGCGGACGATCTTCGATTTCGGCGAGACCGCCTGGCGCGAGTACCAGTCCGCCGCCTGGTATGTCGAGCGCCTGAAGGATGAGGGCTTTTCGGTCGAAGAAGGCTCCGGCGGCATGCCGACCGCCTTCTGCGCCCATTGGACCAACGGGACCGGCCCGACAATCGGCCTATATGCCGAATACGACGCGGTGCCTGGCAATTGCCAGGATGCGGCGACGGTGAAGCGACCGCGTCCGGGCCTCGGCGAACAGGCCGGCGGCCACACCGATCCGCATTCCGGGCTCGGCATTGCCAGCCTCGGCGGGCTGCTGGCGACCAAGGCGGCGATGCAGCGCCACGGCGTATCAGGCACGCTGCGCTTCACCGGCGAGCCGGCGGAGAAGGTGAGGGGATCGAAGCCGATCCATGCCGCGAAGGGCTATTACGATGGGCTGGCGGGCATGATCTCCTTCCATCCCTTTTACATGCTGCCGCTGTGCAACACGGCGCGCTGGGACACGCATTGCGGCGCGGCCTATGCGATGATCTACCGCTTCATCTGCGACGAGCCTCAGAACTGGGCGAGGGCGGCAGGCGACGCAGCGCCCATCCCGCAGGCGCATTCGGCGGTCAGGGCGCCCGGCGCTAACGACGCGCTCATGATGATGTACATGGCCTCCAAGGCGCTACGCGATTCCATGTTGCCGCATCAGGGCGGCTGGTCGATCAGCGAGGCGATCCTGACGGCGGGGCAGGCGACCGCCGATAATCTGCCGGCCGGATTGGCCGAGATCCAGTACATGATCCGCGTGCCGACCTTGGCGATGGCCGAGCAGGTCACCGCCACGCTCGACCGCAATGCCGAAGCCGCAGCCAAGATGGGCGGCTGCCGCCATGAGCGGCACTGGATGTCGAAGTCGCGGCCGGGGCTCGCCAACCACGCTATGGCTGATATTGCCTATGAGGCGCTGTCGGCGGTCGGGCCGCCGCGCTGGGACGAGACGGCCAAGGCGATCGCCCGCGAAATCCAGGTCAATGCCGGCGGCACGGCCACCGACGAGCCGTTCATCGACGAACTGGAGCGGCTGATTGCACCGCAGGATGCCGAGGCGATCCTGCGCCGTGACTTGCCGCCATCGCAGCTGAATTCGACCTCCGACGATTACACCGACATGTCGTGGCAGACGCCGACGGCGCGGTTCTACGTCGCCCGGCCGGCGCTGCGATCCGAGAACGGCCACGCCTATCCGTCCTGGGCGATGAATGCGCTGGGCGGCATTTCTGCCACCATCGATCCGATGGTCACCTGCGCGGCAAAGACGGTCGCGCTGGCGGCACTTCGCCTGCTGGAAGACCAGGCCGCGCGCGATGCGGCGACGGATGAATTCATCAGCCGCACCGGCGGCGGCATTGGCGGCGCGAACTGGATCGCGCCGCTCTGCGACTACGAGCCGCCGATTGGATTTCGCTGGCCGGAATACATCACCACCCCGCGCGGACGGGATTGGTGGATACCAAGCAACCAAGCCACATGATCAACCAAGGCCACCCTTCACCAGGAGAACCCCATGACCGTCCATGATCGCATCGTCACTGAGCCGTTTTCGCTGCAGCGCCGTAACCCGGCCGGCGGCACCAAGCCGCTGACCGCCTGGGGTTTCGCCAACGAAACCGATGTCCTGACCGACGTGCTGCTCGGCTCGCCGAATTTCCTGCGCCATCTCTCGACCAGCTCGCTGTCGCGCAAGCATCTGCGCGAAGCGCCATGCAACGTCCAGATCGCGCAAGCGCAGCACAAGGATCTGGTCGCCGCCTATGAGCATTTCGGTGTCAACATCCACTGGCACGAGCCGACGCCGGAACTGCCGATGCAGGTCTACTCGCGCGATTCCAGCGTCATGACGCCGTATGGCGCCATCATCACCGCCATGGCCCAGTGGTGGCGGCGCGGCGAGAACTACGCGGCGATCCGCACCTATGAGAAGCTCGGCATCCCGATCTACGACATGGTCACCGCGGGCACGTTCGAGGGCGGCGACTTCAACGTCATCGAGGACGGCGTCGTGCTGATCGGCTGCGGTGGCGCCCGCACGCAGGAGGAGGGCGCGCGCCAAGTGCAGGCCTGGTTCGACAAGGAGGGCTGGGAGACCCGCATCGCCTTCATCGACGAATATTATGTCCATATCGACCTGATGGTGGTGCCGATCGCTGAAAAACTGACCGCTGTCTGCCTCGCCTGCACGGAGCCGGCCATCGTCGACTGGCTGAAGGGCAAGGGCCACGAAATCATCGACGTGCCGTTCCAGGACACGATGGCGCTCGGCTGCAACTTCATGTCGCTGGGCAAGGACCGGGTGATCGCGCCGACCTCGAGCCAGACGCTGATCGGTCAGCTCAAGGCGCGCGGCTTCGAGGTGGCGGCCATCGACATGAGCGAGATCTCGAAGACCGGCGGCGGCATTCACTGCATGGCGCAGGCGCTGAAGCGCGAGCCGGCCTGAGGGGGCGGCCTTTAGCCCGGCCGCTTGCGCGAAAGCGCCTTTGTCAGCAACGTCGATCCCGCCTGGCGCGCGGCGCGCGCCTACAGCACGATGAGCTTTCCCTTGCGCAGACGCCGGGCGCAACGATAGGCGAGGTCGGCAGCGACCATGTCTTCCATCGCAATGCCCATCGCCTTGTAGGTGGTGATCTGTTGATCCGAAACGCGGCCCGGCGCGCGGTCGAGCAGCATGGCGCCAAGCTCGGTGCCGAAATCCCGGTCGAAGCCGGCAAGCTCGCAAGAACCGACCGGGGTCCGTTTGAATGCATCCTTGGTTTCGACAAAAAGACTGGATTTGCCGATGAGCTCGATCGGCATTTCACCGCCGGGCGGCGCCACCCCGACCGAGGAGACATGCGTGCCCGGCTGGACCCAGCCTGCGTCGATCACCGGCTGGTAGGAGTGGGTCGCCAGGCACACCACGTCGGAACTGCGCACTGCCGTCTCGAGGTCGGCGACCGCCACCACCGACGGATGCAGCCGGGCAAGTGCTGCCGCATCGTCGAAGCTCTTCGAAGCGACACGGATTTCGGCAAAATCGCGCACCAAGGGCAACAGATGCAGATGCTGGTTGGCCTGCACGCCGGCGCCGACCACTGTCGCTGTCCTGGCATCCCGGCGGGCAAGCGCGCGCACCGACAGCACGGCGGAGCCGGAGGTTCGCACTGCGGTTATGAATGTGCCGTCCATGATACACACCGGCAGGCCGGACAGCGGATCGAACAGGCTGATGGTGGCGAGGTGGCTGGGCAAGTTCTTGGCTAGGTTGCTTTCGAAGACGTTGACGATCTTGACTGTCAAATTCATCCCCTCCATCCAGGCCGGCATGGCGAGGCTGTAGCCGGCCTCGGGGATGTCGAGTTGTGGTCGGGGTGGATTGACGACTTTGCCTTGTGACAGCGCCTTGAAGCCCTCCTCCAGAACATCGAGAAGCTGGCTGAGGTCGATGCACGCCATCACGTCGGCTTCGCTCAGCGCCAGGATCTCGGTCGCTCCCTTGCTGATTTCCGCCGCACTCTTGCCGGCTGGGCTGAACGCTTCCTTGGTCATCCTGCACTCCTGTGTTCGTCGAAATCGGCTCACCACGTTTTGAGTGGGTGAGGGAAGCGCAGGCTATTGCGAGGTTTTATGTGATGAAATACGTTGATTTTGGCATCTCTGCGTGAAATCAGCACACAAATCTCCAAGATAGCGTGGATTGTGAAATGGGCGACCTCGACCAGATAGACCGCAGCCTGCTCCGGCTGCTGCAGGAAGACGGGCGCCGGACGACGCTTGATCTTGCCGGCCGTATCGGGCTGTCGCCGACCGGAACCAGCCAGCGGGTGAAGCGCCTGTTCCGCGACGGGTTCATCACCGCGGTCAGGGCCGTGCTTGATCCGCGCAAGGTCGGCCGGGGAACGCTGGTGTTCATCGAGGTCCGGCTTGACCACACGGCGCCGCATGTCTTTGACCGCTTCGCCGAAGCCGTGGCGAAAGCTCCGGAGGTTCTGGAGTGCCATATGGTGGTTGGCGGTTTCGATTATCTGGTCAAGGCGCGGATCGCCGATATGGCGGTGTTCCAGGATTTCCTGCAGCGGGTCATCCTGCCACTGCCCGGCGTGCGCGAAACGCACACTTTCGCCTCCATCGCCGATGTCAAGCCGAACGCGCTTTTGCCGGTGTGATCGGGTAGAGGAGCGGAACGCTGTTCAGGGCGACCTGCATCGCATCTTCGCCATCTTATCGCTCCCCCCTGGTCGCTCCCCTGGCGCGCCTTCCGATGCAGAGATGCCGGAGACCGGCTCTAGCCTTGCAGGGTCAGCAGGTTTGCGTCGCGCGCGAGCCGCCACTCACCATCCGCCTCCTTGCGCAGGAGCGTCAGCGCATATCCCGATCGATGGACCGGCTCGCCATTCGGCGGGGTCGCGGTCATGTCGATGCGGCTGCGGATGAAGGCCCAACTGCCGAGAAGCTGTAGTTCCACGATATCGCTCGTGCCGTCGATATGAACGTCGGCCGTCTCCTGCGCGGCTGCCGCGAAGATCTCCTTGTCGAAGGGATCCCGGCCGGGAACCATGAAGATAGCGTCGTCCGTCATCAAGCTGAGGACGGTCGCGATGTCTCCACGCTTGCTCGCATCCATCCACGTCTCGACCAGCTTTCGGATTGCTCTTTCGTCGCCCGTCATCCTTACCTCCCTAGCTTCTCGCCGTCATCGATACCGCACCGCGCTCCTCCCTCGCAGCAACATAGGGCTTAGATCGCTCTCGTCATCGATTGCAGTGTTTCATCGACGTCGCGCTGCGTGTGGCATGGTGCGTGAAACGGCAGGTCCGCGCCCTCTACGCTTATCGCCAGCCGCCCGAGGCGGTGATGCGCTCGCCGGTCAGCCATGACGCGTCGTCGGAGGCGAGGAACACCGCGACGCCGGCGACGTCGTCGGGCTGGCCGAAGCGGCCGAGCGGGGTCATGGCGATGATCTGCTTTTCGAAGTCGCTGCCGACGATGCCGATGCGCTCGAGGCCTTCGGTGTCGACGCCACCGGGCGCGATGGCGTTGACGCGGATATTGCGGGCGCCGAGTTCTCTCGACATCGACAGCGTGATCGTGTCCACCGCGCCCTTGGTGGCGGCGTAGACGAGCGAGTTCGGCTGCGGATTGCGGCTGGCGATCGAGCTGATGTTGATGATGCTGCCGCCGCCCGGGCCGAAATGCTTCACCGCTTCCCGGATGGTCAGGATGATACCCAGCACATTGATGTCGAACTCGCGGTGGAACTCGGCCTCGGTCACCGCTTCCAGCGGCTCGAATGCGAAGACGCCGGCATTGTTGACCAGTATGTCGAGCCCGCCAAACTCCGATTTTGCCGCTTCGAAAAGACGACGCACGTCGGCCGCTTGCGATACGTCGCCCTGGACGGCGACGGCGCGGCCGCCACGGTCCTCGATCTCGGCGACGATCCGCTCGGCGCCTTCTCGCGAAGAGGCATAATTGACCACCACGGCGGCACCAGCCGCTGCAAAACCTTTGGCGATGGCGGCGCCGATGCCCTTGGAGGCGCCAGTGACGATGGCGACCTTGCCGTTCAGCTTGCTCATCAAATCTCTCCTCTATCGATTATCGATGATGAGCGGTATTTAATGACGATCAAAAAGCGTATTAGGATCGGCCTGATCCATTCTTTCGTGCCTGGAATTCCGTAATGACCACGATCCTCGAAAAGACCGCCGGCCTCGTCGCCTTCGTGCGCACGGTCGACGCCGGCTCGTTTCACGCCGCCAGCCGGCTGGTCGGCTCCAGCCCGTCGGCGGTATCGAAAAGTGTGGCGCGGCTCGAGCGCCGGCTCGGCGTCAGGCTGATCCAGCGCTCGACGCGCCGGCTCGGGCTGACCAGCGAAGGCATCGCCTATTACGAGCGGGTGGCGCCGCTGCTCAGGGCGCTGGACGATGCCGAAGACATCGTCCAGATGGCCGATACGGCGCGCGGCCTGCTGCGCGTTACAGCGCCGGTCGAACTCGGTCGCGGCCTGATCGCCGCATGGGCGCAAGCGTTCCTTTCGCAACATGGCGAAGTGAAACTTGAGCTCAGCGTCACCGACCGCCACGCCGATCTGATCCGCGAAGGCTATGACGTTGCCGTGCGCATGGGACCGCTCTCAGACACTGGGCTCGTCGCGCGCAAGATCGCCAATCTGCCGATCGTGCTGGTGGCCTCGCCCGCCTATGTCGAACGGCGCGGCCGTCCGGCTTCGATCGAGGATCTGGCAAACCATGACTTCATCCGCTACCAGATGGCCGGCCGGCCCTATCCCGTCACCTTTGCCGACGGCACCATGATTGTGCCGGATGGGCGGCTCGACACCGATGATGGCGGCGCCATCCGCAATGCAGCACTTGCCGGCGCCGGCATCGCGCATCTGATGCGGTTTGCCGTGCAGGACGATCTCGACGCCGGCCGGCTGGTCCGCATTCTGCCCGAGGTGGCGATGCCGACCATGCCGGTTCACATCGTCCATGCGTTCGGCAGGCAATTGCCGGTCCGCGCGCGGCTGTTCGTCGACTTCCTTGCGGGCCAAATGGCGATGCTGATGCGATAGCGCAGACGCATGGTCTATGACGCAACACCCAGCTTCTGGCAGAGACCAACCGTGCCGGCTTCTGCGCAGCGAACCACCCTTACCCAAAGCTAGAAGGTGATCTTCACTGAATCGGCGCTGCGGTTGGCCGGGCCGTGATGGACGGCCTCGATGTTATTGCCGTCGGGGTCGAGCAGGAAGGCGGCGTAATAGCCGGGATGGTAGGATCGTTCGCCCGGCGCGCCATTGTCGGTGCCGCCGGCACCAAGGCCGGCCCTGTAGAATGCGTCGACCATGGCGCGGTCCTTTGCCTGGAAGGCCAGGTGATGGCGGCCGGTCAGCTGTCCCCTGGCCGCCCGGCTGTCGGGGCTGGAGACGAACAGCTCGTCGGCCCAGAAATAATCATCGCCGGCGCCACCAATCGGTATGCCGAGCACGTTGAGAACCGCCTCATAGAAACGGCGGCTGGCCGCAAGATCCCTGACCACCAGTTGGAGGTGGTCGATGAGACGGCCGCGATGAAGTTCCTGATTTGCCATGCTTGACAGCTCCTGATCGCCGGTTGGAAATCTCGCTTCGAATGGTGCGCGGTCAATCCAGCAAAGCCGTGGAATGGGCAGCAAAGCCGTGGACCCGCGCCGTCGCGCCGACTGGATAAAAAATGCAACCGGATTGTCGGATTCAAAACATCTCCAACGTCCTTCGGACGCAAGCGGCTCGGCGAAGCTCGAAAAGGTCGTGCCGTATCAACGCTTCCGGCACGGGAGAAAAGTGAAATGAGCCTTCCCTATCGTTGGGTTATCGTCGCGGCTGGCGCGCTGATGACCTGTGTCGCCCTCGGGGCGATGTTCTCGCTGGCGATCTTCCTCGAACCGATGGCGCTCGACACACAATGGTCGCGCGCCGGCATATCGAGTGCGATGACGCTGAACTTCCTGGTGATGGGCCTCGGCGGCTTCGCCTGGGGCGCCATTTACGATCGCTTCGGCGCCCGCATCGTCGTCATGGTTGGCGCCGTGCTGCTCGGCCTGGCGCTGGTCCTGGCCAGCCGCACCGGCTCGCTGCTCGTTTTCCAATTGACCTATGGCGTGCTCGTCGGCCTCGCGGCAAGCGCCTTCTTCGCGCCGATGATCGCGCTGACCTCCGCCTGGTTCGACAAGAACCGCAGCCTTGCCGTCTCACTGGTCTCGGCCGGCATGGGCGTGGCGCCAATGACCATTTCGCCCTTCGCGCGCTGGCTGATTTCGGCCTATGACTGGCGCACCGCGATGTTCGACATCGGCATCACGGCGTGGGTGCTGCTTCTACCAGCCGCCTTGCTGGTGCGCCAGCCGCCCAAGCCCGCTGCTGACGGCGCCACCCCAAGCGTTGCAGCGGAGGGTGCCGGCATGACGGTCCCGCAGGCGCTGCGCTCGCCGCAATTCATCGTGTTGGGACTGACCTTCTTTGCCTGCTGCGCCGCGCATTCGGGGCCAATCTTCCATATGGTGAGCTATGCGATGCTGTGCGGCATAGCCCCGATGGCGGCGGTCAGCATCTACAGCATCGAGGGCTTGGCAGGGCTGGGTGGCCGGCTCCTTTACGGCGTGCTCGCCGATCGGCTGGGCGTCAAGCCGGTGCTGATCACCGGGCTGGCCATACAGGCCGTGGTCATCGCAGCCTATCTTGCGGTCAGTGAGCTTGGTCAATTCTACACGCTCGCCGTCATCTTCGGCGCCACCTATGGCGGCGTCATGCCGCTCTATGCGGTGCTGGCGCGCGAATATTTCGGCCAGCGCATCCTCGGCACGGTGTTCGGTGCCGTAACCATGCTGTCCAGCCTCGGCATGGCTTTCGGCCCGCTCGCCGGCGGCATGGTGTTCGATGCCTATGCCAGCTATTCCTGGCTGTTCATCGGCTCGGCCCTTGTCGGGCTTGGCGCGATGGCGATTGCGATCGCCTTCCCGCCGCTGCCGCGCAGGGAGTTGCAACCGGCTTAAAGCAGGATCGGCGAAAAAGGGCGGCCGCTTGGAGGCAAGCGGTCGCGATCCAAAATAGCTGGTGCGGTCCCGGGAAGCGGTCTGGCCAGTGCTCGGTTCGATATTCTGAAAAGAGAATTGCTACGCTCGCAGAGGCACCACCTCGGCGCCATCAAGCGTGTAGCGCGCATAGCGGAAATCGCGAATTCTCACCAATCTGTCGTCCGCCCATTCCAGCAGGATAAAGTATTTTGGCCCTCCGGCCGAGTCATCCGGATCGATCACAAGAATGGCTGGGTGCCGATCGACCAGGCCTGGAAGCAGCCGCCAATCGTGGATACCCGCGTAATTGTGGAAGTACCGGCCCACATTTGTGCGGCCACTCGCCCGGAGCCGGTTGACGAGGTCAAGCCGCACGTCGTCGGCCAGCATGTCGCGGATGGTATCGAAGTCGCGGGCGTTGAACCGCTCCACGTATTCTGCCAGACGCGCCCGCTCGGGCTCGGCCAACACCGGCACAGGCCGGTCGTCAGGCTCGCCGGCGACCTCGCGCAGGCGCAGACGGCCGCGATGGAGTGCGGCTTTCACCGCCGGAACGCTGCTGTCGATAATGTTGCCGATTTCTTCGATCGTATAGCCGAGCACATCCATAAGGATGACGCTGCTACGCTGCGCGGCGGGCAGGCGCATAAAGGTTTGCAGGCTTGCGGCTGCAGTGTGACGACTCTCGGCCGACATACCGGGGTCAGGTATCATATCGATATCCTCAACGACATGCGCGGCATCCAACCTGGCACGACGGCGTAGATGGTCGAGCGCGGCATTGTGCGCGATGCGGAACAGCCAGCCCTCGACATTGGCTATCGGCCCGGTCCCGGGGAACGCCTCGAGGGCCTTGACCGTAGCTTCTTGGACGACATCCTCGGCATCGATCACCGAACCGGTCATGCGGGCACAATAGCGGTGCAGTTTCGGCCGCAATTCGCCGAGCAGCCGGTCAAATGGCTCCCGTCCTTCCGGCGTGCCGGTTGCGGATCCGGTCATCGCACAAGGATCGATTTCAAGCGTATCTCCCAGGGCAGACGCGCCCGTCATCGGGCGAAGCGTCTTGTAGACGCTCGACGATGGCAAAAGGATTCGGTCGAAAAAACTTTCTTTAGCTGGAATCCTTTGATGGTCCCTACGCGTCTCTGGAACGTGGGCTCGTGAACTACCGGGCCCTCTGTCTAATCCGGAGGCGCTACAATCATGAGCAAGCAAAGTGCGGGATCAACGAAGGTCTGGGTTCTCGCCCTCACGTCGATAGGCTCTTTGATGGTCGTTCTCGATGCGATGGTCGTCGCGACCGCATTGAGTACGATGCGGATCGAGCTCGATGCCTCGCTGGAGACGCTGCAATGGACGATGAACGCCTACAATTTGAGTTTTGCCGTTTTGCTCATGACCGGGGCAGCGCTCGGTGACAGGTTCGGCCGCCGCCGTACGCTCGTCGCCGGGTTGGCGCTGTTCGTCGCAGCGTCGGTTGCCTGCGCGCTCGCTGGTAGTGCCGGATTGCTGATTGCGGCCCGTGCGGTTCAGGGCGCAGGTGCCGCAATGGTCATGCCGCTGGCCATGGCGTTGCTGAGCGTCGCTTTCCCCCCGGAGGAACGAGGCAAGGCGCTGGGGATCTTCAGCAGCATCACCGGCCTGGCCCTGATCATCGGTCCGATGGCGGGCGGTGCGATCTCCGAAGGCCTCTCCTGGCACTGGATCTTCTGGCTTAATGTCCCGGTCGGCATCGTTCTCATCCCGCTGGTGCTGCGTCGGATTCCGGAGAGTTACGGGCCGGGCACGGCAATCGATGTCCTCGGCGTCGTGCTGGTAACTGCGGCGTCATTTGGAGTGGTCTGGGGTCTGATGCGCGGCAACATCGTGGGCTGGAGCAGCTCTGAAGTGCTGACGGCGCTGACTGCCGGGCTGCTTCTCGCCATCGCATTCGTCCTTTGGCAGTTGCGTACCCGTGAGCCTATGCTGCCTTTGCGGTTCTTTCGGGCACGCGCATTCTCCTCGGGCGTCGGCGCGAACTTCCTGCTTTGCGCCGCCATGTACGGGCTCGTGTTCCTGTTGCCGCAGTTTCTGCAGTTTGCCCAGAGCCGTGGGCCGCTCGGCGCCGGTATGGGATTGCTGCCCTGGACTGCCACGCTTTTCGTGGTCGCACCGATCTCCGGCAGCCTGATCAACCGCGTCGGCGAGCGCTGGCTTGTCGTGGCCGGATTGATCCTGCAAGCGGCTGGAATGGCTTGGCTGGCGCAGATCGCAGCACCTGATCTGCCCTACATCCAGCTAGTCGCCCCACTGATCATTACGGGCGCCGGCGTATCGATGGCCATGCCTGCCGCGCAGAACGCGGTCCTCAATGCGGTCGCGCGGCCGGAGGTCGGCAAGGCTGCCGGCACGTTCAACACGTTCCGCTTCCTCGGCGGCGTGTCAGGGATCGCCATCGCCGGTGCGGTGTTCGCCGGGACGGGAAGCTTCGAGTCCACAACTGCCTTCAGCGACGGCTTCGCGTCAGCAATCGGCGTCTCCGCTCTGCTCTCGCTCGCCGGCGCGCTCGTTGGAATGGGGCTCCCGGAGCGTCGCACAGTGGTGCTCGCGAATGCGAGCAAGGAGGCGTAATGTCGCTCGGAGGCGGAAAGCTCGCGTGGGTGCCGCGAAGCGGGTCCCGCTTCAACACGCCGCTTCCGGGGGCTTTTCTGTCGCCGGCTCTGTCGGTCGCGACCGCATACCCACCGCTGCCGCGAACGGAGTTGCAGCCGGCACAGCAACAGCGGGCCCGCTGGGCCAACCTATCCCCAGACGAATTTTGCGCCCGTGAAGGCGGCGAGTATGCTGCATCGCAGCACATCTGCCGCCGATATCGGCGCGCCAGGCAGCGCGCGATAATCGTCAAAAGTGGACAATTCAGGCTGTTTCCTGCTGTTTTTTGAGCCTTTATTAGCCACGCCTCACGTGCCTGTTTCAAATGTGTCAACTTTTTGTGTTGCGTTGCACAATGTTCGCCCTATTCTGCCTGAGGGGGGCGCTTCCGATTGGAATGCGCCGTGAACGACGCCGCCATGTTGACCAATTGGCAGTTTCGCCGTCCCGCCGGCGCACGCCGCTGATGGGAAACGCGCGCGACACGCAATTGGACGCGCTGAGGGCCATCGCCGTGACGATGGTGCTGTACTCTCATTTCTTCGCGGCCGGAGGGTCCTCGTTCTGGGGCCATATCGGCGTGCGCCTGTTCTTCGTGCTGAGCGGCTTTCTGATCACCCGCCTGCTGCTGGAAGCCCGCTCGGCCGCCGAATTCGAAGCCGCGCCGGCGCTGAAATCCTTCTATATCAGGCGGGCGCTGCGGATATTCCCGCCCTATTTCGCCGTGTTGGGTTTCGTCTGGCTGGTGGACCTGGAGCAGTCCAGGGGATCGCTGATCTGGCATGCGCTCTATCTGTCGAATTTCTGGTACGCATCGCAGAATGAATGGACGCCCTGGCTGCTCTGCCATTTCTGGAGCCTGAGCATCGAGGAGCAGTTCTATATTGCCTGGCCGCTGATCGTTTTGCTGGCGCCGCGCCGGCGCCTCGAGGCGATCTGCGTCGGCGTTATCCTGTTGTCGCTGGCCTATCGCTTTTACTGGCCGATCGCTGGAACGCCCAGCCTAGCGCGCGACCTGCTGCCGCCGGCGTCGATGGATGCACTGGCGTCAGGCGCGCTGCTTGCTGCCTACCGGTCAAGAGCTTCTGGCTTGCCGCAATGGCTTCGAGTTGGCTGGCCGGGGCTCGCGGCGGCGTTTTTCGTTCTGCAGTGGTTTGCGCCGACGCCGGCAAATCCCGTGCAGGAATGGGGCCTCTGGCTGCTGTTGCAGATCCTGCCTGTCGCGCCGCTGGTGGTCATCGTCGCAAGCTGTTCGACGGGCATTGGCGGTCGCGCCGGAAAACTTCTCGAACTGCCGCCGCTACTCGGTTTTGGCCGCATCAGCTACGGCGTCTATCTCTACCATCCCATAGTGCTGGCGCTGGTCGTCAAGTCGCAGCCTTGGGTGCCGCTCAACGT
Source organism: Mesorhizobium sp. M0060 (assembly GCF_040323155.1). Classification (NCBI taxonomy): domain Bacteria; kingdom Pseudomonadati; phylum Pseudomonadota; class Alphaproteobacteria; order Hyphomicrobiales; family Phyllobacteriaceae; genus Mesorhizobium; species Mesorhizobium sp. M0060. The sequence continues at coordinate 34,737 of NZ_JAMYUP010000005.1, forward strand.
CTCGGAGCAAGGGCCGGGGCGGTTCCTGGTGGCGGGAACGGCGACCCTCATGCTGGCTTCAGTCTCGTGGCTGCTTTTCGAAAAGCCGCTCAACAGCCTGAAGCGCCACTTCCCCTATGTTGCTCGAAGCGGCCGCGCCGGCTTCCCGACAGGCGTCAACACGACCAATGCCGGATGGCTCGCGGCAGGAGCGTATCTGGGTACGCCGGTTGATGGCACATCACGCTTGCCACGCAATCTGCAACGAACCGATCGGGGCTGATCATGGCTGCGCCGTTGGTGTCCGTTCTGCTGCCGATCTACAATGCGGGACCTTATCTGGCCGCTGCGCTGGGCAGCATCCTGCGCCAGGATTACGATCGCCTGGAGGTCATCGCCATCGATGACGGCTCGACCGACAACTCGCTGCAGGTCCTGCAGAAATACCGCCAGGCCGACAACCGCATCTCGATCATCTCACGCGAAAACCGCGGCCTGATCGCAACGCTGAACGAAGGCTTGGCCGTGGCCCGCGGCGATCTGGTCGCCCGGATGGACGCCGACGACATTGCCTATCCCTCGCGCCTGTCGCGTCAGGTCGCGCTGTTCAACCAGCAGCCTGACCTCGCTCTATGCGGCGCAAGCTTCGATACCTTGCTTGGCAACCGCATCGTCAGGGGTATGCCCGACCCGGTATTCCAGGACAATATCCTGCGAGTATTGTCGATGTTCTTCACGATCTTCATGCATTCGACGGTGGTATATAACAGGAGGATCATCGAAGACCGCGTTCTATACTATGACGAAAGCTACAAGCACGCCGAGGATTTCGATCTGTTCAGACGGCTGACCGATCGTTATCCGGCAGCCATGATCCCCGAAAGCCTGATCGCCTATCGTATCCATGACGACAGCGTGACCAACAGGCACAAGCGGGAAATGCGCAGGACGCATTTGAAGATCGTGGCCGAGAACCTCGAGCGCGAAGGGCTCGCGGAAGAAACGCAAGACCTCCGCGCCATCGGTGAGGTCCTGTCGATGGACACGGTTCGCCGTGTCGCCGAATGGATCCTCGCGCTGGAAGAAAGGATAGCCGGGCTGCCGGCCGAGACGAGGCCGAGCTATCAGGCCGGCACGCTGAACCTGTTCTATTTCCTCTACCAGCTCATAGCGGGGGAAAGGCAGCCGTTGCTGATGCACGAATTCCTGACGCGGACGGCGAAATGGAAACTCATCCGGCGCCGCGAGCAGTACGTGTTTCGGACCGGTGCCTTCGCGCCGCGTTTCAGTCTCGTCTCGATGTCGATCACCAGGCAGGTCGATGCCTTGTCACGGTATCTGCAATCCGTGCCGGCCGCGGCGGTTTTGCCTTCGAACCAGTTGAGCTAGCAGCGCATGTTCGTCAAATCGCACCAGCTCCAGCAACGCGGCCGCTCGACGGTGCCGGCGGCCATGTCGCCCCGGCCGCAGCACGGGCCGGCGCCGGCGGTCAGCTTCATTGTCTGCACGCGCGACCGCGTCGCCGTGCTCGAGCCCTGCATCAGGTCGATTCAGGCCGCCTGTCGCGCCCATACCGCTTTTGCCGCCGAACTGGTGGTTGTCGACAACGGCTCGACCGACAGCACGGCAGAACGGCTGGCCAGCATCGCCGAACTGTCGGACATCCCGCTCACCGCTATTTGTGAGCCACGACCCGGACTGGCGGCTGCGCGCAATGCCGGCTTGGAGCGCGCGCGGGGCCGCGTGCTGGTCTTCGTCGACGATGATTGCGCAGTCCACAAGGATTATTTGCGCGATCTGCAGCGGCACTATGCGGCCGGCGAACGGGTCATCAGGGGCGGGCGCGTCGAGATCGGCGATCCCCGGGACCTGCCGTTCACGATCAAACGGTCGCCGGTGCGCGAGCGGCTTACCCCCGATGTCCATCCCGGCGGCTTCGTGCTCGGCTGCAACATGACGATGCACCGCGATGTTGCCGCCCGCATCGGGCGTTTCGACGAACGGTTCGGTGCCGGCGGTCCGCTGCGCTCGGCGGAGGATACGGATTATCTGGTGCGGGCGGTGCTGCTCGGCATCCCGGTCGAGTATGTGCCGGACATGACGATTTACCACCATCACGGCCGGCGCGACCGCAAGGCCATCGAAAAGCTGCACCGCGACTACAGTATGGGCAATGGCGGGCTTTGCCTGAAGCATATTCGCCATGCACCGTGGCTGCTTCGGCATTTCTACTGGTCGACGAGGGCGGCCTTCCGCGAACTGGTGAATGGTCCCCCGTTCGACCATGAACTCAAGCTGTCGCACTGGCCGATCGTCGGCATGAATCTGCTCGGCGCAGCCAAATTCGCGGTGCTTTTGCTGGCGAAATCGCCGCAGCCGGCGCAGATGCGACAGGAGCAACAGGCAAATGCCGAGGCGAGGTGATCCGCCACTATGCGAATAATGCCGCCTAGCCTGCCGATGCTGCGCCGCGCGCTTGGAAGAAAGCAGTTGCGCCTGCTTCCTGCCGTGGTGGTGCTCGGGCTGCTCAGCGCGGCGCTTGAAGGCTTCGGCATCGGCCTGATCATCCCGTTGCTGAACATAATCATGGGCCAGCAGGGGCAGACCGGCATGGCCGGCTTTTCCGCCGTCTTCCAGCATGTCGGGTCGAGCTTGAGCGAGCGCGACCGGCTGATCGTCATTTCGGTCGCCATCCTCGGCTCCATCCTCCTGAAGAATCTTTTCGCCTTCGCCAACACGCTGCTGACCACCTTCATCTACGGCAAGGCAAGCCATTCGATCCGCAGCGCGCTGTCGGAGCAGCTGCTGCGGGTGGGCTACCCGTTCTTCCTGCAGCAAAGCCCCGGACGGCTGCTCAACATCATCTCCAACGAATCCTGGCGGGCCTCGGATGCCATCCAGATCACGTTGGGGGCAATCGTCAATGCATCGGCCGCGATCATCCTTCTGGCTTTCCTGCTGCTTTTATCGTGGCAGATGACGCTGCTGGTCACGCTGGGGCTGGCCCTCGTCCAGGTCGCGCACGCCATGCTGTCGGCCAATCTGAAGGCGCCGAGCCGCAGCGTCGCCTCCCGCAACAGCCAGCTCGCATCGCAGATGCTGCATCTGGTGCATGCCGGACGGCTGATCCGCATTTTCGGCCAGGAGCAACGCGAGAAGGCGGCATTCGACCAGGCGTCGGATGCGGTGCGCCGGGCTGCCTTCGTCCTGCTGACGCGCCAGGGAGCGTTGCCGCCGCTGACCGAGGTCCTGCACGCCATGCTGTTCCTGGCGGTGGTGATCGGCGCCTGGTTCGCCAATGTCAGCTTCCCGCTGATCGTCGCCTTCGTCATCCTGCTGTATAGGCTGCAGCCCTATATGCGGTCTTTGCAAATGGCCTGGAGCCAGCTGCAAGGCCTGAGCGGATCGCTGGAAGAGGTGACGTGGATGCTGGACCCGTCCGACAAGCCCCAGCCGCCGCAAGGCAACAGGCCATTCCCCGGGCTCAGCCAAGGCATCAAGTTCGAAGACGTTACCTTTACCTATTCCGGCTCGGAGCAGCGCGCGGTGGTGCTGCATGCGGCGAGTTTCGACCTCCGCAGCGGCCGCTCGACCGCGCTGATTGGCCGGTCGGGCGCGGGCAAGACAACGATCGTCAATCTCCTGTGCCGCTTCGTCGAACCGGATAGCGGCAGGATTCTCGTCGATGGATCGCCTCTCGACCGGATCGACCCCAGCCAATGGCGAAAGCATATCGCGCTCGCCAGCCAGGAGCTGGAACTGGTCGACGGCACGATTTTTGAAAACATAATCTACGGGCAGGACGCGGCCTCCACCGCCGACGCCGAGCGCGCCGCAAGACTGGCCGAAGCGCATGGGTTTATCGAGCAACTGCCGCAGGGCTACAGGACGGTCGTCGGCTACCGCGGTGTCAATCTCTCGGCGGGACAGCGGCAGCGGATCGCACTGGCCAGAGCCCTGGTGCGCGATCCCGATATCCTCATCCTGGACGAAGCCACCAATGCAGTCGACGGCCTGTCGGAAGCGGCGATCGTCGAGACGCTCAAGTCGCGGGCCGGCCGCCGTACCACCATCGTTATCAGCCATCACCGCAGCACCATCTCGTTCTGCGACGACGTTGTGATCCTGAGCCACGGCCGTGTGCAAAAGCAGGCGCCCTTCGCGGCGCTGGCGACGCTCAGCATGGACGAGCTCTACCAGCACGAGGCGCTGGACGGCTGAGGGCCTCGGTTCCGAGAAAACCTCGCACGGTACCGGTTTTATACAATCCCTGATTGGTGGACTCGCTCGCCGCCCTCGACGTTAACTTTGCGTTAGCGACAGGAGGGGGAAGATCGCTAACGGGAGGAAGAAAAATGAGAGAAAACTACGATCTGACGATCGACTACGACAACGAGCCGTACGACAGCAAGCCCTACGATCTAGCCACATTCGCGAACAAGCACGGCCTCAACATTCGAGCCGCCGAGCTTCTTCTCTTTGCCAAAGGCCCATCCCGAGCGGCGTGCGATGCCGCGGCGAGAGCCTTCCTCGCGGCAGTCGCCGCACAAGCTATGAGACAATCGGCGCGGTAGGTCTCATTGAAAAGCCATTGCTGACACGGCCGGCCGTGTCAGCAACCGGGCGGACAGCGCTGGAAATTCCGGGCCGTTTCCAACAAGATGCCTGAGCATTTGGGAACGGCTCGGAATGTGCAATCTCTACAACATCACGACCAGCCAGGAGGCCATCCGCCAGTGGACCCGCGCCTTGCGCGACATCCTCGGCAATCTCGAACCCTCCATCGACATCTATCCCAACCAGCCAGGCCCGGTGGTGCGGAACGCGCCGGACGGGGAACGCGAATTGGCCAATCTGCTGTGGGGCATGCCGACGCCGCTGGAGCGGGTCAAGGGCAAGGCCGACTACGGCACCACCAATATCCGCAACCCGCAATACGGCCATTGGCAGCAATATCTCGGTATCGAGAACCGCTGCGTGGTGCCCGTCACCAGTTTCGCCGAGCCGAGCCCGACGCCCGGCGACAAGGACCCCGAGACCGGCATTCAGCGCAACTACTGGTTTGCACTCGGCGAGCACCGCCCACTGTTCTTCTTCGCCGGCCTGTGGACGCGCTGGCAGGGCATTCGCAAGGTCAAGGACGGCCCCGCCGATCACCAGGTCTATGGCTTCATGACGACCAGGCCCAACGCGCTGATCGCGCCGATCCACGAAAAGGCAATGCCGGTGATCCTGACCACGCCGGAAGAAACCGAGACATGGCTCACCGCGCCGTGGTCGGAGGCAAGGCACCTGCAGCGCCCGGCGCCCGGTGATGCGCTGGTGATCGTCGAAAAACCGGCGACGCAGATCAAGTTTCCGCAGCAGGCGCCGGCGCAAGGCTCATTGTTCTAGCGCTTGACCTTCTGCAGCACCCAGATGTAGCCCTTGGGCGGATGATCCTGGTCGATGAACTGCGTCTTCACCGTCGTGTCCTTCCGGCTGCATCGCTTGCACCTGAACCTGATCGCTTCCAGCGGCTTGTTCCAGCCCACCACCTGGGCGACATCATTGGCCTTGAAGCGTCCGACATGGTAGCAATGGCCGCACTCCACGATGAGCAGCATGTTGGCCTTGGCGGCACGCCCAACGCTGTCCATCGGCCCGGCCATGGGTCACTTCCGGGTCGAGTAATCCTCGGGGAGGGGAAGCAGGCCAAGGTGCGCCATCCGATAATCGGGCTGCTTCTCCGCGACGCTGGCCAGCACCTCGTGCAATTTCTCGACAAGCCCGCAAAGCTGCCAGAACAGCTCGCCATGCGCCTTGAGATGCAACTGCGACGACTGCACAGTCCTGCGCAGGCTCAAAGCGTCCCTGATGAGCGCCTCCGCATCCCTTGCCGACAGCCTGTCAAACCGGCTTTTTCGTCTGCCCATCGCGGCTCTCCTCGATTTGTGAGCAACCGCCCCGCCTGCTGACAAATAGGAAGGCATTCCTCGCTGAGTCAACTCGCTCTTGACATTTTTGTTCCCGTTTTGTTCAATTCAACAGGCACGATCGGAGGCGCCGCCATGGACCACATTGTGACACTGGACAGCCGCCAGGAGGTAGCGCTGCAGGCCATCGCTGACAAGTTCATTGCATTGCATAAGGGAGATGCGGTTAAGGCGCTGAAGGAGATGATTGTGCTCAATGGGCATCTGCAGGAGCGGCTTGACGCGGGTGGAGGGAGCGCGCCGGGTGAGAGGCTAGAAGGGTGCCGCTCAACCTTCACTGAACAGAAATGAGCCACTCCGCTAACATTTGTTCGCCGGCACTGGTTACGAAATACTGGCCTGTTGAAGACAAATGAACATAGCGTTTCTTGACTAGGTCTTTAAGTCCGTTGCTGACCGAGGGCTGACTGCACTTGACAGCGGTACCTAATTCGGTGCGCGTCAATCCTGCCGGCCTTGCATGGGCCAGTAGTAACAGCAGCTCATACTTTGCCGCGACGGGTTTACCCACAAACACTTCTCCATCGATGGCCTCGATCAATGGGATCGAAGTTCGCGTCAGCGCAAGCATCGCCTGGGCTACAGCTTTGTCATCACTGACATGATAGAGCCGTAGGAACTCTGCGATGATCCAACTCGCCCCTGCCACCGCTAGGGATACGTCAATGGAAGTTGGATCAATTTCCTTCACGTGCACGGCGTTTCGCTTGCTGCGGAGGTCGTAGATCATGCCATAAGCGGCACGAGGTATGAGGAATCGCAGCGAATCCGAAAGTGACGTGTCGTTTTCTATCTGCTTCATAGTTTGGGCGACCTGTTTTATCTCGACGGGCGTGGTGCCCGTACGGAGATGTTCGATCGTCCGAAACACCTGCTCGACGAGCCGGCCGCCTTTCACCAGCGCGCCCTCCAAGTCTCCAGCGCGATGTTTTGCTAATAATTGCTCGTAAGCGTCGACCAGTTCAGTTACCAGCAGGGTTGGATATGTGCGGACAGGTTCGCGATGATGGTGTCGCGCATGTTAAGCCGCCCTATAGCCCCATATTTCCTTGTTTCCGTTGATGACCTTTTTGCGCTTCAACTTGCCGTTTCGAACCAGATCGGCGATGGGTCCAGATAGGGATGTTGTCTTGGCTATAATTGCGCGCTCATGTAGCTCAGCCAAGACTTGTGGCAAAGTCCGCACCTCTGAGAAGAAGTCATCTTTTACTAACCGGTCTAGCGATGCCCGGATCGGCACAACCGATTTCCGCCTGCTTGTTTGACCAGTCTGGATGGTCGCCTGTTCATCTGGCGAAAGCGTTTTCGCTATCTTGTCAGCTTTACCGGCAGTGCGCTTGGCGGGAGCCAACGCCTTCTCCCCCGCAACCGTGCTCGCAATTGCCTCGAGGTTGGCTACCTTGACCGAATAATGGCCATCAACAACTGCAAGAAGGCGGGAATCTTTCAATTTCTTGAGCGTGGGGCGCAAAGAGCCGCCATGGATGCCAGTAAGCGCTTCCAAAGCAGCAGGTCGCGTGTCGGCCGAGCGAGTTTCGTCGGTCACGTACTTCCAGCCCACAATCGCAACAAGCATTACTAGAACTTTGGCGTCGTTCCCCAATGCCATGCCGGCCCGGGTAAATACGATTTCGTAGGTTCCTGGATCATACCGGATATAATCGGCTATGATCTTCTCGATCATCTCCTCCGTGATCTTGCCACGATCCGCAACCAAATCCTTGAGAGCCATGGATGCGTATCCTCTTACTTCTTCGCGTCGGCCCCGAAGTGCCGATCAACAGCCTGTATTCCGGTTTTGGTCACGTAGTAGTGGCCCGCCTTTTGATGTGCCCCGGCGATTGCCCCAGCTTTGATGGCCACCCCGAAATCTCGCGGGAAATTCGAGGGCATAGGTTCTCTCGCAGCAGCAAAGCGGTCCTTTATGTCCTCACGGGAGAAGGTGGGCTGACCCTCATGAAGGCCAATATAATGACCTATTGCCACAATTTGATCCGGCTTACGCACTGCTTTGACCTCGTCGAGAAATTCTCTGAGCGAGATTTTAACTGCTAGCTCTACCGGCGCTCCCGTGGATGCGGTCGAAGTATTACTGGCAGACATATCTCTGCCAATAACCACGCTCATGATCGCAGCAAATTGATCTGGGCTGATCTCACGCTTGATCTCGACCCCATTCCCCTTTAGCGTCAGTGTGAACTGCTCCAGCCCTTCATTATCAGCCATTTCAGCACCATCCCTATCGCGACAATCTAAAGCTGTATCGTCGCCGTCGTTCAATGTCAACGCGCCGACGTTGAAGTTTTCTACATGTCTGTGGATATCTGATATTGTCTGAGATAAAATGCTTTTGTTACAGCGAGTTATGATCCCATGCTCTTCTGCAATGTTTCAATGTGTATAGTGATGCCGGGTAGAAGTCTGTATGCAAGACATTATATACGAAAATTATCCCCATGAAATCAATGCCTTAAAGCGGCTTGTCCGCTGACGTCCTATTGACATACAGAATTGCATGAGAAGCGTACGTTAAAATCTCGATAGAGCCGAGCACGTTTGATCGGCGCGTGTGTGAGCGCTAATCGATCCGGTGTGCGGTGCCGAACCCGCTGATCTCGCCGCGATGTTCGTTTCAGGATTGCCATGCTGCAGTCTCGGCCACTCGGCAAGGAGCTGGATTCGAAGTCGGTCAGGTGCCGTGGGCGCGGGCCGTGTTCCTATTCCAGGCGTGCCCTCACCTCACCATCGTGTCCGCGACGCCCCACCTACTCGCACTGCCGGCGCGGCCCCCCCGGAATAGGGCTGATAGGTGTTGTCTTCCGGTCGATATGACCGGTAGCGGCTGAAGCAGTATTGCATGTGGTCGGATGACAGCTCTGCGCCGCCGGGTTCATCCGATGGCGGGTAGCCCTCCACCGACGACGTATCGCTCGCCTCGACGTAGCTGCCGTCATCGGCGGCGTCGAGATAGGGCGAGATGCAGGGGCGCTGCCCTTCGCTGTAGGATGTGTAGTGGTCGTCGCTTGGCCTGTGGGAGCGGTAGTGGCTTCGCGACGGCTTGTTGCGGGCTGGAATTCAGGTTCCGTCAGGCATCCGGCGCGGCTGCCTGGCAAGCGACGGCACGCCCCTCAATGCCTCTTGAAATACTGCACCTCGCGTTCGTGCTTTTCCGCAGCCTCGCGGCTGTCAAACGTCCCGAGATTGCGGCGCTTGCCGGTCTTTTCGTCCTTCTTGCGCGAATAGAGGCGGTATTTTCCGTCTTTGAGTTTTCTGATCATCTGTCACTCCCCGAGCCGGTGCTTCCCCTTGAGGTTGCGCGCGGCTTGCTCGATCGCCGCTCGGTCGTTGCCCAGCCTATCGATCAGCTCCTGCGCCTGTTCGCCCGATATGCCGGTGCGCACAGCCAGGGCCTCGACCGTCAAGACGTCGGAGCTCGCGACCTCGCGGGTTTCCGGCAGAGCATCGCCTGCCGTCAGTGGCAGGGCTGCCTCCCTGTCGATCTCGGCCTCGGCCCGGTGCCAGTGCCGCTCGGGATCGCCATGGATCCGGCCTTCACGTTCCCAGATCTGGTATGCGCGCTCACGAATCTTGTCTTCCCGGTCGTCGCCCATGTTGATTTCTCCTTTGGGTATCGGATGAACGCCGCGCCAACCCGAACGATCCAAGAAATCTGCGTGATCGTTGGGTGGGGTCGCACAAGGCGCCATGTACTGCGGCCGCCAGCCCGCCCCCGCCCGCCTACTCGCACTGCCGGCGCGGCCCGCCGGAATACGGCTGATACGTGTTGTCTTCCGGTCGGTACGAGCGGTAGCGGCTGAAGCAGTATTGCAGGTGGTCGGATGAGAGCTCGGCGCCGTCGGTTTCATCCGATGGGACGGAGCCCTCGATAGACGACGTGTCGCTCGCCTCGACGTAGCTGCCGTCATCGCCGGCGTCGAGATAGGGCGAGATGCAGGGGCGCTGTTGGCCGCTGTAGGATGTGTAGTGGTTGTCGTCCGGTCTGTAGGAGCGGTAGCGGCTTGCGCACCATTCGACATGGGCGACAGGCAGCGTCTGCTGCTCTTCCGCTGCCGGTTGGATAGAGCCGGTCACGGTGGTGTCGGGCGCCGACGCTGCGGCATCGGCGGGTTTCGAGGTGCGATCAGCCGGGACCGCGCGGGCGGGAAGGCGCTCCAGGCGCTGCGAGGCCGGGTTCACCGGGCGCGGATCCCTGGTCCACAATTCGGCGACGCTGGAGACCGGGGCGGCCGGCGACACCGGCTTGGCTATCAGAAGCCAGGTGGCGAAGGCCAGACCGCTGGCGAATACGGCGAGCGTCAGGACGAAGCCGCCGAAGATTGCGAACAAAGCTTTCATGCCGCGCTCCTTCGCCTCCCGGTTAGAAAATGCGGGGCGTGGAATCCGGTTCCAGAAAAGAACCCGGGGAGAGCAGGTGGGTGGCGCTTGAGGGACGGTCTGCGATGCCGGAAGGCCCCTCTCCGTCTCGGCTTCGCCGAGCCACCTCTCCCCGCTCTGCGGGGCGAGGAACCCAAGGTTTTCAAAGGTCGCGGACGGAACCGAGCGGCACTTTGCCGCCGCCGTGGGTCCACGGCATAGTCCGCCCTTCAGTGCAGGCCGAACTCGCGCAGCAGTTCTTCGCGATAGCGTACGAAGCGGCTTTCGCTGCGCTCGCGCGGGCGGGGCAGGTCGATCTCGATCAGCCGCGCCGCGCCGCCTTTCTCCTTGGGCAGGATCAGTACCCTGTCGGCGAGGTAGATCGCTTCCTCGAGGTCATGAGTCACCATCACCATGGTGACGTTCTCCTCGCTCCAGATGCGCGCCAGTTCCTCCTGCATGCCGATCTTGGTCATGGCGTCGAGCGCCCCCAGCGGCTCGTCGAGCAGCAGGATTTCAGGCTGCACGGTCAAGGCGCGGGCGATGCCGACGCGCTGCGCCATGCCACCCGATAGCTGCCTTGGGAAAGCATCGCTGAATTCGGCGAGGCCGACGAGCGCGATATAGAAGCGCGCCCTTTCGTCGGCCTCGGCCTTAGGCACGCCCCGCACCTCGAGGCCGAAGGCGACGTTGCCGAGCACGGTCAGCCAGGGCAGCAGGCGCGGTTCCTGGAAAATCACCGCGCGCTCGGCGCCGACGCCATGCACCGGCTTGCCATCGATGGCGACGCCGCCGCTGTCGGCGGCCTCCAGCCCGGCTAGGATGCGCAGCAGCGTGGTCTTGCCCGATCCGCTGGCGCCGACGATGACCAGGCATTCACCCGAGCAGATGTCGAGGTTGAGCGCTCTCAGCACGGCAAGCGGGCGCCCACCGATGCTGAAGGATTTGGACAGGTCGCGTATGCTGACCTCACCGCCGCTTGTGCTGCTCATCGCGCTTGTCTCCGGCCGTTTCGTCAGTTGGTCTTGGTTTCGCCCGGCCGGTAGAGGATGTCCACCGCCTTCAGTTTGCCTTTGGGCAGGCGGCCGTCGCGCTCGAGCACGCTGACCCAGAAGTCGATATCGCGGTCGGTTGCCTTGGCGCCCTGGCGCAGCCCAAAGCCGGTCCAGTAGCGCGCCAATTCGCCGTTTTCGCCGCGCTTGTCGAGGATGTTCGCGAGCACCTTGCGCGCTTCGTCCGGGTTCTGCAGCGACCAGTCCGAGGCACGGGCGGATTGCTCGACGAAGTTGCGAGCGGCGTCCGGATGCGCGGCGATGAAGTCGCGCCTGAGCACGACGAAGCCGCCGGCTAGCTCGCCGAGCACGTCGGTGTCGTTGAACACGCCACGCACGCCGCCATTGTCGACCAGGGCGCCGGCAAACGTCGCCTGCCAGTAGCCCAGCGCCGCGATGTCGACCTGGCGGGAACGCAAGGTCTGTTCGAGCTGCGGTCCGGGCACCACGACGAGATTGGCGGCGTCGGGCGCCAGGCCGACGCTGTGCAGCGCCTCGCGCACCGTGTAGTCGAGATGGGCGCCGAGCGTGTTGACGGCGATGGTCTTGCCGGCAATGTCGGCGATCGATTTGATCGGGCTGTCGTCGAGCACGTAGAAGACGCTGCGCACCTTATTGTTGATGCCGTTGCTCGGATAGGCGGCGACGAAGTCGTTGCCGCCGGAGATCGAATTGATCACGGCAGCGGTTGCGGCCGAGCCGAGATCGACGCTGCCGGAGGCCAGCGCGAACAGCGATTCCGGGCCGCCGCCGGAATAGCCGACATTCTCCAGTTCGACGCCGAGGCCTTTGAAATAGCCGAGCTCGTCGGCCAGCTCATGCGGAGAGATGCTGCCGCGGCTGGCGAGATAGCGGAACTTGACTTGTGCCGCTTCAGCAAAGGCGAAGCGGGGCAGGCCGGCGGAGAGAAGACCGGCGGCGAAGGGTGCGCCGGCAAGCAGGGAACGGCGGGTAATTTTCATGATCCGGTCTTCCTTTATTCTGGCCTGGTTTGGGCCTGGTTTGAAGGATGGCAACGAGTGGTCAGTCGACGGCATTGCTCCAGCGGCAGAGCCGCCGCTGCAGGCTGACCAGCGCCTGGTTGGCGATCAGGCCGAGGCCGGCGAGGATGACGATTGCGGCGAACATCAGCGGTATCTGGAAGTTGTACTGCGCGTTCATCACCTGGAAGCCGATGCCCTTGTTGGCGCCGATCATTTCGGAGGCGATCAAAAGCAATAGCGCCGTGGTGGCGCTGAGCCTCAGCCCAACGAAGATCGAGGGCACGGCGCCGGGCAGCACGACGCGGCGGAAAACGGTGATTTGCCCGGCGCCGTAGACGCGGGCCATCTCCAGCAGTTTCGGATCGACTTGCTTGACGCCGCTGATGGTGTTGAGCAGCAGCGGGAACAGCGTCGCCCAGAAAATGACGAATACCTTGGAGGCTTCGCCCAGCCCAAGCAGCAGGATGAACACCGGATAGAGCGCCAGCGCCGAGGTCTGACGGAAAACCTGCAGGATGGGATCGAGCGCGGTTTCGACGGTGCGCACCTGGCCCATGAACAGACCAAGCGGGATCGCGACCAGCACGGCGGCCGCGAAGGCGAGACCGGCGCGCTGCAGGCTGATGGCGATGTCACCGAGCAGAGTGCCGCCGGCCAGCCCCTTCCAAAGTGCCGCGACAATCGTATCGATCGGCGGCAGCACCGCCGTGTTGACCCACCCGGCGCTGCTCGACACCTGCCAGAGTGCGAGGAAAGCGATCAGGACGCCATAGCGCGACAGGAAGCGAATTCCTGTCCGGCGACCGAGACGCAGGAAGTCCGAGCCAAGGCTGGTCTCGCTATCACGCCTGTCGATGACGACCGGCTGTTCGATGTGCTGCAAACTCATCGTCTTGCCTCTTGCGACAGGGAGCTATTCGGCGGCCAGCACGGCCGAGCGGGCGGCGGTCCAGGGATTTTCCGGCCGCTTCAGGCCGAGGTTCGCGCGCAGGGTCTTGCCTTCATAGGCGGTGCGGAACAGGCCACGGCGCTGCAGCTCCGGGATCACCAGCTCGACGAAATCGTCGAGCGCGCCGGGCAACCAGGGCGGCAGGATGTTGAAGCCGTCGGCAGCTTCGTTGCCGAACCACTCCTCCATCTGGTCGGCAACCTGCACGGCGCTGCCGATGACGGTGTAGTGGCCGCGGGCCGTTGCTACCCACTGGTAGAGCTGGCGGATGGTGAAGTTGTGCTCGTCGGCGATCTGGCGGATCAGCGCCTGGCGGCTCTTCATGCCTTCGGTTTCCTTGCTTGGCGGCAGCGGGCCGTCGAGCGGGTAGCCCCTGATGTCGAGCGTCTGGCCGGCCAGTCCATTGAGCAGGGCGACGCCATCCTCAGGCAGGATGAGATCGTTCAGCTGCTGGTATTTGGCGCGCGCTTCCTCTTCGGTGCGGCCGACGAAGGGTGCTACGCCCGGCATGATCAGCACCTGCTCGGGATCGCGGCCGGCGGCAATCACGCGCGCCTTGATGTCGCGGTAGAATTCCTGCGCCGACGCCAGGTTCTGATGGGCGGTGAAGATGACTTCCGCCGAATGGGCGGCGAGCTTGCGGCCGTCTTCCGACTGCCCGGCCTGCACCACCACCGGGTGCCCCTGCACGGGGCGCGGCACGTTGAGCGGGCCCTTGACGCTGAAGTGCTGCCCCTTGTGATCGATGTCGTGGAGCTTGTCCTTGTCGTAGAAGCGGCCCGATTTCTTGTCGCGGATGAAGGCATCGCCCTCCCAGCTGTCCCACAGCGCCTTGACCGTCTCGACATGCTCATGGGCCCGCGCGTAACGGTCGGCATGATTGGGCTGGGTATTGCGATTGAAATTGCGCGCGGTTTCGTCGCCGGCCGAGGTGACGACGTTCCAGCCGGCCCGGCCATTCGACAGCAGGTCGAGCGAGGCGAATTTGCGAGCCAGCGTGTAGGGCTCCTCATAGGTGGTCGAGGCGGTGGCGATGAAGCCGAGATGCGTGGTGAGCGGCGCAAGTGCTGCAAACAGCGTCACCGGCTCGAAGCCGGCGATCTTGGCGTTGCCGCCTTCGCGGGCGCCGAGGCCGACCGTCAGATTGTCGGCGAGGAAATAGGCATCGAACAGGCCGCGCTCGGCGGTCAGGGCAAGCTGCTTGTGGAACTCGAAATTGGTCGCGCCGTCGGCCGGCGCATCGGGATGGCGCCAGGCGGCAATATGCTGTCCGCCGCCGGGCAGGAAAGCGCCCAGTTTGATTTGCCTGGATTTTGTGGATCGGGTCATCGCCGCGTGCTCCTGAATGGGTCGGGAAGGGGGATCTCGGATCAGTGGCGCGTTCAGGCGGCAAGGCCGACGCCGTAGGGCAATCCGGTTACCCGGCATGCCTCGGCGACCGCCTGCCGGGCGCGGGCGTCGATGGCTTCCGACACCAGCACGCCATTGGCAAAATCCTTGTCGGAGGCGTAGATCGCGGTCGGCATGGTGAGTGCCTCGAAGAAGCCGAACAGCGGCCGCAGCTGGTGCTCGACGATCAGCGAGTGACGCTCTCGCCGCCGCCGGTTGCGGCGAGGATGACCGGCTTGCTCCTCAGCGATGACGGGTCGAGCAGGTCGAAGAAGTGCTTGAAAAGCCCGGTGTAGCTGCCTTTGAAAGTCGGCGAGCCGGCCACCAGGATGTCGGCGCCCAGCAGCCGTTCGACAATGTTGCGCGCCGCCGGGTCCAGATCGCCAATGCGCCTTGCCTGCGGCAGGGACGCGCCGAGATCCTCAATGTCGAAGACGGCCGAGGCCGCGGCAATGCTTTCGGCGGCCTGCCCGACGATGTGGCTGACGAACGCCTTGGTCTTCGACGGCCGGGTCAAATTGCCCGACAGCCCCACCACGAGCTTTTTCGACATTCCTGGCTCCTCTCAAGCGCTCTATTCTAGGCCTAGCGATCTATGTTAAGTCTAGAGAGTTTGTAGAATTAAAAGAGCGAGAAAATTTCAAAAGCAGCGCGGTGAGTGGACAGAGTTTGCGGAACACCGCCCGTAATTGGTTCATTCAACGCGGCGTACCGCGCTGAAACATCCGAAACATCGCCTCAGCGGCGATAGCGCAGCGCATCGACCAGCAAGGCGAAGGCGGCCGAAGGTTGCCGGCGGCTCGGGTAATAGAGATGGTAACCAGGAAAGGGCGGGCACCAGTCGGCCAGCACCCTGACCAGCCGCCCGTCGGCAAGCTGCGTGCGTATCTGGTCCTCGGGCAGGTAGGCGAGCCCGAGGCCGGCCAGCACCGCGTTCATTCGCAGCCCGATATTGTTGAACACCAATTGCCCCTCGACCCGCACCTTGAGCTCGCGGCCGGCTTTCTCGAACTCCCAGGCATAGATGCCGCCATAGGTCGGCAGGCGCAGATTGATGCAAGCGTGATCGGTCAGCTCGAGCGGCGTCTGCGGCCGCTTGCGGCGGGCGAAATAGGACGGCGCGCCGACCACCGCCATGCGCATATCGGGGCCTATGCGGACCGCAATCATGTCCTTGGCGACCTGCTCGCCGAGACGGATGCCTGCATCATAGCGTTCGGCGACGATATCGGTCAGGCCGTAGTCGATGATGATCTCGACCTTTATGTCGGGGTAGGCGGGCAGCAGCTTTGCGAGCGCGGGCCACAGGATCGCGTCAGCCGCATGCTCGCCCGCGGTGATGCGGATGGTGCCGGCGGGCTTGTCGCGCAGCTCGCTGAGCGCGGCGAGCTCCGTCTCGATGCCCTCGAAATGCGGGCCAACGGTCTGAAGCAGGCGCTCGCCGGCCTCCGTTGGCGAGACGCTGCGGGTGGTCCGGGTCAGCAGCCGGACGCCGAGCCGCTCCTCAAGTCCGCGGATTGTGTGGCTGAGAGCCGACTGCGAAACGCCGAGTTTCGCGGCCGCCCTGGTAAAACTTCGCTCCCTCGCGACAGCCAGAAAGGCGAGCAGATCGTTGACGCTACCTTGCCGCATTCATGAATCCATCTCATAGCTTCATGCCAATTATAGCATCTAATTGCATGCCGCTACACTGCCTAGATTCCCGCCATCGGCAATCGCGCGACGGACATTTTCCGTCAGCCCAGCAAAGAAGCCAAGATAATGGAAATCAAGCGTAGCGGCGCGCAGCCGTCCGGCAAGGGGCCGGCCGAATGGTTTACCGGAACGGTCCGTATCGATCCGCTGTTTGCAGCCAACGCTCCGGCGCGTGCGGCCGGCAATGCCGTGACGTTCGAACCGGGTGCGCGCACTGCCTGGCATACGCATCCGCTGGGGCAGGTCCTGATCGTGACTTCGGGCTGCGGTCGCGTCCAGCGCTGGGGCGGCCCGACAGAGGAAATCCGTCCCGGCGACGTGGTCTGGTTCGAACCCGGCGAGAAGCACTGGCATGGTGCCGCGCCTGCCACCGCCATGACGCATATCGCCGTCCAGGAAGCGCTCGACGGCAAGGCCGTCGACTGGATGGAGCATGTCAGCGACGAGCAATATCGAGATCAAGCCAAGGCGGAGCACGTATGACGATGACCGCTCCTTCCATACCCAGCAAGACGGCCGTTCTGACAATCATCCTGGTCAGCTATGTGATGATCGTGCTCGACATTTCGGTCGTCCTCACCGGACTGCCGAAGATCCACCACGACCTCAATTTCACCAGTGCCGAGCTGTCCTGGGTGCAAAGCGCCTATACGCTGACCTTCGGCGGCTTCCTGCTGATCGGCGCCCGCGCCGGCGACATACTCGGCCGCCGCCTCATGCTGATCCTCGGCCTGGCGCTGTTCACGGCGGCATCGCTGGCGATCGGCCTGGCACAGTCGCCGGCATGGATGCTTGCGGCGCGCGCGGTCCAGGGTCTCGGCTCGGCGATCCTCGCGCCCTCGACGCTCGCCCTGCTGCAGACGAACTTCTCCGAGGGCCCTGAACGCACCCGCGCGGTCTCCTATTACAGCGCCGTTGCCGGGGTGGCCGCCAGCGTCGGCCTCGTCCTTGACGGCGTGCTGGCCGACTGGCTTTCCTGGCGCGTCGGTTTCCTCGTCAATCTATCCATCGGCATCGCCATGATTGTCGCCTCATGGCGCTACCTGCCGGAAACGGAGCGGCGATCCGGCCAGTTCGACGTTGCCGGCGCGCTCACCTCGACCATCGGCATGAGCGCGCTTGTCTATGGCCTGGTCCGCTCCGCAAGCGCCGGCTGGAGCGACCCGCTGACGATCGCAGCCCTTGTCGCCGCGGCCGCGCTGCTTGCCCTGTTCATCGTCAACGAGACGCGAGCAAAGCAGCCGATCATGCCGCTGCGTCTTTTCGCCAGCCGGGTGCGGGCCGGCGCGTATGCGGCGCGCGTCCTCTTTCTCGGCGCGATGATCGGCTTCTTTTTCTTCACCACCCAGTTCCTGCAAGGCGTCGTCGGCTACAGCGCCGCGCTCACCGGTCTGGCATTCTTGCCGGCTACCCTGGTGAACTTCGCCGTCGCGATGACGGTGCCGCAGCTGACGAAGCGGTTCGGCAACGGTCGGCTGCTCGCCGGCGGCCTCACCATGTCGCTGATCGGCATGGCCTGGCTGAGCCGCGTCTCGCCCGACACGTCCTATGTGACCGGGGTCGCCCTGCCGATGATGCTGGTCGGGGCAGGGCAGGGGTTTGCATTGAGCCCGCTCACTGCCTCCGGCGTCGCCGGGGTCAGCGCCGAGGATGCGGGCGCAGCCTCCGGCGTCGTCAACGTCGCACATCAATTGGGCAATTCGCTCGGCCTCGGAATCCTGGTCGCAGTGTCGGCCTTCGGCGCCGGTGCGCTCGACGGCAGGAACCTGCTCGTCCATCAGGTCACATCTGCGCTGACTGCCGGCACGGTGATGCTGGCACTGGCACTGGCGATCGCCGCCATGCTGATCGCCCGCCGGACGGTCAAGGCCGGTCCGGAAGCCCAAGTTGCGGAAAGCGCCGCCCTGCCGGGTGCAAGCGCCGCCGTTTTGCCGGCCGCCGTCGGCGGTCGAACCTAGAGGAGAAACCCGATGCAAAAGCGCAAACTCGGAACAGCGATCTGGAAGTCTCGGCGCTCGGCTTGGGCTGCATGGGGCTGAGCTTCGGCTATGGTCCAGCCACCGACAAGACGGACGCGATCACGCTGATCCGCTCGGCCTATGAGCGCGGCGTCACCTTCTTCGACACCGCCGAGGCCTACGGCCCCTACAAGAACGAGGAGCTGCTCGGCGAGGCGCTGGCGCCGTTGCGGGACAAAGTGGTGATCGCCACCAAGTTCGGCTTCGACATCGACCTTGAGACCGGCCAGCGCAGCGGTGGCCTGAACAGCCGGCCGCAGCATATCAAGGCGGTTGCCGAGGCTTCGCTCAAGCGGCTCAGGACCGACCACATCGATCTGTTCTACCAGCACCGCGTCGATCCGAATGTGCCGATCGAGGACGTTGCCGGCACCGTCAAGGAGCTGATCGGCGAAGGCAAGGTCAGGCATTTCGGGATGTCGGAAGCCGGCGCCCAGACGATCCGCCGTGCCCATGCCGTGCAACCGGTCGCAGCACTGCAGAGCGAGCATTCGCTGTGGTGGCGGGAAACGGAAAAGGAGATCCTGCCGACGCTCGAGGAACTCGGCATCGGCTTCGTTCCCTTCAGCCCGCTGGGCAAGGGCTTTCTCACCGGCGCGATCAGCGAGAACACGAGGTTCGACGCAAGCGACTTCCGCAACATCGTGCCGCGCTTTGCGCCCGAGGCGCGCAAGGCGAACCAGGCCCTGGTCGACGTGCTGGGCGAAATCGCGACCGGCAAAAAGGTCACGCCCGCGCAGATCGCGCTGGCCTGGCTGCTGGCGCAGAAGCCATGATAGTGCCGATCCCCGCGACGACAAAGCTGCATCGGCTTGAGGAAAACATCGGCGCCGCCGAGATGGAGCTGACCGCCAATGATCTTGGCGACATCGAAGCTGCCGTCTCGAGAATTGCGGTGCAAGGAGACCGCTACCCAGCCCATCTGCAGGCACGGGTCGGTCGCTGAGCGGCGGCCGAACTGGAGCAATATCTTCAATCAAACGCCACCTCGACAGCCGGTTTCAAATCCTTGAGACGGCATACCGGGTTGCAGTCGCGGAGACGAAAAATGCAAACACGAAAACTTGGCAATAGCGGCCTGGAAATTTCGGCCCTCGGGCTCGGTTGCATGGGCATGACTTCGGTCTATGGTACGCCCCCGCCAAGGGGCGACATGATCTCCCTCATCCGCACGGCCGTGGATCGTGGTGTTACGCTGTTCGACACGGCCGAGGCGTACGGGCCTTTTGCCAGTGAGGAGCTGGTCGGCGAGGCGCTGGCGCCGTTGCGCGACAAAGTGGCGATCGCCACCAAGTTCGGCTTCGACATCGACCTTGAGACCGGCCAGCGCAGCGGTGGCCTGAACAGCCGGCCGGACCATATCAAGGCGGTTGCCGAAGCTTCGCTCAAGCGCCTCAGGACCGACCGCATCGACCTGTTCTACCAGCATCGCGTCGATCCGAATGTGCCGATCGAGGATGTCGCAGGCACGATCAAGGAGCTGGTCGATGGCGGCAAAGTCAGGCATTTCGGAATGTCGGAAGCCGCGGCGCAGACGATCAGGCGCGCTCACGCCGTCCATCCGGTGACCGCGGTGCAGAGCGAATATTCGCTGTGGTACCGCGGCCCGGAGACGGAGATCCTGCCGACGCTGGAGGAACTCGGCATCGGCTTCGTTCCCTTCAGTCCGCTGGGCGCAGGCTTCCTGACAGGGAAGATGGATGAGAACACCAGGTTCGACAGCTCCGATTTCCGCGCCGCCGTTCCACGCTTTGCGCCAGAGGCGCTCAAGGCCAACGTCGCGCTGGTCGACCTGCTGCGCAAGGTCGCCGAACTGAAGGGCGCCACGCCCGCTCAGATCGCTCTCGCCTGGCTGCTTGCCCAAAAACCCTGGATCGTGCCGATCCCCGGCACCACGAAGCTGCATCGGCTGGAGGAAAACCTCGGGGCTGTCGCGATCGATCTGAGCCGGGAAGAGCTCGACGACATTGACCAAGCCGCCTCCCAGATCACGCTGAAGGGCGCTCGCTTGCCGCAAGCGGTATTGGACATGACAGGCCGGTAGAGATCCCGAACCGGCCTTGCCGGTTTGGAAAAGATCGCGATCAAACAAGAAGATAGCGGCGCGGGCGCAAGCGGAGATCCAACCGATGGCCAAGTTCCTCAGGGGGCGTATCGTCTCGCTGAACAGCCTGTCCGACCTGACTGTCAGGCTGGCGAAGTCTCCAGGGCTCATCGCCTGCTGCAGCCTTGGAGTGGCCCCGACATGAAGCGCCGGAAGTTCCTCAGCTCCTCCGGGCTTGTGGCAGGCGGACTTTTGCTGATGCCGACAAATATCCTGGCTCAGCCGGCAGGCTCTCCCGGACGAAAGGTCCTGATCGTCTACTATTCGCGCACCGGCCACACCAGAACCGTCGCCCGCCAAATCCATAGTCTGATTGGCGGTGACCTGGTGGAGATCCAGACAGTGGAACCCTATCCGGATGACTATGACGCGCTCGTCGCGCAAAATGTCAGGGAACAGCGGTCCGGTTACCTGCCGCCGCTGCGGACGAAGATCGACGTCAGCAATCATGACGTCGTCCTTGTCGGCTCACCGCTGTGGAACGTCAGGCTGACGCCGCCTGTGCGCAGCTTCCTGGCCAGTCATGACCTGTCGGGCAAGATCATTGCGCCGTTCGTCACCTATATCGTCAGCGGCCTCGGGCGCACCCGGCGCGACGTCGAGGAACTATGTCCCGATACCACAATCCTCGACGGCCTCGCGGTCCTCGGAGAGGATGCGGGCGAGGCACAGGCCAAGGTGCTGGAGTGGCTCCGCGGCATGCAGTGAGTCAGGCCAATTTGATTCAAATCCGGCTGTGGATATTTGCTTTTGGGTAAATCGAGGCGGTCATCTTGCCGGCCGGCGGGCAACAGGGAGAAGCCTATGACAAGCGACTTTGCCGCCGCACACCTCCACCTTGAACGAGCCTGCCATTATTTGAGCGGTGACGACGAGACGAGCCGCACGGCTCGTGCGGCTCTGGATCTCCTGATCGATGCAATTGTCGCAGCGCAATACAAGCGGCCACGCGGAGACGTTGTGGAATTTCCCAGATCGGCAAAGCTGGGACAGTCCGCAAGCGGTAAGGGGTAATCCAACTGGCGGACAGGGCTCCTTTGTTCCGCCGGATCACATGAACCAGGTTGCCACCAGGCCGATCGTCGCCGAGAAGATAGCGGCGGTCGTTGCCCAACCGAGTATGTTGGTGCTCCGGCTGTTCACCTGATCGCCCATGATCCTGCGGCTGTTCGTCATCAGCATGATGAGCAGCAGCAAGGGCGGCGTCGAGAAGCCTTGAACGATGCCGGACCAGACCAGCGCCTTCATCGGATTGAAGCCGAGAAAGTTAAGGCCGGCGGCGATCGCCGTAAAAAAGCCGATGGCGAGATAAAATTTGGGCGCCTCTCGAGCCCGGGCGTGCAGGCTGTTTTTCCAGCCGACGGCTTGTGCAACATCATAGGCGGCGCCGGTGGTCATGACAGGAACCGCAAGGAAGCCCACACCGATCACGCCTGCGGCGAACAGGATGCTTGCGGCCTGGCCGGCGAGCGGGCGCAGCGCCTCCGCGGCCTGTGCGGCCGTGTCGATATCGTGGTGGCCCACCTCGTAGAGCGTAGCGCCTGTCGACAGGATGATGAAGTACATGACGAGATTTGAAAACATCATGCCGATGAGGATGTCCCGGCGAGAGCGCCGGAGTTCACCCTCGGTGGCGCCCTGCCTTTGCCTGAGCGTCGTTCGCCCTCGGGTAATCTCCTCCTCGACCTCCTCATTGGACTGCCACGTATAGAGATAGGCGGACAGCGTCGTGCCGATGATGGCGACCAGGATCGACAGGAACTCGCGGTTGAATTCGATTCTGGGAAGCAGCGTTCCGCGCAGCACCGCCGCGGCGTCCGGCTTGGCCAGAATGGCGGCACCGACATAAGCGAGCAGCGCCAGCGCCAGCCACCGAAAAATGTTGCGGATCAAAGTGTAAGAGCCGAACACCTGGAGGGCGAAGATGAGGGCGGCGACGAACAGCACGATCAGCGGAATGGGAAGCGGCACGAATATGTTGATCGCCGCGGCCATTCCGCCGAGATCCGCCGCCGCCTCGATGGTGTTTCCGATGAGCACACCCAAAAGCACCGACCAAAGCAGCCACCGCGGGTAGAAGTCCTTGATGACGTGGAACAATCCGCGCCCGGATACCTGGCCAAGCTTCGACGACAGGTAGACGACCGCGTACATCATCGGCAAGGTCACCGGAGCCGTCCAAAGTAGGTCGGGTCCGAAGCGGGCACCGGCGCTGGCGTAGGTGCCTATCGCAGAACAATCGTCGTCGGCCGCCCCTGTTATCAGGCCGAGGCCGAGCGTTCGTCCTATGCCGCCTTTTCTCTCCTCCGGTGGGGTGGAACGATCGGAACCGGCCTGCCTCATTGCGATCGGACCGGATTGCGAATGAAGGGCGCGGCCTGCCATGCAACAATGGTAGGGATCGATCGCGGCGCTGATCTCATTTTTGCTTCCTTCAGCAACCTTGCCAAACCCGGTGCGCCATGACTTGTTCCGTGGCGCGACGGAGCAGGGGTCTTGCCCCGGTCTTGGCCTAGTCTTCCACCCTTGGGGCAAGCCTGAAAGTTCGGGTTGACCGCTTCCGAACGCGAAGCGACTATCCGTACGAGACGACTGTCGTAGGAGGAAATGCAATGGACGAGCCTGATCGGTGGCGCCACATGTCGAGCGCGCCAAGGGACGGCAGCAGAATCCTTGTCACGGTCCGGCCGTCCGAACAGGGGCCGGCCGAAGTCGACATGGCTTACTGGGCCCGCGCCGATCAGTTCGGCAGCGAAGGCTGGCGCGCTTCCGATTCTTCCCCGGGGCGCATCGTCGAATATGCCGAGCCGGAACTGAAGTGCTGGATGCCGTTGCCGTCGGCCAATCTCAGCAAGGGTTCAATGCCGAGTCCCTGGGAGGGGGAAGATGTGCCTTTGGTGGATGGCTCGGGAATATAGGCTGGCGGGACAGCGCGCCCTCTGTCCGGCAGGACAGAGAGGGGCGTGAGGGAACGCCAACGCGCGGTGACGCCCACTTCGTCAGAACAGGAATGAAGCCGTGGCGGGGTTCGGCCCGGTGCGGCCATCGGGCGAATCCATATCTCGAATAAGCTCGAGGTCCTTCGCTTCCAACTCGAAATCGAAGACATCGAAATTAGCGGCGATCCGGTCCTGGTGGATCGACTTTGGTATGACGATCAGCCCTTCCTGAAGATGCCACCTGACGATCGTCTGCGCCACCGACTTGCCGTGTTTCCTGGCGATGCTTTCAAGCGTCGGGTCGCTCAACAGCCGGCCGCTGCCCAGCGGGCTCCAGCTTTCGATACCAATGTTGTGCCTGTCGTGAAATTCGCGTTTGTCACGCTGCTGGAAGCGGGGGTGGAGCTCGATCTGATTGACGGTGGGGGTGACGCCGGTCTCGCCGATGATCCGTTCGAGATGGTCCTGGTTGAAGTTCGAAACGCCGATCGACTTGATCCGGCCTGATTGCCTGAGTTCGATCAGCGTCTTCCAGGCCTCGACGTATCTGTCCTGGCTGGGCACCGGCCAGTGGATCAGGAACAGGTCGATCTGTTCGATGCCGAGCTTGCTCATCGTCTCGTCGAAGGCGCGCAAGGCGGCGTCGCGCTGATGCGCGCCGTTGCGCAGTTTCGAGGTGATGAACAACTCGCTTCTCGGCACGCCGGCCGAGCGGATTGCCTGCCCGACACCCTCCTCGTTCTGATAGCCTTCGGCGGTGTCGATCAGCCTGTAGCCGGCCTCGATTCCCCAGCTGACCACCTTGGCCGTGATGGCCGGATCGACCTGCCAAACGCCAAGGCCGATTTGCGGAATGGCGGAGCCGTCGTTCAATCTGATCTGTTCAGGTCTATTCAGGGTAATCTGTTCAGGCATGTTCAGGTCCTTCTGCATCATCCGCCCAGCGCACGCTCTATCTAGTCTGGACGGCCGCCAAAGCGAGTCAATATCAGGAGAATGTGAGGAGACGCACGTGAAGCGCTGATCTCGATCTCCGCAGGAGCCGACCGCGCTCCGACTTTCGACCCACGGAACCCCTAGGGGTTCACAGGAGCCCCCATTGTCGCGGATTGTGTGGTATTCTGTCGACTATCCGGGGAGGCGACCGCGTTGACCAAAAGCTTGGAAGCCGAAGGGGCAAGAGACTGGTCGCCTCTGCTGGTCGCGGCAGAAAAAGGCGATGCGGAGGCCGTTCGATCAGAACTGGCGGCTGGCGCCGATATCAATCAGTCGGACGACGGCGGCTGGTCTGCACTTCACCTTTCAGCCCTCAATGCCCGCACAGCGGCAGTCGAGGCGTTGATCGAACACCCGGAAATCGATGTGAATTCCAGAAATAAATGGAAGAGCACGCCCTTGAGCCTTGCTTCGGCCAAGGGCCATTACGCGTGTATCTTAGCCCTCGTGAGACATCCCCAAATAGAGATCAACGCGCGAGCCGACTACTATGGCAGAACGGCTCTTATCGAGGCTGCGAAGAACGGGCATCTGGAAGTCGTCAAGTTGCTCGTGGAGAATGGTGCGGACGCAAATCTGACCGACAAGACAGGAAGAAACAACGCGCTCATTGAGGCTATCAAGGGGCGGCACTACGCGATCGCGGAATACCTGCTGGATTCTGGGAAAGTGAGTTTTCTCAACAAGGAGATGAGGCTAAACGCCCTGATCTGGGCTGCCGGCTGCCACAACCCTCAGCTTATCGAAAAGCTGGAAGCCGCGATCCACACTTTCTTCCAGGGCAAGTAAGAGCCTCGCCTCCACTGTACTGGGCGCGTCCGTATCTCCTGTCACGTCGACGTCCTCGATCGCGCAAACGGCCCCGCAGCACTCCACATAAATTATTCAACCAAACGGTTGACTATCGGAAAGCACGCATCTATATTCAACCATATGGTTGAATTAGAGACACCTCAGATGGACGCGGTTTTTCACGCCCTTGGCGATGCCACCCGCCGGCACATGCTTCGCGATCTCGCCGATGGCGAGAAAACGGTAAGCCAGCTGGCGGAACCCTTCGCGATGTCGCTCGCGGCTGCCTCCAAGCACATCAAGGCGCTGGAGAATGCAGGGCTTATTCGTCGAGAGGTGCGGGGCCGCACACATCTGTGCCGTCTCGACCCCGGACCGCTGGCCAGCGCCCATCAGTGGCTCAGCTTCTACGAGCGCTTCTGGACCGGCCGTCTCGATGTTCTCGAACGCCTTCTTCGCGAAGAGGACGCACGCAAAGCCCAGGATGAGCCCAGGAAATCGCCCAACCCGAAAGAAGGAGACGAGCAATGAACCAGATGAGAACCATCGGCGCCTATGGCGAGCTGAGCGAGCCCGCCACGTTCACCATCCAGCGCCTGTTGCCCGGCCCAATCGAGCGCATCTGGGCCTATCTCACCGAGAGTGACCTGCGCCGGCAATGGATGGCCGCGGGCCAGATGGAAATGAAGGCCGGCAGCTCGTTCGAGTTCGTCTGGCGTAACGATGAGCTGACCGACCCGCCTGGCCAGCGCCCTGCGGGCTTCCCCGAGGAGCATCGGATGGAGAGCCGGATTACCGAACTCGATCCGCCACGCAAGCTTTCCATCACCTGGGGAAACACCGGCGGCGTCTCCTTCTTGCTGGAGGCGAAGGATGACGATGTGCTGCTCACCGTTGTCCATCGCCGGCTGCCGGAACGTGCAATCCAGCTCAACATCACCGCCGGCTGGCACATGCACCTCGACCTGCTGGCCGCCCGCCTGGCGGACAAGACACCGACCTCGTTCTGGGACGGCTGGAACCGCCTGCGGGAAGAATACGACCGCCGCCTGCCGGCCTGATGTAACTCGCGGCGGCCATCCCTGAGGGCCGTCAGCCACACGAAGCAACGATGAACCGATGAAACGTGCTTGCATCCCGCAAGCCTGATGGAGGAAGTCATGCGTAAATTAATCACTGGAATGAAAATTTCCGTCGACGGCAAGATGGAGGGACCCGAGGGTTACGCCGATTGGGTCGAGGCGTGGTCCGAGGAATACGGCCTGACGCCGCAAATCGACGCCTGCCTGCTTGGCAGCGTCATGTATGCCGGCTACGAGCGCTACTGGAGCGCCATCCAGAACGAGCCCGACAAGCCGCTGCCGATGACCGGCAAATTACCGAAGCCGGCCGAGCTCGAATGGGCCCGCTTTGCCGCGCAGACGCCGCATTATGTGCTGTCGAACACAATGACTTCGGCGGCCTGGCCAAAGACGCGCTTCGTGCGGAATTTCGAGGATATCACTGCACTGAAACAGCAGCCCGGCAAGGACATCTACCTTATGGGCGGCGCCCGAATTACCGCAAGCCTTATCGATGCCGGGCTGGTGGATGAACTCAGGCTGATCGTCTATCCGCTGCTCGCCGGTGAAGGAAAGGCCCTGTTTGGGACCGCGAAAAGTCGTCATGGGCTCGACCTGCGCAAGGTCGAGCAGCTGTCGGACGACCGCGTCGGGCTGGTCTACGGGATCGGCTAGCGCCAACGTCAGGCAACGACACCGCGGCAGGCCCAGGCGACATTGGCAAAGGACCTCGGGCCGTCGGGCCGGCCGGCCTCATAGGCGTCGCGCATGGCGGCGTCGGTGCGCGCCCGCTCTGCCGGGTCGAGCGTGGCCACATACTTGCCGAGCGGCCCTTCGCCGGCGGCAATCGGCGCCCAGTAATCGTCGAAGTTTTGATAGTCCATGCGGATCATCAGCTCAGTCTCCGTAACGTCGCGGAGACCCTGGTCGACAAAGGTCCGTTTCATTTCGCCCGGCTGCATCATCGGCTGCGTGCAATAGCGGGCACGCAGCTGGCGTCCGCCTTCACTGAGCACGGCCACCGTATCGATCATCATGCGCATCCCCGGCATGCCGCCGAGATGGTCCCATACCGTCGCCGCGACGACGCCGCCCGGCCGCACGACGCGGCGCATCTCGGCGACTGCCTTGCCGGCTTCGGGCACGAAATGGAGCACGAGCAGGGCTAGGGCACGGTCGAACGCGCCATCCTCAAAGTGCAGGGCGCAGGCATCCGCCTGACGGATTTTTATCCGCGGATCGGTGTTGCGCCGGATTGCCTCCTCGACGAAAACGGCCGAAAAGTCGATCGCCGCGACCTCACCGAGGTCAGCGGCCTTGACGAGCGCGAAGGTCAGACTGCCGGTGCCGCATCCGACGTCGAGGATCTTTCGCCGTCGGCAAGCCCCACGAAGTCGATGAACAGCGGCGCGAGTCTTTGGCTCCAGCGGCCCATGAGCTGCTCATAGCCGGCAGCATGGTGAACATTGAAACTTGAAGTCATCGAACCCTCCCTTAGCATAAGCTAAACCTCGACACAGCGATTGCCAAGGCGGGCGAGCATTCGTCCCACCTTGGGGCGGCCGTTGGCGAAAGCTAACTTACGGATGCCGGGTTGCTTCGCGGATTGATGTCCCCGCGTCGGCCTCGATTAGCCTCAGCTAGTTATTCGGCCGGCAGCCCGCGACGTTTCAATTCGCTGCGCGGCACCGGATCTCCGACACGGAAGCCGAAGGAAATGACTTTCGTCGCGTCCGGATCGACCTCGCAACGAAAGCTCAGGTCGTACCACTGCCCGTTGACGGGAAAGGGTGCACTGGCGACGTTAAGGACCGTGCCCTCCTTCAACCGATACTTGGGAATGCTGTCAAAAAAATAGGGGGGCGAGGCGTGGAGCAACTGCCCGCCGAGTTCCGTGGCGCAGAGCTGCCCGACCCGTTCGCCGCGCGGCAAAGCAGCCATTGCGATTGTCGCTATCGGATCACCGGTTGCTGCTTCCGAGAACAACGTCTTGGCTTGCTGAAGCTTCAAGAGCTTTTGCCCTTTGGTGACGTCCGCTGGCTTCGGCTTAGGCGGCGCGGATGCGCCAGGCGACGGAGCCGGGTCTTTACCGTCGACCGCGGTCACGTCCGGCGCCTGTGCAAGGTCCTGTTTATTGGGATCTTGCGGCGCCGTCGGTTGTTGCGAACCATCCTCCGCACTGTTGCCGTCCAGAGACTTGCGAGGACCGGCGTCCTTCTCGCCGAATTGGAAGACAGGCCTCTGAGGTGCATTCCGGGCAGCATCTTTGCTCGTCGGCGCCGGCGTCTTTGCTTCCCGCGGCTTTTCGGGCTTGGGCGGTTCCGCGAGGGGCGGAGGTTCGATCTTGGCCTTCTCCGATGGTTTGGGTGGCGGCACCAGATCCACCCCGATGGCCTGCTCCTTCTGCGGCTGCGAGGGCGATACCGGCAGTGCGGATAAAAGAAGCGCGGCGGCGAGCAAATGCAGGACAAGGGAGGCAGGCAAGGCCCACCTGAATACCCGGCGCTGATCCCATATGTCGTCCTTCATCGTAACCGGTGTGTGGAATGAAATATTGGCGGCATCAAGCATCCATGCGGTCAAACTTCGAAATAGCGGCTGCGAATCGAACCGTCGGTGGCTGTCGAACGGCGCTCGTTCAAACGCGTGGCGCCGGCCTCATGCACGCAGGGGACTGGGCCACGGCAGCAGATTCAGCAGCTCGTCGTTTCACGCGGCCAGCAGGCACGCCCTGCCTGCACAGTTGTCGCCCGGTTGAAATTTCCTGAAAGGCGGTTCGCCGGTCACAAGGAAACCGATAGCCCACCGTCAACGGCCAGCACATGTCCGTTGACGTAGGCGGCAGCGTCGGAGGCGAGAAACACCACGGCCCCGCCGAGTTCCTCAGGCTGGGCCCAGCGGCCTGCGGGGGTTCGTGCCTCTACCCATTTGGTAAAGGCCTCGTCGTTTGTAAGTGCGGTATTGAGCTCGGTAGCGAAATAGCCGGGGGCGATCGCGTTGATGGTGATGCCGTGACGGCCCATCTCAGCGGCAGTGGAGCGTGTCAGTCCATGCAGGCCCGCCTTTGCCGCCACATAGGCGTGAATGGTGGGACGGCCAAGGATCGCTGCAACCGATCCGGTGTTTATTATACGCCCGAATTTGTTTGGCAGCATTAGCCGCACCGCGTCGCGCATCATGCGGAAGCATGCCGAAAGATTGACGGCAATCACACGGTCGAAATCCTCGTCCTCCCATTCGGTCAACTGTCTCCGATGCTGGATGCCAGCGTTGTTGACCAGAATATCGAGGCGGCCGTGGCGTTCGACGATTCCTTCGAGCGACGCTCTTGAGATCGCAGCGTCTGTGACATCGAACGGCAGCGCTTCGGCACCTATGCTTTCGGCCGCTGCGGAGAGGGCGCCCATGTCGCGGGCATTGACGATCACCGTCGCGCCGTTTTCCGCAAGTGCCTTGGCCATGGCGAAGCCGAGACCACGCGAAGCACCCGTGACCAATGCGACACGGCCCTTGAGCGAGAACAATTCCGACATTGAGATACTCTTGTGAAAAGGGCGGGAGTTTCCTCCCGCCCGAAAGCACTATTTGGCGACGCAGGTATCCGCTGTCTCCGGAGTGCAAACGTCGAGGCCCGTGTAGGTCGGGTCGGCCGGTGGAGCCTTGCCGTCCTTCATGTCCTTTAGCGCCATCATCGTCTTATAGCCCATCTCGAACGGCCGCTGGCCGACCTGGCCAAGGGAGAAACCTTCCTTCATCTGGTCGATCTGAACGGGAAGCGTGTCGGCGACGACGAGGGCGAGGGCTTTCGAGGCGATCTTGTCCTTGTACGGTCCGACCGCGGCGCGGTTGGCATCGGGGATGAATTGCGGGAAGCCGCCGGTCGGGATGAACGCGTCGAGGTTCGGGTTTTTCGCCATGATGTCCTCGAACTGCTGCACCGAAAGCGGAAAATCATCGTTGGTGTAGAGCGGACAGCCTTCGATTTCAGTCCAACCGTTCTGGCCCGTCAGTCGGTCCCCGGGCGAGGCTGCCGATTTGGTGCCCGAAAGCGTATCGCGAATGCCCTGCATGCGTTCATTGTGGTTGGCCGCCGCCGCGCCGCCCGACTGGATGCAGATCGTGCCGCCTTTGGGCTTGATCTGCATGGCAAGCTTGGCAAGGTTCACGCCGATCTCATAATTGTGCGTGCCGATATAGGCGACGCGAAGATCTTTGTTCTCGGGAAGGAGATCGGAATCCCAGGTGAGGACCGGGATGCCGGCTTCCTTGGCGGCCTGCAGCGCAACCGCCATCGCCGCGGCGTTCGATGGCGATACGGCGATGCCGTCCACCTTCTTGGCCACGAGATCCTGCACGATCTGTACCTGCTCGTCGCCGCCGCCATGCTCGCCGGGGCCAATATACATGCACTCCACGGCGCCATTGGATTCGGCTTCGGCCTTCTTGCAGCCATCGCGTGCCTGGTCGAAGAAAGGATTGTTCATGTTCTTCGGCACCAGGGCGAAGGTGTATTTCGCCTGGGCGCCGGAAACGGCGAGCACCATTGCGCCAAGCGCCACGGCGGCCGTCAGCAGATGTTTTTTCATGTGACGTTCTCCTCCTGAGTGTGATCCCGCCGGCCTCCCGCCGGCGGGTTTCTAGCGGCGTTTTTTGGGCATCAAGACTGCCAGCGACGCGGCGAGAATCGATTTGCCGCCGGTTTGCATGCCCAAAAGAACCGCAAGAACGATGAAGGCGCCGACAAAGGCACCCTGCCAATTTGAATCGATGCCGGCCATCAGCAGCGCATTCCTGATCACCTCGAGGAACGCCGAACCGATGATCGCACCGAAGGCCGTGCCGGCGCCGCCCATGAGGCTGGCGCCGCCAATGACTGTCGCGGCGATCACGCGCAGCTCATAGCCTTGGCCCATGGCATTGATGGCCGAGCCGTTGTAGCCGAGGAGCAGGAGCGAGGCGAGCGAGGCAGTGAAAGCCGAGAAGAGATAGGCCTGGAATTTAATCCAATTGACCGGAACGCCGGTGAGCCGTGCCGCCTCCTCATTTCCGCCGATGGCGAAGAGATGCCGAGCCCAGGCAGTAAAATTGAACACGAAGCCGACAATCAGGGCCAGGATCACCATGGTCCAGAACTGCGATGACAGTTCTGGTATCCAGTGCGGTGCCCAATCCTCGGGTCCATGCCGCGGCCATTTCGCCTGACCGATCGCCTTCACGATTGGAGCATCGGGCCCGAACTGGTAGAGCATCTGGTTGGCCGAGAATACCACCGCCAGCGAGCGCGCGACGGACAGCATTCCGAGGGTGACCACAAAGGACGGCATTCCGACATAGGCGACAAAGAATCCGTTGACCGCGCCGCAGGCCAGACCGGAGAAAAGGCCCATGGCGAAGGCGACGTACCAGGGATAATGCCAAGTGAGGAACAGACCGGCGACGATGACCACCAGGCCCATGATCGAGCCGACCGACAGATCGATGCCACCGGTGATGATCACGATCGTCATGCCGAGGGCCATGATGCCGAAAGGTGCGAAGTTGCGCGTCACATTGGCGACGTTTTCGGAGGTGCCGAAGCTCGGTTCCATGGCTGTCATCAAAATGACGAGAGCGATGAGCGCGATCGTCACCCAGAAGGGCTGACTCGAAAACACACGTTGGAGAGCCGTCTGTTCCTTGGTCGAGACGAAGTCCGACATGGCCGGCCGGCCGGTTTCCCCGACTGACTCCCTAACACTAACTGACTCCCGAGCACTATTCGCCACGGATAGCCCCCGTTATCAGTCCGGTGATTTCCTCGGGCGAGGTGTTGCCGGCGTCCTTGTCAGCCACCTTCGAGCCTCGCCTGAGCACGATGATACGATCTGCGACGGCGAAAACGTCAGGCATTCGGTGGCTGATCAACATGACGCCAACTCCTTGCGCCTTGAGGCGTCGGATCAATTCGAGTACTTCCGCCACCTGGCGTACGGAAATGGCAGCCGTCGGTTCATCCATCAACACCAGCTTGGCGTTCGAAAGCCGGGTCCGCGCGATGGCGACCGCTTGGCGCTGCCCACCCGACATCTTCCTGACAAGGTCGCGCGGCCGGGTTTCTGACTTGAGTTCCTTGAACAGCGCTGCCGAGCGGTCGATCATTGCCTGCTTGTCAAGAATCCTGATCGGCCAGAAGCCTTTCTTGATCTCGCGGCCCAGAAAGACGTTCTGCGCGGCCGTCAAATTATCGGCGAGCGCCAGGTCCTGATAAACGACTTCGATCCCCTTGGCGCGGGCCTGGACGGGTTGGTGGAAGTGGCAAACCTCGCCGTCCACGACAATTTCGCCGTCGCTCGGCGGAAAATTCCCGGCCACGGTCTTGACTATCGTCGACTTGCCGGCGCCGTTATCCCCCATCAGACCCACGACTTCGCCTCGCTCCACCTGGAAGCTGACGTCGGTCAGGGCCTGGATAGCTCCGAAATTCTTGGAAACGTTGCGAACCTCAAGCACCGGCATCGCGGTCCTCCCGGGACAACATTTGTCGATTTTGTCCC
This sequence comes from Mesorhizobium sp. M0060, assembly GCF_040323155.1. Classification (NCBI taxonomy): domain Bacteria; kingdom Pseudomonadati; phylum Pseudomonadota; class Alphaproteobacteria; order Hyphomicrobiales; family Phyllobacteriaceae; genus Mesorhizobium; species Mesorhizobium sp. M0060. The sequence goes on from NZ_JAMYUP010000005.1 coordinate 67,576, forward strand.
TGGTTTATGCAGAGCAGCTAATCAGTGAAACGTATTCAACACAATCATTTATTGGATCAGGCTTTCCGGCAGTGACACGCGTCGTATGAGGCCGTGACTTGGTAGCTGCCGCGGACGACCGAGGCTGCCGGTGCGTCGTTACAACCATCGCCAGGCAATCGCCAGGCATTCGTCAGGCTTGCGCTGCTTCATATCCGTTTCGCGCCGTTTCGGGTGAAACGGAGGTTAGCATTTTGCCAGCGGTGCCAACGGTTCAGGTGCGGAGCGCGGCAGAACACGGCCTTGCGTCATTCAAACACACGAGGACAGTAGCCAAGCCTCTCCCTAGCGTGGCGTCGGCCTCCTGCGCGCAGGAGACCGGACCACGGCAGCGGGGCCAACAGTCCGTCATTTCACGCGGCCAGCGCGCACGGGCAGGGGGATAAACCCGTATTCGGGGGAGGCGAGGATCAAGTGTTGAAAGTTCGCTCACTAACGGCGCTGCACGAGAGGGATATTCGGTCATGAATTTCAAAGGTTTGATCAAGCGTGCCGAGACTGTGGAGAGAGCGTTCAAGGAGCTCGAAACCGATTTGGCGGATGCGTTTAGCGAATGTCTCAACGTGGACGATCAGTCGCCGTTGAACAACCTCACTGTGTCGGATGAGAATCTCGCGGCAATGGATGACAGCTCGCAACTCGAGGACAATGCGGACGCTTTCGAGACCGCGCGACGGTTGACTCCCCATACGCAAACCCGGCTGGCTGCACTAAGTGCGGTCGATGGGCTCTTTCACGACGCGCAGGAATATCTGGGGGAAATCAATGCGAAACTGTCGGAGATCGCGACCTCGCATCATCTGACAGGCGAATTCCTGAAGCTCCTCCACGGCGACATTCTTCGCGCCAACGAAATGGAGCTGGCAAATACCAGCCTGACCGCGCAACAAAGAGTGCTGTCCGAACAGCTCCACGACGCAACCAGAAAGCAACGCGAGCGCGACAGCGCTATCGAGGCCCTGCAGCAGCACGAGGCGAGCCTGGTCGAGGACAAGGAAGCACTTCGCGGTGCGCTGGCTGCAGCCAGGCTGGAACTCGTCGTGGCAGGCAATGCGAGCGCAAAACGCGAAGCCGAGTTCGGCGAGCTTGTCAAAACGCTCTCGGCCAGAGCGGTCGAGGCCAACAGACGCTCGCGCGAGAACGAGACGCTGCGGGAGAAACATGTCAGCCTGTCGATCGACCTCGACAAGGCGCAAAAACGGGAGGCTGAGGCGCGGCACAGGCTGGACGAACTCTCGACTGTCCATGCCAATGACGCCGCGCAAGTCTCGGAACTGCTGGCCGCGCTTGGCAAGAGCGAGAAAGAGGAAATGCGGCTGCAGAAATCGCTCGATATGGCGCAGACGAAGCTGTCGGAAATGACGGAAGCGGCCCGCATCAGGGACGGTGACAGGGAAGCCGAGCTTGCACGCGGTGTCGCGGAGATGACCGGCTTGCGTTCTGAAATCGAGGATCTTCGATCGCGACTGGAGCTTGCCTCGAACCACAACAGCGAAGCCGTCACCGAGATCGCCAGGCTCAAGGCTCAAGCGAGCGACGCGGTAGCCGAAAAGCAAATTGCCGAGGAAAAATTGTCTGCTCTCATGAAGGAGAGCGAACACGACAAGATGAACCTTTCCGCGGTCAGCGCGAATTTTTCGCAGCTTTCCCTGCAGCAGGCATCCGAACAGATACAGTTCGACGTCCAGCGGCAGGAATGCGAGGATCTGCGAGCCGAAGTCGCGTCCCTTCAAGCCCGGGTCAAGGAACTGTTGCCCTATGAGCGGCTCCACAAGGTCACCAACGCCAGACCGCGTGAAGACGGCGTGGTCGAGATCACCGCTACGGTGGCGGAGAAGGCCCGCGCCAGCAGGCGGCGCCTTCGCCTGCGCGCTGCATCGTAGCTCAGGCGCGGCCGTTTAAATTTCGACTGGTGTGAATCGGACATTCATTGATGGAGGCGGATCGTTCGTGAGGGCTGGCCTCCCCTGCGTCAGGCTGCAATAGTGTATGCGGGCGACATGGAGGAGGCTGGAGCATGCGGCTGGATCGGAATCTGCATCGTTGGAGGATGTTGGCCTTCATCATCGTCATGGTGCTTTCGCCGAAAGCGGCGTCGGCCGATACCATCCCACCCGACAGGAGCGCCGCGGCCCTTGCGAAGCTCGAATTACTCGCCGAAGGCGCCGTCGCGGATGGTGCCGTACCCGGTCTCGCCATCGGGGTCGTGCATGGCGATGAGGTGATCTTCCTCAAGGGGTTCGGGCATCGCGAGGCCGGCAAGCCGGGGGCCGTCGATGCCGACACGGTGTTCCAGATCGCCTCCCTCTCCAAACCGGTCTCCGCCACCGTCGTGGCGGCGCTGGTCAGCGAGGGAATTGCTTCGTGGGATTCGAAGATCGCCGACCTCGATCCGGCCTTCAGGCTCGCCGCGCCCTATCCGACCAGCGAACTCACCGTCCGCGATCTGTTCGCGCACCGCAGCGGACTTCCCGGCACCGCGGGCGACGACCTCGAGGACATTGGCTATGATCGTGCGGAGATCCTGCGTCGCCTGCGGTTCGTGCCGCCGTCATCGAGCTTTCGTGCCGGCTATTCCTACAGTAATTTCGGACTGACCGAGGGTGCAGTCGCTGCCGCGAAGCCGACGGGCAAGCCGTGGGAAGAGGTCGCCGAAGAGAAGCTCTACCGTCCGCTTGGAATGGCCTCGACCAGCTCGCGTCATTCGGACTTCATCAAGCACGCGAATCGCGCCGAGCTCCACGCCAAAATCGATGGCGCCTGGGCAGCGAAGGTCCAGCGCTATCCGGATGCGCAGGCGCCAGCAGGCGGCGTCAGCTCCACCGCACGCGATCTCTCGCAATGGATGCGCCTTGTGCTCGGCAACGGCATCTACGCCGGCCAGACGCTCATTAAGGCCGATGCGCTGGACCAGATGCATGTTCCTCTGACGGCTCGCGGCAAGAACCCCGTCTCCCGAGGCGAGGCCTTCTACGGCCTCGGCTGGAATGTCGAATTCGGCCGGCACGGGCTGATCTGGGGTCATGCGGGCGCCTTCAGCGCCGGCGCACGCAGCCTGGTGATGCTCTTCCCCGAGGAGAAGCTTGGCATCGTCGTCATCGCCAACGCCTTTCCGACAGGCGTGCCGGAGGGGCTGTCCGACAGCTTCGCCGATCTCGTCTTCGACGGAACGCTGGGCAAGGATAAGGTAAAGGCATGGAATGATATCTATGCAGGCATGTTCGGCCCGGTGGTTGCGGCGGCCAAGGCCACCTATGCCGCGCCGCCCTCTCCGGCAAGTCCGCCCTCTCCGGCAAGTCCGGCCGGGCCGGCCAGTGCCTATGCAGGCCGTTACTTCAACGACTTCATCGGCGATGCGGTTGTGTCGGGCGAAGGAGACGCTCTTGTCCTTAAGGTCGGGCCCGCCGGTGCGCGGTCCTATTCATTGAAGCATTTCGACCGCGACCTCTTCGTGACTTTCCCTGATGCCGAGACGCCGGACAGGCCCTCGGCCGTAAGCTTTGCAGTCGGCCCAGACGGCGAGGCGTCAACCATGACCATCGACTTTCTCGACGACAATCATCTCGGCACGCTGCAGCGCGTGGGAGACTAGCCACCGGCGGGCGGGGCCTTTGCCTGTTCAGGACGCCGGGCCGAACTGGACCAATTTGAAGCAATCGCCGCTGCCCGAGGTCGCCTGCGTCAGCAGGGGTTTTGACCGATCGATCCACTCCTGGTGCGACCTGGCGTCGGCTTCGATCTCATTGGCCGGTGCAAGCTTGACGAAGCCGCGCCCCTTGCTGAAAACCCAGCACGCGCGGCCGAGAAACCGCCTGCTGCGCTGGCGCAGGAGGTCGGCATCATAAAAGATGTCGAGCACCTCCTGCTTGATCTTCCGCTCCTTTTCGGGATTGGCGATCGCAACCTCGATCGGCTCGCCGCCGATCGCATCCTGCAGGTCCTTGTAGTCCAGAGCGATCTGAGTGGTGGCATATTTGATGTCGCTCTCGTCCCGGACGATGTTGAACCATAGCGTGGTGTTGATCTCGTTGACGACGAACGATGCTTCGAAATCGCGTGACAAATTCAGGATATCGAACCCCTGAACATCGACGTCGCGCTCGACCAGAAGGATCTGGGCGACCTGCTTGGCGACCTCTGTACCGTGGGCGCTGACGGCGGCATTGTTGCCGCCGAGTTCCGGACTGACATAGGCGCCGCCATCATCCAGCAGCGCATCGAATTCGCCGAGGGCCTCCACGACGGCGCTGCCGCGGGCAATACGCGCCGCCAGTTTGGCGAGAACCTGCTGGAGTTCCGTTTCGCGTTTGCGCTGGTCCTGATAATTCTGCTGGAAAAAGAAGATGAACAGGGACACGCCAATCCCGATCATGATCACGCCAAGCTGCGAAAAGATGTTGCGATAATATTCCAGCAGCTTTTCACGATGGCGCACGTCGTCGCGCACACTGTGCGCCACGCGAAGATTGACGATCAGCGAAAGGACCAGGAGCCCCGCACCGACCAGGATCAGGCCGCCGATGAGGAGGTAGCCATGGCCCGAGCTCAAATCCATTCTTTTGCCGCGCTCCCAAAACCCCAGACAGCGCAGACTAATACCATTCCTCTTCAACACCTACGTTTTCGTAGGAACGGCGGCGACAGGTCCCCACTATTCGGCCACTGTTCTCACAGCCAAGACTATGCTCGCCATCCGCCTCGTTGCGTGGCGGTCTTCTCGCAGCCGGATTCAGGCCGCGTGTTTGGAACCAATGACGGGCGAGACTGTTCAGCTATGACTTTGATACGACGCTGACGTGCCCGGCCAGCTGGGCATGCGGCGATCTTAAGGAGTCTCTCACCATGAAGATTTCGTCCAGATTTCGTTCAGTCGCGGTTGCCGTCATCGCCGCCGCGGGAGTTAGCTTTGCCAGCGTCGCACATGCTGACAGCGGTACGATCCGCTTCGCCATCTACAAGGCGGCCTTCTTCATCGGTGGCGCCGGAGGCGAGGGCACGCTGACCTTCCATGGTCACCGATATCCCATCTCGGTCGGTGGCATCTCGGGCGGCCTCGCCTTCGGTGCCTCCAAGACCTATTTCAAAGGTACGGTGCGCCACATACGCCGCGCCCGGGATGTGACGGGGGTGTACGGTGCAGCGGGCGGTGGCGGCGCGCTCGGCAAAGGGGCTCAGGTGATCGTCATGACCAATGACAAGGGTGCCCAGCTTGAACTCACAGGCAGGCAGGTAGGCCTGCAAATCAACGCCGATCTCAGTGGTATGAGCATCACGGTGAAGTAAGGGAGTGCCGTTCGACCGCAGCGTCGAGCGCCCTGCTTTACCGGGGCCAGGGATACAGGCGCGACCCTGTCACCGGCTTTCGTTATGCCGGCCTCATGGAAGCTTTTCTCGGACATTTTGACCCTGGCGTATCCGAGCAACGCTCGCAGCATCCACGGTCCCATCCAGTTTGTGGCGCGCATACAATGTCCGCTTTCAGGAGGCGGCAAAGCTGATCGCCTTCACCCATCACCCTTCGCCGCCCCAAACCGCAGCCCATCCATCAGCAGCGATACCAGCCGACGCGAGCGGTCGCGCCAGTCCTTGGTGTCGGGGGCCGAATAGATGCCGCCCAGCGCATGCAGCACGTCGGAGGCATCGACGTCGCTGCGGATCGAGCCGTGGGCGACCGCGGCATCGATCAGCCGCCGCAAGGCGAGCGTCACCCTGCCCGAAACGTCGGAGAACAGGGTGGAGTTGGTCGTGAGCAGGATGCGCAGGCTTGTCGACAGCCCGCGCTTGGTGGCGATGTAGTCGACGAAGCGCTGCATCCATTGTTCGAGCGCCACGTCGGGCGGATGATCGAGGGCGAACTCGTCGGCCGCCTGGCACAGCCCTTCCACTTCGCGCCGATAAACCACCTCGACCAGATGCTCGCGGGTTGGGAAATGCCGGTAGAGCGTGCCGATGCCGACGCCGGCCTGACGCGCAATCTCCTCCAGCGAGGCGTCAACGCCATGTGCGGCAAAGGCCTTCGCGGCGACCTCGACCAGCGCGTCGCGGTTGCGCTGCGCGTCGGCGCGCAGCGGTTTTGCAGCGGCGGCTTCGGCCTTGTCTCCAGGTGCGACGGGCGGCTCTGCGGCCAATTTTTTCTCCAGTGTTGATCCGAGGCGAAACAGGGCAGGCCCCGTTTCAACAACGGAGACGCCTCCACCTTCGTTACGTCTCCGACAAATATAATCACAAGTAAATATAGTCACAGAATCGAGTCTGGGCCGGCGTTCCGGCAAGCGAGGTATCTTGCCCGTCTCCGGTGGACGACCGGTGGAGGACGACGGAGAATATGTCCTCGCGGCCGGCACTCCTCATCTGTTCGGCCGATGCCTCCAAGCAAAAATGAGCCGACATTGAGCACGATCCCCTCAGGATCATTGGACTGTCCTGCCCCTACAGACAGTCCAGGAGCACCACCGGCTTCGGCCGGTGGTGCTTTGCCAGCCCCTTCGGCGCCCCAATGGTCCGCTCGTTGCTCTGCTCGGCACCGCCGACGTTCTGGTTTGAATGGCGCGGCTGAATTCGAAGTCGCTGTCGGCGCGCAAGCGGTTGCCGCGGCGGCTTCCGCCTTGTCTCCAAGCATCGCGGCTGGCTGCCCTGCCACTTTTTCTCCAACATCGATCAATTTCGATCCGGGGCTTGAACAGGGCAGGGCAGGCTCCTAGCTAACAAACGGAGGTGCCTCCGATTTGTGGAGCGCCTTCATCATATAATCGGGGGAACCGGTATGTCACGTCTTTCGACTCCGCAAGCCGCATCCCGAGATTAGCGAGGCCCGCAAGGGAGGGAGATTGGCCGTCACCCCCGCCTTCGCCCGTTCACACTTAGCCATAAGCTGACCTTGCCGCTCGCCGGCCGGGCACCGGATCATCCCCTCCCGCGTCAAGCAACTGGAGCCAGACGCCCCATGACAAGCAGAACCCGAACTCCAATCCAACTTCAAATCAACGGACATCGACATGAACTGGAGGTCGAGCCACGCGTGACGCTGCTCGACGCCTTGCGCGATCATCTCGGCCTGACCGGCACCAAGAAGGGCTGCGACCAGGGCCAATGCGGCGCCTGCACCCTGCATGTCGACGGCCAGCGGGTGCTCGCCTGCCTGACGCTTGCCGCGCAGGTCGAAGGCAGGGCGGTGACCACAATCGAAGGGCTTGCCGGGGAGGATGGCATGCTGAATGCGGTGCAGGCCGCCTTCCTCGAACAGGATGCATTCCAGTGCGGCTATTGCACGCCGGGCCAGATCATGTCGGCGGTCGCCTGCATCCGCGAAGGCCATGCCGGCTCCGACGAGGAGATCCGCGAATACATGGCCGGCAATCTCTGCCGCTGCGGCGCCTATCCGCACATCGTCGCCGCCGTGCGCCAGGCGGCCGTGGAGGCCGCATCATGAGGGACTTTTCGTATCTCCGGGCCGGATCCGTCGACGCGGCCCGTCAGGCAGCAGCACTTCCGGGCGCCATGCTCCTGGCCGGCGGCACCACGCTGATCGATCTCGCCAAATGCGGCGTCATCGAACCCGACACTGTGGTCGACATCACCCATCTCAAGGGACTGGATACGATTGCCGTCGATGACCGGGGCGCCACGATCGGCGCGCTGGCCAGGATGAGCCGCGTCGCCGACCATGCCGATATCAAGAGCCGGTTCCCCGCAGTCTCGGAAGCTTTGTGGCAGGCCGCATCAGCGCAGCTGCGCAACATGGCGACGATCGGCGGCAATTTGATGCAGCGTACACGCTGCCCCTATTTCCGCGATCCCTCGAATTTCCCGGCCTGCAACAAGCGCTCGCCCGGCAGCGGCTGCTCGGCGATCGGCGGCGTCACCCGCAGCCATGCCGTGCTCGGCACCAGCGAGGCCTGCATCGCCACCTATCCCGGCGACCTGGCCGTTGCACTCGTCGCCTTCGACGCAATCGTCCATCTCGGCGACCGCCAGGTCGCCGTCGATGATTTTTTCCTCCTGCCGGGCAGCACGCCCGAAAGGGAACATGCGATCGAGCCCGGCGAGATGATCACCGCGATCAGCATTCCCGCTTCGGCCGCCGCCCGCCGTTCGACCTATCTCAAGGTCCGCGACCGCCAGTCCTATGAATTCGCCGCGGCAAGTGCTGCCGTTGGTATCGAATTCGAGGCCGACGGAAGGACGATCCGTGGTCTGCGCGTCGCACTCGGCGGCGTCGCCACCAAGCCATGGCGCGCCCGCGCCGTCGAAGAGGCGCTGAAAGGCAAGGTGCTCGAGCCGGAGGTCGTCAGGCAAGCCAGCCTGCTCGCCGTCGAGGGCGCCGTCGACCATGGCGCCAACCACTACAAGATCGAACTGGCGCCGCGCGTCGTCGCACGCGCCATCCTCAAAATGGGAGAAACGGCATGACCGTTCACGAGTTGAGAACAAGGCCCGGTGAGTCCAAACGCGGCGACGCTTCGGACGGCGCCGTCCTCGCGGATCAGGTCGGCGGCCGGCTGTCGCGCATCGACGGACCGGCCAAGATCACCGGTGCCGCCAAATACGCCGTCGAGCAGCAGCTCGAGGGGCTGACCCACGCGGTGCTGGTCCAGAGCACGATTGCCGCCGGCCGGGTGCGGTCGATCGACACGGCAGCGGCCGAGGCGGCGCCCGGCGTGCTTCTGGTGCTGACGCCCGACAATTTCCTGCCGCTGAAAACCGCAACGGACTGGTTGGGCACGCCGCCGCCGGACGTTACCTACTGCCCGCTGGCGCGCGACGTCACCTTCAGCGGCCAGCATGTCGCGGCGGTCATCGCCGAGAGTTTTGAGCAGGCGGTCGCCGCCGCGGCGCTGGTCAAGATCGCCTATGACGAGGCGCCGGCGATCGTCGACCTCAGCGATCCGAAAGCCGGCGACGGCATCCCGGTCGATGCGATGACCAAGGAATGGGGCGAGGCGGAGACAGCGTTCGCCGCGGCTCCGGTCAGGATCTGCAATGCCTACAACACGCCGCGCGAATACCAGGCGCCGATGGAGCCGCATGGCCTGATCGCAAAGTGGCAGGGCGACCAACTCACGGTCTGGGAGCCGAGCCAATGGCTCGACGGCATGGCGCGGACGTATGCCGAATGGTTTGGCGTGCCGTTCGAGAATGTGCGCCTGGTCTCGCCCTATATTGGCGGCGGCTTCGGCTCCAAGGCGTTCGCCTACGGCTACGGCGCGGTAGCGGCGGTGGCCGCGAAAATGCTGGGACAGCCGGTGAAGCTGGCGGTCAGCAGACCGCAGACCTTCACCGCCTATGGCGGACGGGCGGCGACGCGCCAGACGGTGGCGCTCGGCGCCAACGCAGACGGTCAGATCCAGTCGATCGTGCATCGCGGTGTCAACGAGACCTCGGTCGACGGCATGTGGGTCGAGCCGCTCGGCTCGGTCACCTCGGTCATGTACGCGACGCCGAATTTCTCGTCGCGGCAGAACGTCGTGCGGGTCAACACGGTGGTGCCGGGGGCGTTGCGCGCGCCGGGCGAGAACCCGAGCGCCTTCGGCATCGAAAGCGCGATCGACGAGCTCGCCTACGAGGTCGGCATCGATCCACTGGAAATCCGGCTCAGGAACTATGCCGAGCAGGATCCGGAGGCGAAGAAGCCGTGGTCGACACGGCAGCTGCGCGAGGCCTTCGCGGCCGGTGCGGAAGCCTTCGGTTGGTCGAAGCGCACCCCTGAGCCGCGCTCGATGCGCGACGGCAACCAGCTGATCGGCTGGGGCGTTGCCGCTGGCACCTATCCGGTGCGGCGCGCCTATGGCGAAGCGGTCGTGCGCATCCTGGCCGACGGCTCGGTCGAGGTCGAAAGCTCGTCGATCGACATGGGGCAGGGCACCTATACGATCCTGGCGCAGACCGCCGCCGAAGTGCTGGGCGTGCCGGCGGACAATGTCGTCGTCAAGCTGGGTGACTCCCGCTATGCCCGCGCCGGCGTCACCGGCGGTTCGCGGCTGGCCGGGGTGATGACCGGCGCCGTGCACAAGGCGGCGACTGCCGCGCTCGACCAGCTTGTTGGGCTCGCCATCAGCGATCCAAATTCGCCGTTCCAGGCGCTGCAGGCCAACACGCTTGTCGTCGCCGGCGGCCGCATTTCCTCACCGCGCGGCGACGGCCCTGAAGTTTCCATCGCGGAACTGCTCAGGAGCATCGGACGCGAGCATATCGAGGCGAAGGGCGACACCATGCCGGCCAATTCGACGGTCGAGGACCGCTACAAGAACTACACCACCATTGCCATGGCGCTGCCGCATACCGAAGGCGACTATTCGCGCCACAGCTGGTGCGCGCATTTCATCGAGGTGCGCGTCGACGAAGATTTCGGCACGGTTCGGGTATCGCGCGTGGTGTCGGCGCTGGATTCGGGCCGGCTCTACAATCCCAAGCTCGCCGAAAGCCAGTGGAAGGGCGGCATCATCATGGGCATCGGCCAGGCGCTGCTCGAGGAAGGCATGGTCGACCGCCGGCATGGCCGCATCGTCAACAACAACCTCGCCGACTATCTCATCGCCACCAATGCCGACATTCCAGACATCGAGGTGATCTCGGTCGGTATTCCCGACCCGCATTCCTCGGTTCTTGGCGGCAAGGGGGTCGGCGAACTGGGCATCGTCGGCGTTGCGCCGGCGATCGCCAACGCAGTGTTCCACGCTACTGGGAAAAGGGTGCGAGATTTGCCGATCACGCTGGAGAAGCTGATTTAGGGGCAGACCGTGAGGCTGCCAATCTCCCCCCTCGTGGGGGAGATGCCCGGCAGGGCAGAGGGGGGGCGTGAAGGATCGCCAGCGTTCAGTTCAACTTGTGGTCAGCCGAGAGCTTTGCGCGGGTATGCGAACTACGATCGGTTGATAGGTCGGCGGGACAGCGCCCCTCCTCTGTCCTGCCGGACAACTCCCCCACGAGGGGGGAGATTGGCAGCTTTGCGGACAGCGCTCTGCCTTTCCAGGCTCACCACGACAGCGCAAATGCAAGCTTGCCGAAATGCCGGCCGCCGGCTGCCATATGCGCGTAGGCCTCGGTTGCCTGGTCTTGGCTGTAGACCGTGTCGATGACCGGATCGATACGGGCGGCGCCGATAGCGCGCGCGGCATTGCGCAGGTCGGATACCGATCCGGTGTTGTTGCCCACCACCTTGAGCGCCTTGATGATAATCGGCAGCAGGTTTGCGGTGGCCTCCGTGCCGGTGACGAAGCCGATGACGAACACCGTGCCGCCCGGCGCCGCGGCATTGATGGAGCGGGCGAAAGTGGCGGAGCCGCCGGTTTCGACGATCAGGTCGGCGCCGAGGCCGTTGGTCAACTCGAGCACCTTGGCGTCCCAGTCCGGTGTCATGCGGTAGTTGATCAGGTGATCGGCGCCGAGCGCCTTGGCGCGCGCCAGCTTTTCGTCCGACGACGAGGTGATGATGACCGTGGCACCGGCTGCCTTGGCCAGCTGCAGGGTCAGTATCGAGACACCGCCGGTGCCGAGCAGGACGACGACCGATCCCGGCCCGGCATCGGCGACGCGGATCGCATTCCATGCGGTGGTTCCGGCGATCGGCAGCGTCGCCGCCGCTTCGAAGGACAAATGCGCCGGCATCGGCACGACGGCATTGGCCGGCAGCGCCACATATTCGGCGAGCGAGCCGGGCAGCGTCAGGCCACGCATCTCGGTGGTCTCATAGGGCCGCGGGCGGCCGCCGATCCAACGCGGTTTTGCATGGGCGATGACGCGATCGTTGACGGCGAGCCTCGACACGCCCTCGCCAATGCCGACGATCTCGCCGGCGCCGTCGACGACGGGAATGAGCGGAAAGCTCGGACCTGGGTAGTTGCCGCTCGCCACCGCGATGTCGACGAAATTCAGGCTTGCGGCGCGCAGGCGGATCAGCACTTCGCCGCGCTGCGGTTCAGGCGTGGGAACGGTGGCCGCGCGAAACGCGTCCAGTCTCGGGGCAGTCAGTTCGATCGCTTTCATGTCTCACTCCGGTTGATGGGCCGATTGACGGGCCGGGATTGAGTGAAGCTAGCTGCTGCGCTATTGGTATATAATCCTTGCTTTTCACATTTGAGTTCTGCGCCTGATGCAGCAATCGCACGAACCGGCAGCATTGGCCGAAATGGCCGCCTTCGCGGCAATCGCCGAAGCACGCTCCTTCACCAGGGCGGCGGCACGCATCGGCCGCGACGCGACCATCCTGTCGCGGCGCCTTGCCTCGCTGGAGGAGCGGCTGGACGTGCGCCTGCTGCACCGGACGACGCGCAGCGTGTCGCTGACCGAGGCGGGTTCGGAATTTCTCGTCCGCGTCCGCGCCATCCTGGCCGCGGTCGACGAGGCCGAGGCTGCAGCGTCGGCGCATGCCGGCGGCGGGCCGCGCGGCGTGCTGCGACTGGCGCTGCCCGGCTCGTTCGGGCGCATGTGGATCGGCCCGCTGCTGCCGCAATTTCTCGCCGAATTTCCCGACGTTCGTATCGAGGCCGAGTTCTCCAACCGGTTCGTCGACCTCGTCGCCGAGAATTTCGATGTCGCCGTCCGCCTCGGCGCGCTGGAGGATTCGCGGCTAGTGGCGCGCAAGGTCGCGACACGGCGGCGGCTGCTGTGCGCCGCACCGTCCTACCTTGCCCGCCGGGGCACGCCGGCTACGCCGGAAGCGCTGCTGGAACACAGCTGCCTCGGCTTCTCGGGCTTCCAGACCTTTCCGGCCTGGGAGATGACCGACAGCACGGGCCGGCGCGTCAGTATCGAAGTTTCCGGGCCGCTGGTCACCGACGACGCCGAGGTGCTGGTCGAAGCCGCCGTACAGGGCGTCGGACTGATGATGAGCACGGATTGGTTGGTCGGACGCGAACTCGCCGACGGCCGGCTGGTGCCGGTGCTGGAGGACTGGACGCTTGCCGACGAGGGCGCCGTCTATGTCGTCATGCCTTCGGCCAAGGGGCAAGCCGCCAAGACTCGCGCCTTCGCCGACTGGATCGGCAAACGCTTTGCGCCCGTCCCGCCGTGGCGGAGGTGAGGGGGTGGTGAAGCTGCCGATCTTCCCCCGCAAGGGGAAGATCGGCCGTCATCTCGGCTTTCGCTAACCTCGCACGTTTCAACTCACTTCTTCTCACCGGGCTGCTTGATGAAATGAGAGAGCAGATCCATCGGCAGCGGAAACACGACCGTCGACGAGCGCTCGCCAGCGATGTCATGCAGGGCCTCGAAATAGCGCAGCTGCATGGCCTGCGGTTCCTGAGCCAGCATCTTGCCGGCCTCGACGAGCTTTGCCGCCGCCTGTTGCTCACCATCGGCATTGATCACCTTCGCACGCCGCAGCCGTTCGGCCTCGGCCTGCTTGGCGATGGCGCGGATCATGCTCTCGTTAAGGTCGACATGCTTGATCTCGACATCGGATACCTTGATGCCCCAGGCATCGGTCCGCTGATCGAGAATCTCCTGGATATCGCTGTTGAGCCGGTCACGTTCGGACAGCATTTCATCGAGCTCATGCTTGCCAAGCACCGAGCGCAACGTGGTTTGCGCCAGCTGGTTGGTCGCGGCCATGAAGTCCTCGACCTGGATGATCGCCCGCTCGGGGTCGACGATTCGAAAATACAGCACGGCATTCACCTTCACCGAGACATTGTCGCGCGAGATCACGTCCTGCGGCGGCACGTCCTGGACCACCACGCGCAGATCGACCCGCACCATCTGCTGGACGAAGGGGACGAGGAGAATGAGACCGGGTCCCTTCACCCCAGTGAAGCGGCCCAGCGTAAAGACCACGCCACGCTCATATTCCCTCAGGATGCGAATGGCCGCGGACAGGAACATCAGCACGATGAGAGCGAGTACCAGATAGACGACATAACCGATGATCATTGCCTTGCTCCATCACGGCGCCGTACCGTGAGCACGAGACCCTTGACGCCCGCCACCTCGACATTGTCGCCTGGTGCCAGTGGTTCGTCGGCCTTCGCCCGCCAGCGCTCGCCCCGGGCAAGCACGTGGCCCTCGCCGCCCTTCCAGTCGAGGATTTCAGCCGGCAGTCCGCGCATGGCCTGCGCGCCGACCCGCGCAGGCCTCTTGCGCGCGGTCCAGACATAGCTGCCGGTCAGGAATGCCAGGCCAAGCGTCAAGGTGGCGGCAGTGCCGATGACGGCCCACGACATCTCGAAGCCGGGCCCCTCGATCCTGAGCAGCATGGCAGCACCCAGCAGAAAGGCTGCCACGCCTCCCAATCCAAGCACCACGGTGGGATTGAAAGCCTCGACGACGAGGAAGGCGATGCCAAGCAGCATCAAGGTAAGGCCGGTATAGTTGATCGGCAGGAGATTGAGCGCATAGAGGCCAAGCAGCAGGCAGATCGTGCCGATCACGCCGGGCGCCACTGCGCCCGGGCTGGTGAACTCGAAGACGAGGCCATAGACGCCGACCAGCATCAGGATGACGGCGATGTTCGGATCGGTGATGACGGCGAGAAGCCTGATGAGCCAGCCAGGCTCCAGCGTTTCAACCGGCAGCCCTTTCGTCGCCAACACTTCTTTCCCGCCGGCCACCTCGACCGTCCGGCCATCGGCCAGTTGCAGCAGTTCGGTCGTGTCGCGGGCGACGAAGTCGACGACATGCTCCTGCAGCGCCGCGTTGGCCGACAGGCTGGCCGCCTCGCGCACGGCCTTTTCACCCCAATCGGCATTGCGTCCGCGCAGTTCAGCCAGGCTGCGGATCAAGGCGACCGCGTCATTGGTCACCTTGGCCATCATCGCATCGCCTGCCGGCGGCCCGGCGGCGTTCTTCTGGTCCTTGCTCGCGTCGTCGTTCTTGTCGCCGCCGCCGGGAAAGGATGGCAGCGGCCCGCCAAGCTCGATGGGCGTTGCAGCACCAAGATTGGTGCCGGGCGCCATCGCCGCGACATGGGTCGCGTAGAGGATGTAGGTTCCGGCGCTCGCCGCATGCCCACCAGCGGGCGCGACATAGCCGATGACGGGAACCGGCGAGGCGAGGATGCCGGCGATGATCTCGCGCATGCTGGTGACCAGCCCGCCGGGCGTGTCGATCTGCAGGATGAGGACCTCGGCGTTTCGCTCCGCGGCGACCGACAGTGCTTCCTTGAACTGGCCGGCGCTCGCCGGACCAATGGCGCCGTTTATCTCGACGCGCAACGCAACCCTCTCGCGGTCGCCGGCCTCTCCGGTTGTGGAAAAGGAACAAACGATCACAGCGGCGACGAAAGTCGCGGCGAGAAGGGCCACACGCCAGAGTTTCACGCTCAAAGCTCCACATACAAGATATGGGCTCGATTTTGCCGAAATCCATGACGGGGCTCGGCCGAGCTTGAAGGCGCAGCGATCATGGATCGATCCCCGGGGCGGTGACGGCACTGGCCGGCCTGTGCTTGCCGCCAGCCCGCGCTACATCCGATCGATCGAAAAGCACCCAGGAGAAAAACAATGCGTCTGCAACCCGCTTTCCTGTTCGATCTCGACGGCACGTTGGTCGACAGCGTCTACCAGCATGTGCTGGCCTGGAAGGAGGCGCTCGACGAGGAGGATATCGAGCTGTCGGTCTGGCGCATCCACCGCAAGATCGGCATGAGCGGCGGGCTGTTCACCAACCAGCTGCTGCGCGAAACCAACATTGAGATCAGCACCGAGCGCGTCGACCGGCTGCGGCGGCGCCATGCCGCAGCCTATCAGCGCCAGGCGAGCCGCATCCGGCCGCTCCCCGGTGCGCGCGAATTGCTGGCGTGGCTGACGGAGGCGGGCATACCGTGGGCGATCGCCACCAGCGGGCGCATGGAGACGGCGTCGGTCAACCTCGCCGCGCTCGGCGTCGATCCGGAGCGGACGCCGGTGGTGACGCGCGACCTGGTCAAATACGCCAAGCCCGATCCGGACCTGTTCATCGCCGCAGCCGAAAGGCTGAACGTGCCGATCGAGGCAACGGTGGTCGTTGGCGACAGCGTCTGGGACATGCTGGCGGCGGTTCGCTGCCGGGCGCTGGGCGTCGGCCTGCTCAGCGGCGGCTACGGCACCGAGGAGCTTCGGCAATCGGGCGCGTTCCGCGTCTACGAAGATCCCGACGACATGCTGCGCCATATCGACGAGGTCGGCGGCCGCACCTGACGGTGACGGGCGGCTGTCGCTGTCATTTCGATCACACCCATCTCTTGCGCATTGGAGCCCACTCTAGCGGGTTCTATTGCGCGGCGTCCTCCTGGATTGTCTGGTCCTGGATTCGGGCGGGTGCCCCGAGACACAGATCGTAGCCGATGGTGCAATTGTTCAGGCATTCGTTGCGCGCATTGATCGACCGGACGCTGTTGTAGTCGATCGGCTGAGCCTGGCATTGGTTCTGGCACTCCCGGTCCTTCTCGGCGCAGTTCGTGCCGTGGCCTTTGGGGTACTTCTTGCCAGCCGCTTCGCCATTCAGCGGCATGACTGCCAGGAACGCCAGCAGGGTCGGTATCACTCGGACCAGACGCATGGATCCTCCTTCGCGCGTTGGAGTCTCGGCAATTGGCGGCAATGCTAGCGCGCCACTTCCCCTGGCCGCATCGCCCGCGCGGGGGATGGACAGCAGCGGGGCCGCCGCTAAGTCCAGTCGATGTCCCCATGATCGGTTCTGGTCGTGATCGCCCCAGCCGGCAGCCGATCACAAAACGCGACGACGTTCAGGCAGTCGTATCGCGCGCTGGGCACGATCAGACCGTCATAGTCGAGGAAATGCGCGGCCTCGCCGATGTCTTGCGACCTGGGATATTCGGCATGCTTTTCCTGATACGAAAGCTGCCCATAACGCGGCGTGTCCAGACCGAGGGACTGCAAGGCAGCCAGGTCCAGCAGCCTGAGCGCCCGCTCCAAAGCAAGATCGATCTCGAAAAGATTGTATCTGACACGCGAAGGGGCCACTGGTTGCCCCCGCGTCAGGTGAAACCTCATCTCGCTCAAAGCACCTTCCCGCGCCTGTGAGGCGTAGAGCACATCGAATGTTTCATCGTCCCAACGGCCACCGGAGCTTGAGCACTGGATCGGGCTGCGGCCCTGGCGCACCACTCGCCAAACCGTTCCTGAGTATTCGACCGGAGCTATTGCTTCGATAGCGTCGATGAGTCGGCTGTCGCGTCGTTTCCGCCCGGTGATCGCCAATTAGAGAAAGACCTCGTTCTCCAGCCGATCGATGACTTTGAGGACGTCGAGAGCACGGTCGTCGTGAATGAGATCGATTGCTCTTTCGCCATTCAATTGCGGGTGTCGAGCGTAAAGCCAGGTGCGAATATCACTTGGCTCGTAGAACTCCTGCAGGCGGCCGACGATATAATGCAGGTCCGACAAAATGAGTTCGCTGCGCGGCTGGGGCTTGATGTCGCCGGCCTTCCATCTCGAAACCGTGGCCTTGGACACGTCGGTGATGTTTGCAATATCGGTCCCCTTGAGACCGCCAAACGTGCTCAATTCGTCCAGGAATCTGGGAACCGCCCGCAACGCCGTACTCATGTTTTTCTCTCCGGCTCCAAGCCAGCTTCGCCTATGCGCGTCAGACTGGCACTTCGACTGCACCATCGCATTTCAGTTTCACGAACGGAAAATATGAAACAGAGATGTTAATGTCAATTGCTCCGTCGGCTTGAGACGCGTCCAACGCCAGATGCTCAGGCCTGAAGCAGCGCCCGCTCTTCCGCAGTAAGATGGCGTGCCTTGCCCTTGGCGAGGTCGCCGAGCTGCAATTGGCCGATCGCGATCCGCACCAGGCGCAGCACCTCGATATCATGGGCACCGAGCAGCCGGCGGATATGGCGGTTGCGGCCCTCGTCGAGCACGATCTCCAGCCAGGCGGTGCTGGTGCCGCCGCGCAGCAGCTCGATCGACCGGGCCGTCAGCAATTCGCCATCGACCGTGGCGCCGCCGCGCAACCGCGCCAGCATGCCGTCGTCGGGCAGGGCGCCGATCTGCACGTGATAGGTCTTGGCGGCATGCGAGGCGGGGTCGAGCAGGCGCTGCGCGAAGCGCGTGTCGTTGGTCATCAAGAGCAGGCCTTCGCTCGCCTTGTCGAGGCGGCCGACCGGCGAGACGAAGGGCAGGTCGAGCCCTGCCAGGCACTCATAGACGGTGCCGCGTTCTTGCGGGTCGTCGCGGGTGGTGACCAGCCCGCGCGGCTTGTTGAGCATCAGATAGACCTTGCGCTCGGCGGCGATGCGGCGACCGTCGACCTCGATGCGGTCGCGACCGGGATCGACGCGCATCGAGCCGTTGCGCACGATTTTGCCGGCGACCCGCACGCGCCCCTCGGCAACCAGAAGCTCGGCCTGCTTGCGCGAGCACAGGCCAAGCTTCGACAGCGCGCGGCAGAGGCTGACACCGGGAGGCTGGGTCCCGGGAGCAGGGCGTTGCCGTACAATGTTCGGTCGCGGCGACATGATGCGTTTGGTTCTCGTTACGCATTCCCAGTATAGCCGGCTGCCGGCTGTGTCCACGCAAGGACTGGATGTGGCCTGCATTGGTTGTCCTTTCCCGCAACATCGGCTCACGCCGGCACGGGCTCCGTCGCCATTCATGCGGTGCTGTTAGCCGAGTCTTGCCAGCCTTGCGGCGTCGCGTATGGCCAGCACGGCATCCGGGTTAGTCACGGGATAGGCTGTGATGAAGCGTTCGACCGAAAATTCGGGGAATTCAGCTTTCAAACGGGCGGCAAACCTGGCCGCCTCGCCGGCCTCACCCATAGCCGCATGCGCGAGCGCCAGAAACATCAGCACGTCCGGCGATTCCGGCGAACTCCGGCGGAGCGCCGCAATGGCTTGCCCGTGTCTGCCGGCGGCGAACAGAATGCGGCCCTGCATGCCAAAATACCAGGGCGGGGCCAGCGGATTGAGGCGCATGGCACGTTCCATGAGCGGTATCGCCTCGGCCGGATCGCCAACGACAAGCGCCTTGCTGCCGGCAAGCAGCGGCAGTATGCCGGCATGATTGAAGCCGTATTCGAGAGCGCGCCGGTGCGCGCGCTCAGCTCCTTCGAGGTCGCCAACGCATGCCCTTAGATTGCCAAGGCATGCGTGGGCGCAGCTGTCCGTCGGGTCGAGGCGCAAGGCGTTTTCGGCCGCCGTCCGCCAGTTCTCGATCGCGGTCAACACGTCGTCGCCAAAGCCGTTGCAGGCCTCGATCGAATAGGCATAGGCGAGCTCGGCCCAGCAGTTGGCGAAAGTGGGGTCAAGCTCCAGCGCGCGTAAAAACAGGCGGATCGCCTCCGCATTGCCGGCTCGGCTGAACGTGGTGTGGTGTTCGACGGCAAGCAGATAACAGTCATAGGCGCGCAAGCTGGCTGGCGGCTTGCGGCGAACCGCGTTGCGGCCGACGGTGGCGAGCGTTCCGTAACTGCCGGCGAACACATTGATGATGCTTTCGGTCAGGCTGTCCTGCAACGCGAAAATATCCTCGACGGCGCGGTCGTAGCGCTCTCTCCACAGGCTGACGCCATTACGGGCATCGGCAAGCTCTATCGTCAGGCGAACCCTCTGGTCATCGGCGCGCAACCTGCCCGACACGATATAGGTGACGCCGAGCGCCTTGCCGTCCGCGGCGAAATTGGCCGGTTTGGTGCCTAGCGATTTCATCGTGTGGAAGGCGATGACAGGCAAGCCCGCGTACCGCGCCAGGTCGATAGTGATGTCCGACGACAGCCCGTCGGCAAAGCGTTGCCATACCTCTTCGGAATTCAGGCATTCGATCGGGAATATGGCGAGCACCGGAGAGGCGTCGGACAAAGGCAAAAGCGCTTCCTGCGGCGCACCCGAGGTGGTGGCAAAGTACGTCGCGAGCCCGACCTTGGTCCGTACGCCGAGCTTTTCGTAGATGCTCGCAAGGTGAGTGCGAACAGTGGTCGGGGCAATGAAAAGCGCCGTGCCGATTTCACGGTAAGTCATGCCGGACGCGAATTTTTCCGCAACCGCACGCTCGCGACCCGACAAGGCATCGAGCGCCTGCGCTTTCGAAGCGTCACTGAGCATCATGGTAGAACCCGTCCCCGGTGGAAGAATACTACAAATGCAGGAGGTCGAATACTGCATCTGCCCGATGCCGCCGCTGACGCACAAACTGCAAGGTCGCCTGCAGCAACAGCTATAATCAGGGGAGGCTTCCATGCGTACTGTTTCGACAGTTCTGGCATGCGCGATTTTGAGTGTTTCCGCCGGCCCGTCGCCGTCGCTCGCAGGCGGATGCAGGCAGTTGCTGGAATCGGACGTGAAAATCGCCAGCATGCGCGTCTATGCCGACATCCTGGCCAATGCCGCGCGAAAGGGCTGGAACTACACGCCTGAATCCATTGTCAACGGCTCAAGGCGGCATTTCGAGGAGATGAAGCTCCAATTGGTGGCCGTCGGTTATCAGATCGTCCCGGTCAGCGCGCACCCACACTGCACCCATTCGAACAGGTTGAGCGATAATTCGAGCACGATGTCCGCGCCGAACGCCGACGGAAGCCCAAATCATCGCCCGCGGCACAGCCGAACCTGATCGCTCATCGTGCGCCGAATGCATCCGGCGCAAGCTCTGTCGAGGCGTTGACATGTCAAAGGTGCAGGCCAACTGTCTGCTCCTGCTCGCCGCCGCCTTCTGGGGCTTTGGCAATGTCGCGCAGAAGACCGTGCTGGATCATCTCGATCCGCTCAGCGCCGTGGGCATGCGCTGCCTTATCGCGGGGCTGATGGCCGCGCCGCTGATGCTGCTTGAGCGGGGACGGAAATTTGGAGCCAGCTACCGTGTGAGCCTCATCAAGGTGAGCTTGCTGTTTTCAATTTCCATTGCCATCCAGCAGGCCTCCTATCTCGGCACCTCCGTCACCAATGCGAGCTTCCTGGTGAATACGGCAACCGTAATCACACCGCTCGCCGCCTGGCTCCTGATCGGCGAGCGACCGACTGGAACGGGTGGGTTTGCTGCTGCCATGACACTGGGCGGTGTCCTGCTGCTGTCCGGAGGCTTGGCTGCCGGCTTCAGCCGGGGCGATCTCGCTGCGATTGCTTCGGCCGCGTGTTACGCATTTTGGATGGTGGAGCTTGGCCGCCATGTGAAGACCCACGGTGCGCCAATCACCATGGCTGCCGCTCAATTTCTCGGAGCGGCGATGATCACCCTGCCGCTCGGCGCCTTTCAAGGCAATTTGTCGCTGGCGGCCGTCCGCGAGGCGGGCCCGGAACTCGCGGTGCTCGGCATTTTCTCGACCGGGGCCGCCTTCGGCATCCAGACATTTGCTCAACGTTTCACGTCCGCCAGCCATGCTGCCGTGATCGTCAGCGCAGAGAGCGTATTCGGAGCGATTGGCGCAGCAATATTTCTTGGCGAGCGGCTATCGCCCGTCGGAGCGGTCGGTGCCGCGGCTATATTCGGAGCGATCACCTTGCTGTCGCTATCGGTCGACAAATCCGAAAACCGCAAGCCGGCGGTGGCAGACTGAGAGAACCCGGAGCTTTTCGCATGCCTACTGCAGGGCTGTATTCTATTTCAGCACTTTCAGGACGCGGGAGGCCCGCCGCGGCGATGCTCTCAGGAGACAAACCCGATGAGCTGCCATAACAGTCGTCCCGACAGAAGACCTCCTCGCCAGGATCGATCACAAGATCGAAAATGCTGGCCTAGCGCCGGGATTGCGCATGCGCCTTGCTAAGGGCGGGTGTTGCAGCGTCTTGATGTCGGTATGAAAACAGCCGTTCGACTTTGTCTGCTGCTCGCCTCCCTGCTGACATCGCCGGCGCATGCCGGCTGGCAGGCGGTCGAGAAGGTCGAGACCTATGCCATCTCAGGGCAATCCGGCCCTGAGCTCTACGTTTCGATCGGCGGGCGCGGGCTGCTGCTCGGCGAGCGCCGCGTCATCGCGCATACCAATTTCAAGCTGACCTGGGTCAGGGACTACCAGCCGCAAGGCGATGCCTGCGTGCTGGTATCGGCAAGGCCGAAGCTGATCATCACCTACACCTTGCCGAAGCCGGGCACACGGCTGCCGGGCGTCGTCCAGAAGAACTGGGAGGTTTTCGCTGCCGGCCTAGCCGCCCACGAAAAGATACATGGCGCCATGATCATCGACATGGTGCACAAGATAGAGGCGGCCACCATCGGCCTCACCGTCCCCGATGACCGCGGCTGCAGCAAGATCAGGATCGAAGTGACGAGACGGCTCGCTGGACTCTCGCAGGCGCAACGGCAGGCGGGCCGTGACTTCGACCGGGTTGAATTCGGCCCGGGCGGCAAGTTGCGGCAGCTTGTGTTCACGCTGATGACTGGGGGATGATGCTGCGGGGCGGCAAGGGTTGGCGGGACAGCGCCCCCTCTGTCCTGCCGGACAGAGGGGGCGGCGCAGGGTACCACCTTGTCGGCCAACCTCACGCCTGCTCGGTCGGATAGAGCGTCAGGATGTTGACGTTGACCCTTGGCGGCTGCGTCACCGCATAAAGGATGGCGGCGGCGATGTCCTGGCTTTCCAGCTGCTCCATGTCGCCCAGCCTTTGCTCGACTGCCTGACGCACATCGGCGCGCATATTCTGGGTGAACTCGGTCTTGACGGCGCCCGGCTCTATGCAGGTCACGCGGATGCCGTCCTTGCCGATCTCGCGGCGCAGCGATTCCGCCATTGCGCTCACCGCGTGCTTAGTGCCGGAATAGACCACCGAAGGGTGGATGTAACGGCCGGTGCCGGACGAGACGACGACGATGTGGCCGGCGCCTTGCCGCTGCATCGACGGCAGTGCCGCATGGATCGGATAAAGCAGGCCCAGAATGTTGACGTCGACCATCCGGCGGTACTCTTCCGGCGTCGTGTTGCGGAACGGCGCGGCGACGCCGACGCCGGCAACCGCAAGCAGAATGTCGAGCCGGCCGTACTCCTGCAGGACCCGTTCGACCATGGCCGTGGCTTGCGCTTCGTCGGTGACGTCGGCGACAATCGGCAGAGCCGCGCTGCCGGTCTCACGGATTCGCCTCGCCAGGTCGTCCAGGCGTTCGGCGCGCCGCGCGGCAATCACCAGCGTGGCGCCCTCGGCCGCTAACGCCAAGGCGGTGGCCTCGCCGATGCCTGAGGAGGCACCAGTCACCAAGGCGATCTTGCCGCTCAGTTTTCCTGTCTGCATCTTTTTCTCCTGAGGTTTTGGATACGTCCAGAAGCTAGGTGCGGATGTTCTGGAAGCAATGCTGATGGGCGACCGAAGGACCGGAAGGCTTGCGGGACAGAAGGGGCGGGACAGCGCCCCGGGCGGCCAATGTCTGCGCAATTTCCCTTGAGCGAACGAGCGGGCCTTGACGTGACTGGAGGTGTTGCGTCTTGATGTGGGGCTGCGGGGCTGCTTCGCATGAAAACAGCTGATCGACTACGTCTGCGGGTGGCTTGTTTGCATGCGACGCGCTTGCATGCACCACCGCGATCCTCTTGCGACCGAGCGGTCTGAGCGCAAGATGAAGGTCCTCGTCGTCTATTGCCATCCCTGCACCGACAGCTTCAACGGCGCCGTGCGCGATACGGTGCTGGAGACGCTTGCCGAAAGGGGCCATCAGATCCACCTGCTCGACCTCTATGCGACCGGCTTCGATCCAGTCATGCGCACCGAGGAATGGCGCGGTTACCACGACAAGGCGGCGAACCTGCAACCGGTGCACGAACACGCGCAGGAGCTGCTCTGGGCGGAGGCGGTCGTCTTCATCTATCCGACCTGGTGGTATGGCCTGCCGGCCATGCTGAAAGGCTGGCTGGAGCGCGTGCTGGTGCCGGGCTTCGCTTTCGAGATGCCGACCGCACGACACGGCCCGCGGCCCAAATTGCGGCACATACGCCGGGTGATGGCGATGACCACATGCGGCGCCACGCCGCTGATGTCGTGGATCATGGGACACCCGGGCAGGCGAACCCTGCTGCGCGGCTTCCGCTCCGTCTGCCATCCGCTGTGCCGGACCAAATTCGTGGCGCTCTACCGGATGGACAGCGTCTCGGCGGCCGAGCGTCAGGCGCATCTGCAGCGGGTCAGGAAAGCCGCGGCCAGTCTTGGCCGCGCTGATGCCGTTGCCGCCACGGTGCCTGGCTGATTATGTCGCCAGGCAGGTGAGGGCAGCGCAAACGCCCGGAGTAAGAGGCGAACTCAAATCTAAAGCGATTGCATTGCGTCACCGACACCATGCGCGTTGACTATCTTCGTCATTTCTGGAATCTTGGAAGTATGGATAAGACACTCGCCCTTTCGGCGCTTGCCGCGCTCGGCCAGGAAACCCGGCTGGACGTTTTTCGCCTTTTGGTGCGGGCCGGAGCCGACGGTGTGCCGGCGGGCGAGATCGCCTCGCGGCTCGCCGCGTTTCCCAATACGGTATCGGCTCATCTCAAGATCCTCTCGCATGCCGGCCTGGTACGGACCGAACGGGAGGGCCGCAGCGTGCGCTACTTTGCCGATATGACCGGCTTTCGCGATCTGCTCGCCTACCTCATGGAGGATTGCTGCAATGGCGCACCGGAACTTTGCCAGCCTGTGATCCAGGCCGTGACCTGCAACTGCTAGCGAGATGAGCTCCGGCATCGCCAATCTTTCCCGCCGCCTTGTTGCCGAAGCCCTCGGCACGGCTCTGCTGGTCGCCACCGTTGTCGGTTCCGGCATCATGGCCGACCGGCTGACCGATGACGTCGCCGTCTCCCTGCTCGGCAACACCTTGCCGACCGGGGCGATCCTGATCGTGCTGATCACCATATTCGGGCCGATCTCCGGAGCGCATTTCAACCCGGCGGTGACGCTGGTATTCGCGCTTCGACGTGAAATCGAAACGACCGCAGCGCTTGCTTACGTCGCCGCCCAGATTGCCGGCGGCATCGCTGGAACGTTGCTCGCGCATGCAATGTTCGAATTGCCGATCCTGCAAGTGTCGGCGACGGTGCGGACCGGAAGCGGGCAATGGATTGCGGAACTGGTCGCCGCCTTCGGGCTGGTCTTCACCATCCTTGCCGGCCTACGCTCCCGTCCGGATTCGATCCCTTGGCTGGTCGGGCTCTATATTACCGCCGCCTATTGGTTCACCGCATCGACATCCTTCGCCAATCCGGCCGTCGCCATCGCCCGTGCGTTCTCCAACACTTTTGCCGGGATCCGCCCCGCCGACCTGCCGGGCTTCATCGCCGCCGAGCTTTTGGGCGCATTGCTCGCCATGGCATTGGCAGGGTGGCTGCTCGCCCGACCGAAACCAGTCGGACAGATGAAAGCCGCGCAATGACCATCACCATCTACCACAACCCCGATTGCGGCACCTCGCGCAACACGCTGGCCATCATCAGGCAGTCCGGCGAGGAGCCGGAGGTGATCGAATATCTGAAGAACCCGCCATCGCGGCAAAAACTCGTCGAGCTGATCGCGGCGATGGGCATGACGCCGCGCCAATTGCTGCGCGAGAAGGGCACGCCCTATGGCGAACTCGGCCTGGGCGACCCCAAGTGGAGCGACGACGAGATCCTCGATTTCATGCTGGCGCATCCGATCCTGATCAACCGGCCGATCGTGGTGACGCCGCTCAGCACCATGCTCGCCCGACCCTCCGAAGCCGTGCTCGATATCCTGCCCAATCCGGATATCGGCCCGTTCACCAAGGAGGACGGCGAGGTCGTCATCGACGCCAGCGGCAAGCGCGTCGCCTAGATATCGTCTTATTTCGATCTTTGTCGAAATTCTCTTGACGTGCAGCGATTCTGGAAATAGCTTATTTCCATGAAACTCGAAAAAGCAGCTGCGCAACTTGAAGCCCTCGGCAACCCGACGCGGTTGCAGCTCTACCGCACCCTGGTGCGGGCGGGCGATGAGGGGCTGCCGGTCGGGCGCATCCAGGACAGGCTCGGCATCGCCGCCTCGACGCTGTCGCATCACCTCAAGCGGCTGGTCGACACCGGCCTGGTGACACAGGAGCGCCAGGCGACGACGCTGATCTGCCGGGCCAACTATCCCGCCATGAATGGGCTCATCGGATACCTCGCAGACGAATGCTGCGCCGACGCCACCTGTGCGCCGGCATCGGCGGAAGCGACGGCCAAGACGCCGGCGTGATTTTTTTGGCAGTATAATTCGAAATTACCGGAAGGATCGAAGGTATGGAAATGATCGAAAAACTCCCCGTCGCGGTGATCGGCGCCGGGCCGGTCGGCCTGGCGGCAGCGGTCCACCTCATCGCGCAAGGTATTCCTGTCAAAGTCTACGAAGCCGGCAATGCGGTTGCATCCAACCTCAGGGATTGGGGCCATGTCCGGGTGTTCACGCCCTGGCGCTATTGCGTCGATCAGGCGGCTAGAAACCTGCTCGAGGTGCATGGCTGGCGGATGCCGGAGCCCGAGGCATTCCCGACCGCAAACGACCTCGTCGCGGACTATCTCGAGCCGCTGGCAAAGCTTCCGCAGTTGTCGCCGTCGATCGAAACCGGCGCCCGCGTCGTCGGCATTTCGCGCTGGGGCGCCGACAAAGTGCTGAGCAAGGAACGCGAAAACCGGCCGTTCATGCTGGTGGTCGAAACCGCCAGTGGCACGCGGCGCGACAGCGCCCGCGCCGTCATCGATGCGTCGGGAACCTGGCAAATGCCGAACCCGCTCGGCGCCGGCGGAATTCGTGCCGTAGGCGAAGCGCAATTTGCCGACCGCATCGCCTACGGCATTCCCGACATCCTCGGCCGCGACCGCAGCCTTTATGCCGGCAAGACGACGCTGGTCGCCGGCTCCGGCCATTCAGCCGCCAATGCCTTGCTGGATCTCGCCAGGCTGGCGGATATGGAGCCCGGCACGGTCTTCATCTGGACAACGCGCGGCACCGACCTGGTGCGCATCTATGGCGGCGGCGATGCCGACCAATTGCCGGCACGCGGCGAACTCGGCGTCGAAGTGCGGGAGCTGGTGGAAAGCGGCGGCGTCAGACTGGTGACGGGCTTTGCGGCTGTTTCGATCCGCGATGCCGACGGCCGGTTGGTCGTCGAAGGCCAGACCAAGGACGGCTTGCAGCGAATTGGCCCGGTCGACCGCATCATCGCCGCGACCGGACAGCGCCCCGATCTGTCGCTGACCCGCGAGCTTCGGCTCGAACTCGATCCGTGGCTGGAAAGCGCCAAGGCGCTGGGACCGCTGATCGATCCCAACGAACATTCCTGCGGCGACGTGCCGCCGCACGGCCACCGCGAGCTCAGCCATCCCGAGTATGGGTTCTATACGGTCGGCATCAAGAGCTATGGCCGTGCGCCGACCTTCCTGCTGCTGACCGGCTATGAGCAGGTCCGCTCCGTCGCCGCGGCGATCGCCGGCGACATGGTTGCGGCCGACAATGTCCAGCTCGTGCTGCCGGACACCGGCGTCTGCACCGTGCCGAGGATCGGCATTGCCGACAAGGGTTGCTGCGGCGGTCCGGCGCCGGCGGCTTCGAGCGCCTGCTGTGTCGCCGACGCCGAGGCGAAGGCGGCCGGCAAAGGCGGCTGTGGCTGCAGCGTCGCGGCATGAGCCTTCTGGCGCCTTCGCCCTCCATCCTGCGCAGCCGCGGCGCGATCATCACCGCGCTTGGCCTGACGCAGATCATGGCGTGGGGATCTTCCTACTATCTTCCAGCGGTCATCGCGCCGGCGGTCTCCTCCGATACCGGCTGGCCGCTGGCATGGGTTGTCGGCGGCCTGTCCCTCGGCTTGCTCACGGCAGGATTGATCTCTCCGCGCGTCGGGTCGTCGATCGAGCGGCATGGCGGCCGCAACGTTCTGGCGTTCAGCGCCGCATGCATCGGGCTCGGCCAGATCGGGCTGGCTCTTGCCCCTAATCTTGCGGCCTATATCGCGGCCTGGCTGGTCATCGGACTGGGCATGGGGGCGGGGCTCTACGATGCCGCTTTCGCGACGCTTGGTCGTCACTATGGCCATGGCGCGCGCTCCGCCATCACCACGCTGACGCTGTTCGGCGGTTTTGCCAGCACGATCTGCTGGCCGATTTCGGCCTGGCTTCTTGGGGAGGTCGGCTGGCGCGGCACCTGCCTGGCCTACGCTGTCTTTCAGCTGGTGATTGCGCTTCCGCTCTATCTGGTGATCCTGCCTCGTGAGGCGCCGCAGCCGGCAGTCAAACCGGGATTGAACCAGGCGAAGCCGATCCTCGAAAACAATCCCGATCCGTCGATCATGATCGTGTTGGCCGCCACACTTACGCTTGCGGCGGTGATCTCCTCGACGCTGTCGGTGCATCTGCTCACCATCCTGCAAGGCAGCGGCATGGCGCTGGCCGCGGCCGTCGGGCTCGGCGCGCTGGTCGGCCCGTCCCAGGTGGCGGCGCGCGCGATCGAGATGACCATCGCGCGCCACCACCATCCGATCCTGACCAAGTTCGCCTCGGTTACGTTTGTGGCGATCGGCGTTTCGGCGCTCTGGGCCGGCATGCCGGTCATCCCGCTGGCGCTCGGCTTCTACGGCGCGGGCATCGGCCTCGAATCCATCGCGCGGGGAACGCTGCCGCTCGCGCTGTTCGGCTCGAATGGCTACGCGAGACTGATGGGCCGCCTCGCCATGCCGAGCCTGATCGCCCAGGCGGCGGCACCCTCGGCCGGCGCATTGCTGCTGGAGCGCTTCGGCCCGCACGGGACGTTGGCCGCGCTTTCCGGTCTGGCGCTGGCCAACGTCATCCTCGCATGCGGCTTGGGCTGGCGGATGCTCCGCTGGCGGCAATCGCAGGTTCAAATTCGATAGGATTTCGACCCGCGTTCAACGCCGTCAACTGGAGAGCGGGAGATCTTCCAAGGGATCGACAAGGAAGGATGCGGCAATCAGATCGTCCGCGTCGAGGCGCAGTGAGCCTTTGGCGCCGCCCATGATGGCGGCAACCTTTTGAAACGTCTTGATTTCGTGCTCGGTAATCTGGGCAGTTTGCATTCTGGATTTGAGGTCAGCGACGCGCAGCCCCAAACTGTGGGACATTCCGATTTTACGGTTCGACATGGTAAGATGCTCCTCCCCGGCCCATGTTTGTTTGCCACCCGCCCTTATTCGCATTTCCTCCGCCTGCCTAAATATGAGGCATCGCGAATACAGCGCCCGAACGCCCGATGCAAGGGAAGGTTCCGGCGCGCAGAGGTCACGAAATAATAACACGAAGGAAGCACGGCCGATGGTCCGGCCGAAGGTAGGACTTAGGTAGGACGCCCCGCCGGACAGAGAGCTCCGGTGGCTTATCGGCTGGCGAGGACCATGCGGTTGCCTTCGCTGTCGCGAAACTCTGCCACCGTGCGCCCCGGCTGCCACGGCGCCTCATGCGGTTCGGTGATGATTTCGACGCCGCCCGCCTTCAACGCCGCGCTCATTGCTCCGACATTTTCGTCGACCAGCACCAATACGGGCTCCGCGCCGGGGGCGTCGTCGGTGCGTCTGATGAAATGCAGGTTCGTCACGGCATGCGGAAATGCCAGCTCGATCCAGCGCCAGCCGCCATCGCCCATCTTCTGGTCGGCCAGCACCTGACAGGCGAGATGCCTGGTGTAGAACGCCTTGGCGCGGTCCTGGTCGAATACCGGAAGCTCGGCAAACTGGATATGCATGATCGTCGCTCCTGCTTGATGGCTGCCGCGCAGCCGCCCACGCGGGAATGACGATGCGGGCAACCGAAAAGATTCTTCGGTAATGAGAATCTTTTCAGCGCAGCCGGTCGTCCTTCGTTCATACCAACCAGTCAGGAGACGACGATGAACTACGCACTCATTCGATACGGTGTGAACCAAGCCGACCTGGAAGATAACCGCGCGCTGGTCGAAAAAGTGTTCGAAGCACTGGGCGAGGCGGCACCGCCGACGGTGCGCTATCTCGTGCTCGAGCTGGACGACGGCTCGTTCGTCCACATCGTCGGCCAGGACGGCGATTCGTCGGCGCTGACCGGGCTTGCCGCCTTCAAGGCGTTTGCGGAAAACCACGCCGAACGCCGTTCGACCCCGGCAATGCGATCGCCTGTCAAAGTCATCGGCAATTACCGTATGCTGGCGGATCAGGAAGCCGGGTAGCGCCTGCCATGCCGCTCGCGCAGAAATGGGACGCTACGCCGAAAATGAACAGGGCGACTTTGGAGGCGATGCTCGTCGGGTTGCGGCCAAGGCTGCATCGCTACTGCGCGCGCATGGCCGGCTCGGTGATCGACGGCGAGGATATCGTCCAGGAGGTGCTGATCAAGGCGCTGCAGGCGATCGACGGCGGCGCCATGGTCGAACGGCCGGAGCAATGGCTGTTTCGCATCGCCCACAATGCCGCGCAGGATCATCTGCGGCGGCGCAATCGGGAAAGGTCGCGCATGACCGAGGCCGACATGAGCGTCATCGAGGATCCCTCCGGCAGCGCCGACAGCCGGCTCGCCGCCCAGACCGGCCTGCGCTCCTTCATGCAGCTTTCGGTGCCGCAGCGCAGTGCCGTGATCCTGGTCGACGTGCTCGGCCTCAGCCTGCACGAGACCTGCGAAGTGACCGGCGCGACGCTCGCCGCCACCAAGGCCGCGCTGCATCGCGGGCGGGCGCAGCTCAAGCTGCTGGCGCTGCAGCCCGAGCAGGCGCTCGCGCCGAGGCTCGACGCCGATGACGAGCGCCGGCTGCGGCGCTATGTCGACCTGTTCAACGCGCGCGACTTCGACGCGGTCAGGGCACTGATCGCAGAGGACGTCCGGCTCGATGTCGTCAACCGCGTCCGCCTGCGCGGCAAGGCCCAGGCGTCGACCTATTTCGGCAATTACGATCGTATCAGCGACTGGGCATTGTCGCTCGGCTTCGTCGACGGCAGGCCGGCCATCCTCATCCGCGATCCGCAGGCGGCCGACGGCACCGTGCGCGGCTTCGTGCTGGTTGAATGGGCGGGCGATGAAATCATCCAGATCCGCGACTTCCGCTATGCACCGTGGTGCCTGGTCGATGCGGAAATCAGGGCCGTGGAGAGGTGAGGAGAGCGCTGGAAATGGTGCGGAAATGACGCGCGAAGGCGACATAGCCAAGGTTGCGCTACCGGACAAGTCTGCCATCGCCTCGATCCCCAAGCTGAGGGGCTCCGCTTCCGATTTCGGGAGCGGTATCGTCGCGAAGAGGATCTACGGCCCACACCCGTCATGCGAGCGGCGCCAGCTTTCGGATCAGGCAGCCTCCTCCTGGGTAACCCAGACGCAATTGCCACATGGCAGCAAGTTCTTAGAGCGGTTCCGGTTCTCTTGGACCCGGTAACTCGCTCTACTATCTGTTTTGCCGCATTTATGCGGACGCCAAATGATTCCATTTGGCTGCAAAATGCGCTAGCCGATACGCACGCGGCGCGTCACCTGGCCATTGCTTTCCCAGTATGTGTGTTTCTTGGCAATCAAGGGATCGTCCATCGCCGGTTGAATTTGTCCCGTGGTGCTGACCGCGCGCGAGGTCACCGTGTGTTCTCCAGGAGAGGGATTTGCCCAAGCCAGGGACCAAATCTTCCAGGCGTGTTCTGCCTCCTCACTGTGGTCAATGGTCGCTGGTGCCCAAGGCCCCTGATCGATTTGCACTTCGACCCGGTCGATCGGCGCCCCCCAGGCTGCCCCGACGATGCGGTAATCCGAGTCTTTCCGGGTAACCTTCGCAGGCGCGGACTTTATCAGCGCTCGCCCGACTGAAGTCTCGGCCCATACGGTCTCGCCGTTGTGGTCCTCCTCCCGGATGGTGACATAGTCACGGGCCATCAGAAGGCTCATGAACCGCGTATCGCGAACCTCGATGCGCTTTAGCCACTTGACGTTGGCGATCCCGTACCAGCCTGGAGCAATGAGCCGTACCGGGAAGCCATTGGGCGCTGGCAAGGCGGCTCCATTCATTTCATAGCAGAGGAGATTGTCGGGGTTCATCGCGTCGGCGAGCGACATGCTACGAGCGAAATTCTGCTGCATCTTGACGTCGCGTATCGGGACCTCGCCTGTGTCGGTACCGAAAAAGACGACCTCGATGCCCTTCTCCAGAACACCGGCTTCCTCGAGGATCGGGGCGAGCGGCGTCCCTGCCCAGCGAGCATTGCCGATGCCGCCGGTGAAAAAGGGAAACCCGTGGTTGCCCGAGCATTCCACTGTGAAAACGACCTCCTGCCGCGGTCGCGCCCTGATGTCGGCGAGCGTTAACTCCAAGGGCTTCTTGACCAAGCCTCCGATCTCCATCGACCATGTCTTCTCGTCGATCGTTGGTCGGTTGAAATGCGAGATGCTGAAGAACTTGTCGTTTGGCGTTATCCAGCTGTCCAAATCCTCCCAGACAAGCTGCTTCTGGATACCCACCGGATCGGGATTTTTGGTCGGCTGATCCAGCCACGGAATAACTTCCTCGCTCGGCCGTGTTGGAAAGGCGTAAGCCCGACGCGAGGTATAGAGAGCAGCAATTGCGGCAAGAGCCGCGCTTCCTTGAACAAGAAGTTCTCTGCGCTGAAAATCAGGCATGTTGTTTACCTCCCAGTTGATCCGGAACGGGCCGCAACGTGCCTTAGGCCGCAGCCTGATCACGGATAGACGACACAATGTGAGGCTGCCCACCCGGAAGTATCCGGATAGGTCAGACAATCACCGACGCAAGTCAAGCATGTGAAGCATTGCACGAAACGCTAGCTTGCGTTTCGCACGCTAAGAGTGCGCCTTTGAGAAGGAACTGTCCACAACTTGGACGGGACATGATGATGATTGCAGCATTCCATGCCGATTTCCGGTCCTGCCAAAATCGTTGCTGCTCGGATCGCTGCCGAACGCCCGCTTCTGGGGGCATTTCCGGACCTTCGCGGGTTGCGGTCGGAAAGGCCCGTTCCGACCCAATTTCTGCCGTTCCGATATCGGCCTCGCCATCTCCAGGGCGGATGTTCACCGAATTTCGGCGAGAAACTGCGTTGGCCTGCCGTCTCTTGACGCGACAGGATGGCGGTGCGGCCGGCGCAGGTGTATGATGATGGTCTAATATTTCAAGATCAGGGAGGACAGCATGACATCTTGGGAAATCAAGGGACGCGAACTCGTCAATTGCACCTGCGAATATGGCTGCAACTGTCAATTCAATGCGCTGCCCGACAAAGGCCATTGCCATGCCGTTGCCGGCATCCAGATCGATGAGGGGCATCATGGCGAGACCGGTCTCGATGGCCTCCGGATCGCTGCGATCTTCAAATGGCCTGGCGCGATCCACGAAGGCAACGGCGAAGCCATCGCTTTCGTCGACGAGAACGCAACAGACCGGCAGCGTCAAGCGCTGCTGCGCATCATGACCGGCCAGGACACCGACCCGTTCGCGACGATGTTCGCCGTCTACGCCTCAACCGTGACGAAAATGAAAGATCCGGTTTTCACGAAGATCGATCTCGACCTCGATATCGACGGCCGCAGGGGCCGCATCTTCGTTAAGGACTACATCGAAACGGTAGGTGAACCGATCCGCAACAAGGTGACGGGCGCGGACTCGCGCGCTCAGATCGTGTTGCCGAACGGCTTCGAATATGCGGTCGCCGAGATCGGTAGTGCCTCGAGCACAACCAGCGGGCCGGTTCAGGTGAACACGAAGGACAGTTACGGCCAGTTCGCGCGGCTGCATCTCAACAATCACGGGGTGGTGCGAGCCTGACGCGTCGCATGGACGGCGCGTCGCCACTTGAACGCCTGCTCAGACGCGACCGCGTCCTCACGATTGCGGGAGTGGTGGCGCTGTGCCTGCTGACCTGGCTTTATATCGTCGCCGGTGCAGGCCTCGGCATGAATGCGTGGGAGATGTCGAGGCTCGCGCTATTCCCCCACCAGCAAACTGCCGACGTGACCTCCGACATGCCCGGCATGGACATGAGCGCGATGGCCATGGCGACGGAACCGCGGCTCTGGGGGGCCGCGATCTGGGCGCTGATGATCGCCATGTGGTGGGTCATGATGGTCGCCATGATGTCCCCGAGCGCCGCGCCGACCATCCTGCTCTATGCGCGCGTACATCGCCATGCGCTCGCACAGGATCAGATCCAGGACAAGCTCGCGCCCACCGGCGTATTTATGGCAGGCTACCTCCTGGTCTGGCTGGGGTTCTCCGTCGCGGCAGCCGGGTTGCATTGGCTGCTCGAACGCGAGGCGTTCGTTACCGCGACGATGATGAGTTCGCAGAGCCGCTGGCTTTCAGGCATCGTCCTGATCGCCGCGGGCCTGTATCAGTTCTCGCCGCTCAAGAACGCCTGCCTGTCGCATTGCCGGACACCGACGGCGTTCCTTTCCCGCCAGTGGCGTCCCCACGCACTTGGCGCGCTGCGTTTGGGCGCACTGCACGGGGCGTTTTGCGTCGGATGCTGCTGGATGCTGATGGCGTTGTTGTTCGTGGGTGGCATAATGAATCTGGTGTGGGTTGCCGGGCTCGCTATTCTGGTGATGGTTGAAAAGGTGTTTCCTGCAGGCCGGTGGGTTGGCCGGGCGGCCGGCATCGCCCTGATCGCCTGGGGCAGCGCAACGCTTTTGGTCTGACGACCAGGGCCGCCTCGAACGTCGCGTTTTTGCAGGAACGACGACCGATCGCTTCTGTTGCAAAGTGCATCGCATCGGTCCGGCCAAGCCGCCTCACAATTCCTTTTCGGCCAGTTCGCGAAAGGCGTCGGGAACCGACCGTGACAGTCCGAGCGCGACCGAGGCATAGCCGACCGCCTCCCAGCCGAAGCGGTCGCGGATCTTGTCGATGGCGCGGTCGGCGGTCCAGCGCGCCGCGCCCTTCCTGGTGCCGGGGCGGCGGCGGTCGTCGTCCAGCCCGAGCGGCAGTTCCAGCTGCAGGCCCGGCTGCTTTTCCAGGTGCGAGACGGCGATCGCCAGCAGCGAGATGGTTTTTTCGTGCGGATGGTCGGCCAGCACCTTGCGCACCAGCGCCTCGGCTATCTCGGCCAGCATGGCGGTTGCCGAAATCGGCTGGTTGAGCGTGATCGAGCGCGTCACCGAGCGCAGATCGGCAAAGCGGACGCGAACCGTCACGGTGCGGCCGGGCCGGGATTTCGCCCGCAATCTGGTGGCGACCCTGTCGGCCAGATGCAGCAGCGCCGGCACGAAGACTTCCTCGTCGGCGGGTTTTCGGCCGAGCGCCGATTGCGCGCCGGCCGAGCGCGCCCGGCGCTGCGTCTCGAGCTTGCGCGGATCGCGGTTCCACGCCAGCGCGTTGAGTTTTTCTCCGGCCGCCGGCCCGAGCAGGCGCTCCAGCGCCCCACCGTTGGTCTTCGCCAGCTCGCCGATGGTGTTGACGCCGATGCCGGCCAGCCGCTCCCTGGTGACCGGACCGACACCCCACATTAGCTCGACCGGCAGATCGTGGAGGAATTCCAGCTCGTCGCGCGGATCGACCACCACCAGCCCGTCGGGCTTGGCGACCTGTGAGGCGATCTTGGCCAGATGCTTGGTGCGCGCCACGCCGACCGAGATCGGCAGGCCGAGCTCGGCCCGCACGCGGCGGCGGATCTTGCCGGCGATCTCGGCCGGTGAGCCGAACAGGTGGGTGCAGCCGGCGACGTCGGCAAAGGCCTCGTCGATGGAAATCCGCTCGACCACAGGCGTGAAATCGCCGAGCACCTTGATGGCCGCATCGCCCAGCCGCTGATAGTCCTTGAAATGGCCGCCGACGAAAATCAGCCCGGGGCAGAGCTCCCGCGCACGCCGCCCCGGCATGCCGCCGCGTACGCCGAAGGCCTTGGCTTCATAGGAGGCCGCCAGCACAACGCCGCCGCCGACGGCGATCGGCTTGCCGCGCAGAGCCGGGTCGAGCAATTGTTCGACCGAGGCATAGAAGGCATCCAGATCCGCGTGGAGGATGTTGGCTTCCATCCGGCCCGTTCGCCCGCGGCGGTTCAAACGCCGCATTGTCTAGAGTTTTGAATGGAACATAAAGAGAACGTTGCCGGCGGATTGTCAAGCAGCGCAAAGGCTACCGCCCACCGAGACGCCGGGCGGACGCGCGGCATGCGCGTCGCTCAGTCTGTTCAGCCGCGCAGCCGATCCCTGGCCTGCATCAGCGCGAATCCCAACAGGTTCTCGCCGCGCCACAGCAGCGGGTTCGCGACCCTCTCGTCATCCGCCGCAAGGCCGATGCCCCACACCCGGTCGACAGGGCTTGCCTCGACCAGCACCTTGTCATGCGTCGACAGCAGATATTCGCGCAGCGCCGCGTTCTGCCGGAATTTCTGAAAGCTCCCTTCGGCGACGATGCGGTATTTGTCGGCATCCCATTTGGCCCCATCGAAGCCGCTCACCTGCCGGCCAAGCTGCTTTGCCTGCTTGGGGCTCGCCGCCTTGAGGATTTGCGTTGCCGCCTGAGCATCACCGAACAGACGTGCCTTCTCAGCCATCATCCAATGTTCCGCAGTCGGATAGCTCAGGCCATCGACGATAAAGGGCGCATGCCACCACTGGCTGAAGCACGATGCGGCTATGCGGCCGTCCTTGGACGGCTCATGGCCCCAGAAGAACAGGAACTTCTGCCGGGGCTTTGCGCGAAAGGCTGCTTCAAGCCAGCGTCGGTCGTAAATCATGGAGCGGATGGAGCAGGGCGGAAGGCCGGCTTGT
Organism: Mesorhizobium sp. M0060; assembly: GCF_040323155.1. Taxonomy (NCBI): domain Bacteria; kingdom Pseudomonadati; phylum Pseudomonadota; class Alphaproteobacteria; order Hyphomicrobiales; family Phyllobacteriaceae; genus Mesorhizobium; species Mesorhizobium sp. M0060. The sequence continues at coordinate 104,122 of NZ_JAMYUP010000005.1, forward strand.
CAATGCTCCATCAGTGGGCCGGCGAAGAAGAGCAGTTGGCGCTGCATGCGATGAAATGCTGACCTACAGCGCCATCTTGTAGCCGAGATGGCTGGCGGTGAAACCGAGGCGCTCGTAGAATGCGTGCGCCTCCCGTCGTTCCTTGTCCGTGGTGAGCTGAATGAAGCTGCAGTCGCGCGAGCGGCACGTTTCAACCGCCCATTCGACCATCAGCTTGCCGATGCCGCGGGAGCGCCATTGCCGGGCGACGCGAACGCCTTCGATCTGCCCGCGCCAGGCGCCTTTCCTCGAAATGCCGGGAGTGAAGCTGAGTTGCAGGGTGCCGATCACTTGCCCGGCCTCGACAGCCACGGCCAACAACTGGTCGGGGTCGGCATCGATCGCCCTGAAGGCATCGAGATAGGAAGGCGCGAGCGGCGTGGACGGGTCTTCCCGGCCCGCGCCGAGGATGTCGTCGGCAAGCATTGCAACGATCGCCGGCAGGTCGGGCGCTTGCGCGCGACGGAATTCGATCTCGCTCATCACGTGGAGACATACGGCGCGGTGTCGGCGATCGCAATGTCCCACTTGAGTCGCAAGCGAACGCCAGCGTCTGATGCAAGCAAGCTCGGCGGGACAGAGGGGGCGCTGTCCCGCCGAGCTTTCAGTGAAAACGAGGTGGCTGGTTCCCGGCCAACGCTACGCCGCCTCCAGCGCCCAAAGGCGGTGGCCGTAGCGGCGGAAGAAGCGGGCGAAGAGGCGCTGCTGCCTGGCCCGGGCGAGGTCGGCGCCGCGCCTTTCCTGCCGCCAGCGCGGCATGTTGCGGAATATCGACAGGAAGCGGGCGGCGTCCTCGATCGCTTCCTCGGCCGACTGCGCCGGGCGGATCGCCACCAGGAACAAAGCGCGGCTCGGCTTCATCCGGTCGATCGCCGCCTTGCGCCGGCGATGGCCCTGGCGCGCCTTGCGAATGCCGTCCTGGCGGATGGCCGCGAAGGCGGCGAGCATGGCCGGGCTGTCGCCAGTATAGCCGCAGGCATGGGCGAACTGGGCTGGGTCCATCGTCGTTCCCTTGCTGCCGGCCGACGGAGCGGCCGCAGTTCTGTTGCTCGCGCCGATTCCAGCTCGCACATCGATATAAGCATAACTCAAATAATATGACAAGTGAAACTTTCACGTCAATGTAAGCGGAACCGACTCGACTCCGCTCCGAAAACCGATAATGTTGCGAACAAAGCAGGAACAAAGATGGGGATGGCTATGGCATTAGCAGGCAAGGAAGCGACGATCGCCGATGTTGTCTCGATTGCCGTCGAGTGCATCGATTGCGGCCGCAACAGGTGGTGGAAGCCGGCCGAGCTCAAGCGGCATGGGGTGAGGCCGGAGACGCCGCTGGCGGCACTTTCGGGGCGCCTGATCTGCAAGGCCTGCCGGGCCGACGGCCTGCCGGGCGCCGCCGTTTCGATCCAGGCAGCCTTCATCGACGACCGGCAGCGGGCCCTGGCCGAGGCGCGGATGCTCAATGGCCGCGAGCCGGAGCAATCGAGGCGGGCTTGAAGGGGAGGGCGGTGTTCTTCCTTCTCTCCTTGTGGGAGAAGGCGGCCGAGCGAAGCTCGGTCGGATGAGGGGTGTTGGACGGATCGCGGAGTTGAAGACGTAAGGATTTAGAATCGTTCGAATATTTTTAACACCTCATTTCTTCCAACACCCCTCATCCGGCTCGGCGCTGCGCGCCGATCCACCTTCTCCCACAAGGGGAGAAGGGCGCGCGCCAGCGCCGCGTCAATACCCCAGCAATTCCTTGAGCGGGATGACGCGGAAGACGTTCTTGATCGCGTAGCGGTTGAAGGTCAGCGTCTTGGGCGGGTTGTATTGCTCGACGATCAGTTCGGCGGCGGTGCGCTTGACCAGCTTCTTGATGAAGGCCTTGCCGTTGTGCTCGTTCTCCTCGGGCAGCGTCTCGATCACCACATGGTCGCCGGGCACGGCCTCGCGGCCGCCGCAATAGATCATCTCGCCGGGCTCGTAGCGCGGCACCATCGAATCGCTCAGCACGTGCAGCGCAAACACGTTGCGCAGATGCCGGATCCCAGGCGGCCGCTGGACATAGCCGGCCGGCTGGCCGTTGAAGGTGAAGTCGCCATCGTCGCCGCCGACGGCGGTGCCGAGAAGCTGGATATCCATCGGCCCGGCGGGCAGGGGGCCGGGATCGGTGACGATCTCGGCATCGGCGACCGGCCCGGAATCTTCGAGGAAGACGACCTCGCCCTTGCCGAGCGCCACCGGGTCGACGCGCAGGAAGGCGGCGGTCTTCAAAAGGTTCTCGGTCTTGGGCAGGTTGCGCCCGGTTTCCCAATTGCCGACGGCAGCGACATCGGTGTCGTTGTGCTCGGCAATGTGGCGCATCACCAGACCGCGCTGCTTGCGCGCCCGGCGGATCGCCGCCCCGACCTTGACCGACAGTGCAGTTTTCACCATGGCTCCATCTGAGGCATAAGATTCGGTTTCGTCTATGCAAGAATCGCTTGTATTACTGTTTGAGTTATGCTCTTATACGGTCATGCACAAGTCGCTTCACCAGCTTTCGGTCCTCGAATCCGCCCTTCAGCGCGCCGGCAGCGCTCGCCTGGAGGCGGTAGCGCAACCGATCGCCAAGGCCATGCATGTGCCAAACCTTTCCCCTCCGTGGCGGCTGTCCTCCTCCCCGGCCGGGACGATGCCCGAGGCTCGCGCCTCGGATCCGGCAGCGCAAGCGGCCGGAACGGCCGGAGCCGTTCCCCTCACGGCTCCGGCCACGAATTACCCGTCGACCAGCAACGCGGATGCCGAGGTTTCCTGGATCCGCACCGTAGACGGCACGGTCATCGCCTTAGACAAGCGGACCGGCAAGGCAGTGTCCGGCGCAACTAGGCAGGCGGCCGAGATGAAGCTCGATCGTAGCAGGCCACGCGAAGGCTGATCGGCTTTCGAGCCTGAGAGCCGGCGAAGCCGGCGCCGCACACAACCACCCTTGCAGGGAATAAAACATCATGGCCGCCCGCTATTCCGCCTCCGAATTGGAACAAATCGAGAACTGGTTGATGAGCGGGCTGTCGGCCGCGAAGATCGCCACCCGGCTGAGTGCGCTGCGCGGCCGCCCGGCCTCGCGCGCGGCCATCATCGGCATCGTCCACCGCACCGCCCGTCTGCGCGCCATCGGCCTTTCCAGATCCAAAGGCTGGTGTGGCGGCCGGCATGGAAAATCGGCGCCAGAGCCGCCGAATCCCGCCGGCCAAGCAGGGGCGGTACCGGCCGAGCATCACTGCCGCCCGGCAAGGCTGTCAGCCAGGCTGGCGCCGCCGGCCTGGCAGCCGGGTTCGACTCGGATCACCGGGTCCGATGGCGAGCCGCTCGAAATGCCGGCGCCGCGCCCGATCGCCGCCGGCGGCCGCCAGCCACATTTCGTCGCCATGCGCTTCATCGATTGCCTGTTCGACCGCTGCCGCGCGCCGCTCGACACGACGCTGCAGGAGGATGCCGAAAACGATGCCCCCGGCAGTCGCCCCGGTTTGGACATGCTGTGCTGCGGGCTGCGCACAAAGCCTTCGAAAAGCTACTGCGCCTATCACGCGGCGCGCTTCCTACGCACGCTGCCGGCCGAAGCGATTTGAGCCCCGCTGGATGACGGAAATTCGCCAGAGCCCGACGACAGAAAACCAGGAGGACCGAGCCGATGAGCAACAAAACCGCGCAAAAAGCCAAAGCCAGGCTGCCGCGATTGCCGAAGGGCGAGGCCGAGCAGGTGCGCATCCGCAAGGAGATCGGCCATGATTTCGCGCTGAAGGAGGACCGGTTCGGCCGCAAGCGGCTGGCCAAAGGAACGCAGGAGGCGGCGCGCCTCTATGAGGTTTCCAATGACGGCCACACCGCGACCGGCGGCATCGTGCGGGTGCGCAATGTCGACCCGCTGACCGGCCTCACCTCGTTGTCGCGCCAGCAGCGCGAGGCAGGCATGCGCTACCGCCAGGATTTCCGCAACTCGTCCGAGGCAACCGCCAAGCCGATGGCCTGGGCCGAGCGCGTCGACGGCGGCCGCACCGGCAGCGGCGTCGCAGAACACATCCTGTCCGCCGGCCGCGACCATGCCCAGGCCACCAAGGCGCTTGCCCACTGGGAGATCGCCGGCATCGTGCAAAAGGTCTGCTGTGCCGACGCAACGGTCAAGAGCCTGGCCGAACTGGCCGGCGAGCCGCGCGACGTGGTGGTGAAGCTACTCAAGATCGGGCTCGACATATTGGCTGTGCATTACGGCATGATGCTGATGCGCAAGCCGAGGTGAGGAGCCCCGCCGATCCGGCCGGCACTACCGGCCGGATCGATCCGTCAACGACGGCAGACACGGATTCTTTCGATAACCCGGTGGTGATGACGCCAGTGCTTGACGACTTCGGTGTAGCAGCGCCGGTGGTACCGGTAGCGCGGCCTGTAGTCCTCGTCGTAGACATCATAGCGGTAACGGGGAACGTACTCATCGTCGTAATCGGAATACCGATGGTGGCGATAATAATAGTCGTCGTCATAGCCGTTGCCGATGCCGATCGTGACGCTGCCGCCGGCATTCGCCGGGCCAATCACGGAAGCCGCCGAGGCGATGGCGATCACCGAGGCAAGCAGGAGCTTCTTCATAGCTACCTCCTTCCTTAACGTCCCTCTAATAGAAAAACCCTTGAGGGGCAGCCTCGTTCCACAAATTTGCAAGATGCCACGAACCGAGAGCCCTAAATTAGCGCAAGCGGGGCGAAAACGCCTCTGGCGGTGCGCCAGGGTGGGGCCGCCGGCGCAACGTGGCCCCTCCTTCCAAGCCTCATGCGGGTTGTGGTCCGCGCCGTATGTATCCCGTCAAGCAGCGACAATCGGGCGCCGTCGCGTTGCCGACGTTTGCCTACAGAATATGGCCCAATTCCAGCAAAACGAAAGCCGTCGCACCCAGCACAATGAGAGCGTAGGCCGCATAAAGAACAAGCAGCATCACTTCAAAGTCTCGGACGAAACCTGCCGTAATTCTGGTCTCCTGAGGCTCTGCTTTCTCGATGCGCTCGGTTTCCGGATGCTCCGCTGCCACGACGATGCAGACAATCCTGTCGTTTTCGGCTGCCTGTAATATCCGTTCGGCCAGATCGACGGCAATCACTGGATCATCGGCCAGCCGATCTCCCGATAGCCAGCTTTCAGTGACAGTCTGGATTTCATCCTTTCTCACGCACGCATAATTGCGCCGATTAAATTAGGTTCCACTAAAATACCTCAAGATTGCGTCGACCCGATCGCGATGTAACGAGGCGTGACCCCTCCTGGGCGGTGAACTCCCGCCTGAGGCCCGCATTTGTCGACTGTCGAGGCGAATCTCGATCGCCGCATCCTCCGATCAAAGGGCGCTGGCGTCTCCATAGGCTGCTACGGTGCGCCATTGCTGGTAGGTCGCAATGCTAAAGCCACTGCCAAACCTTCATATCGCGAACGCGGCGCCGACATCTTCGGTGCCGACCGGGTATGACGAGGATCGTATGCTTACTTATATCCGGCTGCTCGATGCTTCGGCGGAGGGGACCGATTGGCGTGAGGTCGCCCGCATCGTGCTGCACATTGACCCGGAGCAGGAGCCAGAGAGGGCTTTCCGGGCGTGGGCGACACATCTGGCGCGTGCACGATGGATGACTAGGAAGCGGAATGAGGTTCGCGCCGATCGCATATGAGCGGCGCGAATGACGACCTCACATTTAAGCGGAACTGCCGTCCCGGTCTGGCCGTTGAGGGAGGAGACCAACATGGAAAAGCGCCCAATGACTTATTGGCGAGCCAATTCTCTGGAGCTGTGCTGCCTTCTTGCAGTTCCGCTGTCGCTTCTCTTTACCGTTTTCCTCGCGGGTCTTATCCTTAGCTGACCCCCCGCATGGTTGCTTGGCGAGGGAGCCCGCGTCGGTCAAGGTGGCACCAAATCCCGCCTGAAGGATTTCGGTGGGAAAGGCTGCCGCCGCCGTTACTTCACAGCCGCCGCCATCACATCCGAAAACAGCGCCCGCTCCACCGCCGGCTCCAGCGTCTCGGCGAAGGGCGTCGCCAGGTGGTGGCGGTCGCGGAAGGCAAGCTTGCCGTCGATGAAGACGTGGCAGGTGGTCTGATCGCAAAACCGATCGGTCATGTCGATATAGCTGGCGTTCGGTGTCGAGCGCACGATATCGCGCTCGATCGTTGCGATGTCGTCGTTTGCCGCCATGATCCTCGGCGTGTCGCATGTCGCCGGCGTCTGGCCCCGCCACAGCGCCCGCGCCACGCATTTGTCGGCGTAGCTTGCATTGTAAGGCACGTCCCTGATGACCGCGACCTTGATGCCGGCCTGGCTGAACGCTCGAAGCGTCCAGGTGAGACCCGTCCGCCACTGCTCCTCCCAATTGGCGTGCTTCAACTCCTCGGGCGATTCCTTCATCACATTGCCGATCGAGAATTCCGAGATCACCACCAGTTGCGGATGGAGCGCGATGATGTCCTTGACCGACTGCTCGCGCCATTGGTCGCACTCGGTGTAGTCGCGCTTCAGCCGCCAGTTCCAGGTCGTCACCCGCGAAGCCCGGCAGGAGGATTTGAGAAAGGTGACGACCCGGAAATTGTTCTTCTCGGCCGCCTTGATCAGCGGCGTCGACCAATGGTCGGCATGCGAGTCGCCGAACAGCACGACCGAGCGCTGGGCATCCTTCTGGCCGAACATGCAAGGCCTCGGTTTGACGGTCTCGAAATCGAGCACGCAGCCGCCGTCGCTCGCGCGCACGGTAGAGAGCTGGGCGGCGCTGTCGGCGATAATGTGCTGTTCTGGGCTGAGATTGTGCTCGGCAAAGCGCGCGTTGCCGTAGGCCGCGACCACGCCGGCGCCGGTCAGCGCAGCCGCGGGCACCAGCGCCCGCGCCGCTCCGGCCATCAGCCAGCCGTTGCGGCGGATCGGGTTCTCGATGAAATGATAGGTGAACATCGACAGAACCAGCGTCAGCGCCGCGCAGGCAAGGCGGTCAAGCGTGGACAGGTTGGGAACCACCATCGCGGCATAGACGATGACCGGCCAGTGCCAGAGGTAAAGCGAATAGGAAAGCCGGCCCAGCCATTGCAGGGGCGACAGCGCCAGCACGGCGCTCGGCAGGTTGCGGCCGCTGCCGCTGAGCAGCAGCAGCACGGTGCCGGCGACAGGCGCAAGCGCATTCACCCCGGGGAAGGGGGAGTCTTCGTCCAACATCAAATAGGCCCAGGCGATCAGCGCCAAGCCGAGGCATGCCTGCAGTGTGGCCAGCAGCGGGCGGTCGCGCCAGATCTTTGCCGGCACCATGGTCGCGAGGCCGCCGGCGGCGAATTCCCAGGCCCTGAGCGGCGAGAAATAGAAGGCCCAGGGCTGCGACACTTCCGTCAGCCAGGCGCAGGCGGCGAAGGAGGCCACGCCGGCGACGCCGATCACGACGATAGCCGTGCGCCTGCGGGGACGCAGCCATGCGGCCAACAAAAGCAGCGCTGGCCATGCCAGGTAGAACTGTTCCTCGACCGAGAGCGACCAGAAGTGGATGAACGGGTTATTGGTGGCATCGGCGGCGAAATAGTCAAACGACCAGCGGATCAGCCAGAGGTTGATCATGTAGGCGGAGGCAAACATGGCGCCTTTCGAATAGAGCGCCTGCTCCTCCGGCGACAGGATGAAGTAACCCGCGAACAGCGTGGCGAGGATGACGAACAGTGCCGCCGGCAACAGGCGCCGGGCGCGCCGGGCGTAGAAGCGCCAGAGGTTCAGCCGTCCGGTCTCGGTGATTTCCGTAACCAGGTGCCGGGTGATCAGATAGCCGGAGATGACGAAAAAGATGTCGACGCCGGCAAAGCCGCCGGGCAGACCGGAGAGACCAAAATGGAAGGCGATGACACCCGCCACCGCCAGCGCGCGCAGCCCTTCGATGTCAGGCCGAAATGATGCCGACACAGTCACCTCGTGCAAGGAATGCCCACCTCGCAGAAGCTCGACCCGATACCCCGATATTGCAATGCAACAAATCTAACGCGGTGCAACATAGGGGGAGGGCGACGGCTCCTCCATCTCCTCACAAGGGCGATTCACTCACGAGAGCGTTTCATATGAGGGCAAAACAAAGGGTGCCGAGGCAATCAAGCCTTTTTCAAAAACTCGGTCTTCAGCACTAGGCCCTTCACCTGCCTGGTGCTGCATTCGATCTCGCCGGGATTGCCGGTGAGGCGAATGTTCTTCACCAGCGTGCCGCGCTTGATCGTCTCCGACGTGCCTTTGACCTTGAGATCCTTGATCAGGGTTACGGAGTCGCCCTCGTGCAGCTCGGTGCCATTGCTGTCTCTTACGATCGCGTCCGTCATGTCAGTCTTTCGTAGGGCCTCGGTGGGGAGGTGGTCGGGCCAGTCCCGGCCTATCCCACGGTCGGCGACAAGGTCAAGCCTGCTGGCTCAAGCGGGCCGTCCGCCAATACCAAATGCGATCGGGCACCCGCGTTGCCGAGGCCAGGTGCATCAGCTATGGACCGGCAGCCATCCCGGCACAATTCAAGACGGAGCCGACCATGACAGACAAGACCATCCTCAAATTCGGCGCCGTCGAAAACGCCGAGGCCGGCGATCTCGCGGGGTGGATCGTGGTCGAAGCCCACCCGACCATGAAGACCGCCGTCCAGCATATTACCGAGGACGGCAAGGTCATGTCGGGCACCTGGCAGGCCACCCCCGGCACCTATCACGCGACCTATAGCGACTATGAGTTCGTCCACATGATATCGGGCCGCATCGTCATCACGCCCGATGGCGGCGCGCCTGTCGAAGTCGGCCCCGGCGATGCTTTCGTGGTGGAAGCCGATTTCAAGGGGACGTGGAAGATCATCGAGCCGGTGACCAAGCACTTCGTCGTCAGGATCGGCTGACGCCGAATAGTGCGATTGACGCTTGCGCCCGACTGAACCGAAGGTCCCAAAACGAAGATGGCGGGCATCTCTGCCCGCCACTGCGATTGTGCTGAACCGACGTGCCTAGTTGGCACCGCCGAGTTGCTTGGTCATCTTGCAGAAATCGTCATGCTCCTTGGCAATGGCCTCGTCGCCGCATTCCTTCATCATCATCGCCTGGTCCTCTTTGGACATGGCCATCCATGCGGTCTTGAATTCGGCCTGCGACTTCATGGTCTTCATGCCGGCATCGGTGAAGAAGGGCGACATTTTCTGCGGATCGTCGAGCGCCGAGGTGCCAGTGGCAGCGCCGGCAAGCGCTGCGCCGGTCATCATCGAAAGCGCCATCGCGCCCATGCAAAGCGTCTTGATGTTCATGATCATTCCTCCTGAGCTGCTGCTTTGAGGTTGTCCATCAGCGATCTACGAAGGAACGGTGTTTTGACCCAAAAGTTCCACGTTCTGGCGCAGACATGGAACAGGATTGCCCGTGACGTCATTAATGCAAAAAATTCTACCATGACTGAATTTTGCCGCGCTGCCGACCAGGGTAATCGGCGTCCAGCTGGGTGAGACGCTGCGAAGTTGCACGCCGGCTCAATATGCCCGATCATGGCGACGGCGGGGCGGAGGTATCAAGTGGCGGCAAATCGTCGAAACGACGCGCACCTGTCGGAGCCCCGGCGGGCGGGCATTGTTTCCGCGGCCAGGGCGCTTCCGCGCACATCGTTGCCCAGCGTAGCGTCGGTCGTGACGGCCGTCGCGGCGCTCTATTTCGGGCGCGAGGTCTTTCTGCCGATCGCAATCGCGCTGCTGCTTACCTTTGCGCTCGTGCCCATGGTGTCGGCACTCAAGCGAGCCGGCATTCCGCGTCTTCCTGCCGTGATCGCCAGTGTGCTCGGCGCATTCACGGTGCTGGCTCTGTTCTCCTTCATCGTCGCCACGCAGGTCAGTGAACTGGCGCAGAACATTCCGCTTTACCAGGCGAATATCCTGACCAAGGTCCGGTCGCTCAAGGAAACCGGCGTCGGCGGCGGCATCATTTCCAGATTGAGCCGGGTGATCGAACGCGTCGGCCAGGAACTTGACAGACCCGAACCTGCACAACCCTCCGCCGATCAGCCTCCGCGGGAGCCGATCCCGGTCGAAATCGTCGCGCGCGAACGACCGCTTGAGGTTCTCCAGAATCTGATCGGCCCGCTGCTGAGCCCGCTGGCATCGGCCGGGCTGATCATCGTGGTCGTCATATTCATGCTGCTCGAGCGGGAGGACCTGCGCGATCGCTTCATACGCCTCGTCGGCTACGGCGATCTGCATCGAACCACCGAGGCGCTGCAGGATGCCGGCAAGCGCGTCGGCCGCTATCTGCTCATGCAATTGGTCGTGAACATCGTCTATGCCGTCCCGATTGCAATCGGACTTTGGCTGCTGGGCATACCCAATCCATTGCTGTGGGGTTTGCTGGCGCTGGCGCTGCGCTTCGTTCCCTATATCGGCCCGGTCATCGCGACGCTGCTGCCTCTGTTCCTGGCACTGGCCGTGGCGCCCGGCTGGTCGCTCGTGCTATGGACCGCCGGGCTTTTCGTGGTCGTGGAACTGATCACCGGCAACGTGATCGAACCCTGGCTCTACGGCTCGCGCACCGGGCTGTCGCCATTGGCCATCATCGTTGCGGCGATCTTCTGGACCTGGCTCTGGGGCCCATTGGGCCTGGTTCTATCGACGCCGCTCACGGTCTGCCTCGTCGTGCTCGGTCGACATGTGCCGCAGTTCGAATTCCTCGACGTTCTGTTCGGCAACGAACCGGTGCTTGAACCGCACGCCCGGCTTTACCAGCGGCTACTGGCCGGCGATCCCGAGGAAGCGACCGACCATGCCGAGGAGATGCTGGAGGAAGAATATCTGGTCGAGTTCTATGACAAGGTCGCGATTCCCGCACTTCTGCTGGGGGAGCAGGACCGTGTGCGTGGTGTGCTGAGCGATGAGCAAAGACAGCAGGTCGCAGGCAGCGCGCTGACGATGGTGGCGAACCTCGGCGACAGCGCGCAGGAGGAGGCGGAAGAGGACGACACGGCCGCGGCCGCGGACAGCGGCTCACGCGAGGACAAAGAGGTTCAGGGCGGGGACGACACCGAACTGCCGGATGGCACGGGCATGTCGGTGCTGTGCGCCGGAGGGCGCGGCGAACTTGACGACGCCGCTGCCGCCATGCTGGCACAGGTGCTCGAAGTCCAGGGCGCCACGGTGTTGAGAGCGAGCTTCGCCGATATGGAACCGGGGAGCATTCGCCGCCTTGAGCTCGACGCCGTCGATACCGTCGTCGTCGGATTTTTGAACCGGGATTCCGTCAAGCACGGCCGGTTCCTGGTCCGTCGGCTGAAACGCGCCAAACCAAGGTTGCGGGTGGGTATCGTGTTGTGGTCGGAACCCGACAGCGACAACCAGGAAGCAGCCGCCAAATTGGCCAATGAGATCAACGCCGATTTCGTCGCACACGGCATGGTCGGCGCGGTGCTCGGCGCGTTGTCCAGCAATCCGCCGGTGGCGCTGAAGATCGCCGCCAAACGCCGCATGCGCCGTCTGGCGCCTGCACGCAAGAAAGAGCCGCTCGCCGCGGCAAAATGAGCGCGGCCAAGGACGGCGGCAGGTGGTGTTGTTATTACCGTTTTCGCGAAAACGGTAATAACGAAGCGGATCAGGTGTCTTCGCAAGGGTCGCGCTGAACCGTCCGAACGGAACCGCGACGAACGGCGCGTATCCTTCACACCGTCCAGAAATAGCGCACGGTATGGAAGAAGACCGGGGCGGCGAAGACCAGGCTGTCGGCACGGTCCATCATGCCGCCATGGCCTTCGATCAGGTGACCCCAGTCCTTGACGCCTTGATCGCGCTTGATGGCGGAGGCGACCAGCCCGCCGAAAAATCCCATCAGGCAGGCGACCAGAGCGACGCCGGCTGCCTGCAGCGGCGAAAACGGCGTCAGGAACGACAGCAGCGCGCCGAGCAGGCTCGACGCCGCCAGCCCGCCGACCAGTCCCTCCCAGGTCTTCGACGGCGAGACCGTCGGCGCCAGGAGATGGCGGCCGAACAGTTTTCCGAAGATGTATTGCAGCACGTCGCTGCCTTGCACGGTGATGATCAGGAAGGCGATCAGCAACAGGTTGCGGCCTTCGAAACCGGGCACCTCGAGCGTCAGCAGCGCCGGCACGTGGCTGACGCAGTAGACCGAGATCATCACGGCCCATTGCTGCGCCGAGACCCGCTCGAGAAAGCGTTCGGTGTCGCCGTGCAGTGCTGTGATCGCCGGCATCAGCAGGAAGCAGTAGACCGGGATGAAGATGGTGAAGAGACCGTACCAGGCGGTCCACACCAGCCAGTACTGGAACGGGATGACGATGCCGAACATGCCGAGCAGCACCCAGTGGTCGCTGCGGCGGCTGTGTGTCAGCGTCACGAATTCGCGCAGGGCGGCGAAGGAAATCAGCGCGAACAGGATGGTCATGCCGGTGCGGCCGAAGAAGAAGGCGACAGTGATCGCCACCACCATAACCCACCAGGCATTGATGCGCTGGGTGAGGTTGACCAGCGTCGGCGATAGCGGCTTCGGCGCGCGCCATGACAACACGCCGGCGACGACGCTTGCGGTGATCAATACGCAAAGCAGGCCGACGATCAGAATGAGGGTTTCGTGCATCATCGGGAGCATTTTACCCTGGTCCTCAATCGTCTCGTTGCGGCCGGGGGTTCAGCGCTAGCAGCGTTTCGCGGGCGCGGTCGAGAAAGGCACGGCGCTCCTCACCCGGTTGAATGGCGATCGGCGCGCCGAAGACGACGCGGCAAAGCAGCGGCACCGGCACGAATTGCCCCTTGGGCAGCACCCGGGACATGTTCTCGATCCAGCACGGGATGAGTTCGACATCGGGCCGCGCCATCGACAGATTGTAGAGGCCGGAGCGGAACGGCAACAGCGGTTCGTCGGTCATGTTGCGCGTGCCTTCGGGAAACAGGATCAGCGAATGGCCCTGGTCGAGCACCGACAGCATGATCGAGATCGGGTGCTGCGTTTCATCCGTCCACTGCCTGTGGATCAGCACGGAAGACAGCATGTCCTCGGCAATGAAACGGCGCAGCCGCGTCTTGCCCCAATAATCGGCGGCCGCCACCGCATGGGTACGGGCGCGTTCCTTCTCGCTGAGGCAGGCCGACAGCAGGATGAAATCGCCGTGGCTGGCGTGATTGGCGAAGTAGATGCGCTGCCGGTCCGACGGCTGGCTGCCGTTCCAGATCGGCCGCACGCCGGTGACCGCCCAGGCCAGCGCCGACAGGCCGACCGAGGTCACGGTCTGCAGCAGGGTACAAGTGTTGGCGCGAAGGCGAAGCTTTGTCATGGACGGGCTCAAAGGAATGCCGCGATGACCGAGGTGGCCGCGAACAGGCCGAACGCGATGCGCTGCTTGGCTAGCAGGCGGCGCGTGCCCGCTATCCGCTGGTCGAGCGAGCGGCCGCCGGCAGCCGTGGGTTTCAGCCGCATGCGCGCCAGCACATCGTCGATCGCGGCACCGCCGCCTGCCTCGCTGGCGTGGCTGGCCATCAGCCGGAACAGCAGGGCATCGAACAAAAGCAGGGCCGAGAGAATAAGCGTGGCCACGGCACTCGCCGCGGTGATCAGCCAGGCCGCTGCCGACAGCGATGATGTTTGCGGCGCGGCCGCCAGGCCGATGACCGGCGCCGCCAGCAGGGCAGCAGCCACCAGCAGCAGCGGCCATGCCACCTGCACCATCAGCCCGGCAGCGAAGGCTTCGGCGCTGTCACGATAGGCGGTCATGCCGGCGCGTCCACGCCAAGATGCACAGGCCGGCCCGCAGCGGCGAGCTTGCCTCGCGCCTGATCCGGCGTGTCGGCCCGGCCGCTGGCGACCAGCCAGTCGGCGACAACGGCGGCGCTGCGCTGGAAGCCAAGCGCGCAGCAGACCAGCACGGTGTCCTGGCCCCGCGCCGTCTCGATCGCCGCCACCGCTTGCGCACGCGCCTCCGGCGATGGCGGCAATAGATCGACCATGGCCACGCTCACCCAGCGGATCGAGGCGCCGCGCGGTCTTTCCAATTCGCCGGCAAGGTCGATCACCGTGCCGAAAGCGTCGGCCTCGGCGGCGGTCGGAAAGCGGCCGAGGCAAACGCCGTCGGCAATGATGATTTTCGCCGGAAGCTTTCGCGTCCACGCCCACACATTGACCTTGGCGCCAACCCGGTAGGGCCAAAGCAGGAGATGGCTGGCCAGCGACACGCGGCCATCGGTTGTTTTCTGGAACACCCTGGCGCCGGCGCCGGCATAAGTGAAAGCGACAATGGCCAGCGCCAGTGCCGGCCACAACAGGATGAGCCACAGGGCCGAGACCAACGCGCCGGCAGCGGCGCCAGCCAGCGCAAGGGTTGCGCCAAGCGCATAGAACAGTGCCAGCCGCCGCGCTTTCGGGTCAGCAGTCGGGCGGAAGCCGGCGAACGGCAGCTCGCCGTCGCGCGGAAACAGCCACAGGGCGAAAAGGCCGAGCAGCGCGCCGGTCGGAATGTCGATGAAATGGTGCTGCCACGTCGTCAGCACCGAGGCGCCGATCAGGAAACACCAGACATGCCAGGCGACGCCGGCGATGCCGGTCAATCTGTGACGCCAATGATCCCAGATGATGACCAGCAGCGCGATGTGCAGCGACGGCGCCTGGTTGAAGGGTTTGTCAAAGCCGCCGAGTACGGCGAACATGAAACCGGGCAGGCCGCTTGTCGCGGGGCGCACGAAGGTCGCCGTCAGCGGGAACAGGATGAAGCAGGCGACGGCGACGATCTGCGCCGTGAGATAGCGGCCGGCGAGGCGGTCGACGCCGCTCTTTGAATTGTTCAACAGCAGCGACACGCCGTAGAACAGGTTTATCGACCAGTATGGCACGATCGTCCAGGCGAGGAATGGGATGCCGCGCTCCCAGCCGAAGACGATGCTGCCGACATCGTCGCGCTGCGACGCCAGCCAGTTGGCGAAACCGTAGGTCGCGTAGAAGAACGGCGCCAGAAATGCCAGCCACAGGGCGGCGCGCAGGACCATCCCGGCATAAGGCTCACGCGGCAACGCCGGAAGGGCAGGGGCATCGCGAGGCAAGGCAGAGGCAGGCAAGTCCATGCTCAGACGCGCCGTGCGACCGAAACGGTGAAGATACCCCACTGGTCGATGCGCTGGTCGAGTTTCTCGAAACCGGCGGCTGTCACCAGCTGGTCCATCTCGGCCTGCGTGCGCCGACGCATCACCCAGGCCTGGCCGCCGCGATGCGAGGTCAGGCTGCGCGCGATCATCTCGAGCTGCGGATGCCAGGGCTGGTTGGTGTAGACGAGCAGGCTTCCCGGCTGCATGGCGATGGCCAGTCCGCCGAGCGAGCGGGCGATCATGGCATTGTCGGAAAACAATTCGTAGAGCCCCGAGACGATGGCGAGATCCGGCGCCGGGTCGAGCC
The DNA here is from genome assembly GCF_040323155.1 of Mesorhizobium sp. M0060. Classification (NCBI taxonomy): domain Bacteria; kingdom Pseudomonadati; phylum Pseudomonadota; class Alphaproteobacteria; order Hyphomicrobiales; family Phyllobacteriaceae; genus Mesorhizobium; species Mesorhizobium sp. M0060. Next base: position 119,557 of record NZ_JAMYUP010000005.1, read on the forward strand.
CGGCCAGCATCGTGGCGTCGAAGGCGTCACCTTGATGGAACGAGACGCTCGCCGGCAGCTTGCGCTCGGCGATCAGCTTGCGGCCGAGCGAGACATTGAGCTCGGAGAAATCCTGCAGCCGCACGCTCGCCGGCGGCTCGGCGCATTTCTGCACAGCGTCGAGCACATAGCGGCCATGACCGGCGGCGATGTCGACGATATGGATCGGTCGGCCGGCGGCCCTGAGCGTGGCGGCAGCGCGGCCGATCAGCTCTTCGAGATGCAGCTTGCGCTGGCGGATGCCGCGCCAGCCGATGGCATCGAGAAAGGTCCGGTCGATCATGCGGCCGACGGGGCTGATGCCCCGCGCCTCATTTTCGTAGACATAATCGAGTGTCGAGCCGGAATCGAAGCCGGTGGCGATTCCGGTATTCATGCCCGACGACAGCCAGGCGCCCATGCGGATCGAGGCGCGGCTCATTGCCCAATAGAGGCCCCTGGGCGACAGCAGCGGCAGCGGCGAGGCCAGCCGGTCGGCCTCGTCGCGCGTGTAGCCGGCGTGGTCGGCCTCGGTCAGGTCGATCGGCTTTTCCGGCGCCGCGAATTGCTTTTCCAGGAAAGGCCTGATCAGGTCGAGTGCCTTGTGGCGGTCGCGCTCGCCCAGCGTGTCGTGGAAGAAGCCGGGCAGCACATGCCGCTCCTTGGCCGGGCTCGCCAGATTGACGAAAAACGCGTGCTGCGGTCCATGCCGCACTACCCAGTCGCTGCCGGAGACCAGAACCTGTGTCGGCACGGTGATGGCGCGGGCGTCGGCGACGATGCGCGCGGCGTGGTCGTAGAGCTCGACCAGGATGTTGGAGGCGATCGGCCGCGTGATCAGCGGATCGGCGTCGAAGGATGCGATGCGCTCAGGATCATGCGTCAGGAATTTCGCCTTGACGTAGGAATTGACGAAGAAGCGGCCCTTGATCTTCTGCCAGAACGCAATGCCTTGCTTGGCGAAGGGGACGTAGAGCTTGACCGAGAAGGCCGGCGAGGCCAGCACCAGGGCGCGAATGTCGGGCGCATAGTCATGCACCCAGGCGGCAGCAAGCACGGCGCCGAAGGATTGCGCAATCAGCGCAATGTCGCGCTGGCCAAAACCGTCACTGCCGATCGCGCGCACGAAGCAATCGATGTCGCGCACCAGCGCGGCAAACGACGGCGCATAGCCGCGTTCGCCGGCGGAGCGGCCATTACCGCGCGCGTCCCAGGCATAGAAGGCGTGGTCGGGCATCTGGAGCTCGTCGATGAGATGCGCCATGCGGCCGCCATGCTCGTGGCCGCGATGGAACAGCAGGATGGCGCCCTTGCGGTTTTCCGACAGCGCCGGCCAGTAGCGGTAAAAGATCTCGGTGCCGTCATGGCTCTTGAAGCTGCGCTCCTGCGCCACCCGCTCGACATTGGCCGGAGCCACGGCGGCAATCTTCTGTTGGTGAAGCATGTTTTCATCCCCTGGCGAGGTCGGCCCCTTGGCGAGACCGGAATTCAACTGCCGCTCCCGTTAAGGCCGCTGCGTATCCGGTTGATGGCGGTCACCAGCGAGAGTGTAGCCATGGCCGGAAACACAAAGGGCGCGGCCGCCTCGATCCACACGCCGCAGGCGACGAGCACGGCAAGAATGCCAAGCGCCAGCGCGCGGTCACTTTTGCCGAACGGGCCGGCATAGTTGCGCCCGGTTCCGGCTGCGATGCCGAGCACACCGGCGAATTCCGCAATCACCGCCGCGATAGCAAATGCGACGACGCCCCAGGCAGGAAAAATGACGGCAAAGGCCAGGATCAAAGCGAGATCGGAGACGACATCGCAGAGCTCGTTGAGATACATGCCGAGCTTCGAGGCCTGGCCATGTTCCCTTGCGAGCATTCCGTCGATGGCATTCAGCGCCATTCGCATAAACAGCACGAGCGGCATCAGCAGGAAGATCGCACGGTGGCCGACAAGGGCTGCCACCACCAGGCCGGTGGCGAGCGAGAGGGCAGCGGCCAGCAGCGTGATCTGGTTGGCGGTGATGCCGGCCCCGGCCAGGCTGTCGGCAAGCGGCCGCAGCCTAGCCTGGAAGGCCGGTTTCAGCGCATAAAGTGTCGGCATGTGCGGAACCCCCCGGCCGCGGTGCAACTAACGTCAGCGAGGATGGTCAATTGGCGCACAAGACGCAAGGGCGGCGCCCACCACTTTTCGATATCCGGTTGGGTCGGCGTTAGCTTCCGCTGTCGCCACTGTCGCCCGGGAACACAGTGAGCAAACTTTGTTCGGCCGCCGCCCAGGCGCGACTATGGAAACGCCGCAGGATGAGAATGCATATGGCGAAGACCAGCAGCCCGCAAATCACGCCGGGCGTCATGCCCCCGCCAAACGCGGACTTTACAACGATGCCGGTGAAGACGCCGGCGATGGCGCCATTGATCGTGCCTACCATCCCCGCGGTGGTCATGAAATATTGCAGCGGCGAAGGTCTGAGGCCCTTGTCGACCAGCACCGCCGAGGGACCGTCATGCGTGGAATTGACAAGGTATTTTTGCACGGCCGGCGCCAGCTCGACGAAATAGTGGCGGATCCGGGCCATGCCGCGGGCATGCACCATGTCCTCGATGGCAACCTGCACAGCGCGCACGAAGGTGACCAGGCCGATGAAGAAAAGGCAAGGCAGCAAGATCAGGCTGAACAGGATGAACGGCCTGCCCATCTCCGTGACCTGCGCGACGAAGGACAAGGCAATCGTTGCGCTCGAGACCGAGGTCAGGAACAGATCGGCTCGCTGGTTGGCTTCCTGAATGGTCGCCGCGCGGGCGTTTTGCAGCACGAAATGCTCGGTGGTCAGGCATTGCAGGGCCTGCTGCGCTTGATCTGGCGGAACCGGAGCGTCGGGAGAACGGGTCATCGACATTTGCCCCCTTCTGTCAGCCGCAACCGGCGGACAGAAGGGGGCGTCGCCCTGCGAGCTGTCAGGTCTTGCCGATGGCGATGCGCTTGGCCTTAGCCTGAGCGCGCTCCGTCTTCGGCTGGGTCCCGCTTAGCACGCCTTTCTGGAACGCGGCGTTCACCTTGTCTTCGTCGACTTCGTAGCCGAGCGGGATACGCCGCTCGAAACGGCCGTAGAAGCGTTCGGAGAACTGCCTGTCCTTGTCCTCGGTCTCTTCACGCTTCTCGCCGCGCAGCGTCAGCACGCCGTCATCGAGCAGCAGCTCGATGTCCTTCTCGTCCATGCCGGGGATCTCGGCGGTGACGCGAATCTCCTTTTCGCCATCGGAGATTTCGACGCTCGGCCAGCTGGCGCGGGCAGCGGAGAGGCCACCGAGCGACGGCAGCCGCGTGTCGAAGCCGCGGAACGCCTCGTCGAACAGGCGGTTCATTTCGCGATGCAGCGTCACGAAGGGATCGCGATCGCCGTCGCGATAGAGGCTGGGGACCTGATTGTTCTCCCGGCCCCAGGGAATGAGATCACGAATAGCCATTGCATAGTCTCCTTTCTCGACTGGTGCGTTCAGGCGGCCTGCTTGTTTCTTCGACCTGCGCGACCTTCGGCCCGGTCTTCGGCGCGGCGGCGTCGGTCGCGATGGCGATGCGCCGAGGCTTCATCTCCTCCGGCACCTCACGTACCAGATCGATGCTGAGCAGACCGTTGTCGAGCGAGGCGCCTGCTACCTTGACGTGATCGGCAAGCTCGAAACGGCGGGTAAAGGGCCGCGCGGCGAGGCCACGATGCAGATACTCCGCGTTGTCCGGATCCTGGTACCGGCCGGAGACGATCGGGAGGTTCGGCTCGTGGGTGATCTCGAGGTCGTCCTCGGAAAACCCGGCTACGGCGATGGTGACGCGGTAATTGTTCTCGCCGCTGCGCGCGATGTCATAGGGCGGCCAGGCGTCGAAGGCCTGCGGAGCATTTTCCAGCAGGTTGAAGACGCGATCGAAGCCGATGCTCGACCGATAGAGCGGGGAAAAATCGAATGCGGTTCTCATAGCTACATCCTCCATCGAGCAATATAGATACGAGGAGCGCCAAAGAGCTGGCGCTCCCTGGTTCCGCCGGCCCCATTTCGGCGACCGGTGCCTTCGATCTGGTTATTGTCCGCCGCAAGTCAAGACCCGGTGGCTTTCGCGTTACCGGTTTTGTTGTTGTCGGCGCTGTCGACCAAGCCGCCAATCTCCCCTTGCGGGCCCTTGAGGGGGAGACTGGCTGTTTCGCCGGCCGGCTTCAATCGCCAGCGCTGACTTCCGCGGCCGGTTATTGTCTGTCGCAGGTCAAGACCCAGATTCTTCTGTTGCCGGGCTCCATTCCCGGCACTCGCAGATGGAGCTGACCATGACACGCGACGAGATCATTTCTGTGCTAGGCCCGGTCGACGACGCCATCATTGCCGACATCGCGGCGACGGACGGGACGGTCCAGGAGCTGCGCGAGGCCCTGGCCTGGATCGGCGCCGACGAGGCGCTGGTGAACGAGGGCCGCCCGCTGCCGACGGCCAGGGTGGCGACGCTGATCGAACTGCTGCAAGGGCCGGACGACGAGGAATAACCGGCTTGCTCTTCAGTGGACGGTGATAATGCCGTTTACGGCCCGCCATTCGGAGGGCTGGATCAGGTGTTGATGGGCGACACGCACCGAGTGCAGCGGGCCTTCGATCTCGCGCTCCCAGAAATCGAGGAAATGCTTCAGCGTCGGGAAATCCGGGGCGATATCGTATTCCTGCCAGATGTAGAGCTGCAGCAGGCTGCGATGGTCGGGCAGACGGTAGTGGATTTCTGCCGTCGTCAGGCCAAACCCTTGCATCTGGAGCTGAAAGTCCCTGCTGGTCATGGGTCTTTCCTTTCCAATGAACCTCAGTCTGCAAAACGCAACGGGTTCAACATAGGTTCCAGTCGCCGCGAGCGGCTCCGGAACGAACACGATTTTGTGGAAAATTGCCCGAAAATTTCAAGCATCATTGTGCCAGCAACGGCAAATGTACGAGCAATTACAGAACATTGGCACTCTCTTGCTTCGAGTGCTAAAATTTTTATGCGATCCTCTTGAAAGCTGAAAAAAGCGCGACTAGTTCGTATGTGCGCGATGCCTGATGAAGGGTCGCGCACCGTCGCGTCGGCCGCCATCGCCGGTCGACTGCGAAGGGAGGTCCAAAAAAACCTGTTTGTCCTATGAGGAGAACGACATGGCGTTCCGTCCATTGCATGACCGTATCCTGGTCCGCCGCATCGAGGTCGACGAGAAGACCGCGGGCGGCATCATCATTCCCGACACCGCCAAGGAAAAGCCGCAGGAGGGCGAGGTGATCGCCGCCGGTCCGGGCGCGCGCGACGACAGCGGCCAGCTGCAGCCGCTCGACGTCAAGGTCGGCGACCGCATCCTGTTCGGCAAATGGTCCGGCACCGAGATCAAGCTCGACGGCGAGGACCTGCTCATCATGAAGGAAGGCGACGTGCTGGGCGTGATCGAAGCCACCGGCGAAATGCAGAAGGCCGCCTGAGCGGGCCTAGTCAGTCTAAGCTGACTGTTTTGAAGGGATTATCCAATGGCTGCCAAAGATGTGAAATTCCATACCGAAGCCCGCGAGAAGATGTTACGCGGCGTCGATATCCTCGCCAACGCGGTGAAGGTGACGCTCGGTCCCAAGGGCCGCAACGTCATCCTCGACAAGCAATTCGGCGCCCCGCGCATCACCAAGGACGGCGTTACCGTCGCCAAGGAAATCGAGCTTGAGGACAAGTTCGAGAACATGGGCGCGCAGATGGTGCGCGAGGTCGCCTCGAAGACCAGCGACACCGCCGGCGATGGCACCACGACCGCGACGATTCTTGCACAGGCGATCGTCAGGGAAGGGGCCAAGGCCGTCGCTGCCGGCATGAACCCGATGGACCTGAAGCGCGGCATCGACAAGGCGGTCGACGCCGTCGTCGCCGACCTGAAATCCAATGCCCGCAAGGTCACCAGGAACGACGAAATCGCCCAGGTCGGCGCCATCTCTGCCAATGGCGATGCCGAGATCGGCCGCTTCCTCGCCGAGGCGATGGAAAGGGTTGGCAATGAGGGCGTCATCACTGTCGAAGAAGCCAAGACCGCCGAGACCGAGTTGGAAGTGGTCGAAGGCATGCAGTTCGACCGTGGCTACCTCTCGCCTTATTTCATCACCAACCAGGACAAGATGCGCGTCGAACTCGAAGAACCCTATGTGCTGATCCACGAGAAGAAGCTCTCCAACCTGCAGGCCATGCTTCCCGTGCTCGAAGCCGCCGTGCAATCCGGCAAGCCGCTGCTGATCATCGCCGAGGACGTCGAAGGCGAGGCGCTGGCGACGCTCGTCGTCAACAAGCTGCGCGGTGGCCTGAAGGTTGCAGCCGTCAAGGCGCCAGGCTTTGGTGACCGCCGCAAGGCGATGCTGGAAGACATTGCCATCCTGACCGGCGGCACGGCGATCTCGGAAGACCTCGGCATCAAACTCGAGAACGTCACATTGGAGATGCTCGGCCGCGCCAAGAAGGTGCTGATCGAGAAGGAAAACACCACCATCGTCGACGGTGCCGGCCGCAAGGATGAAATCCAGGCGCGCATCAGCCAGATCAAGGCGCAGATCGAGGAAACCACCTCCGACTACGACCGCGAGAAGCTGCAGGAGCGGCTGGCCAAGCTGGCCGGCGGTGTCGCCGTCATCCGCGTCGGCGGCTCGACCGAGATCGAGGTCAAAGAGCGCAAGGATCGCGTCGACGACGCCATGCACGCCACACGCGCGGCGGTCGAGGAGGGCATCCTGCCCGGCGGCGGCGTGGCGCTGCTCAGGGCGGCGACGGCGCTCGACAATATCGAGGTCGACAATCCGGACCAGAAGACCGGCGTCGAGATCGTGCGCCGCGCGATTGAAGCGCCGGTCCGCCAGATCGCCGAGAACGCCGGTGCCGAAGGCTCAATCATTGTCGGCAAACTGCGCGAGACGGCCGATTTCGGCTATGGCTGGAACGCGCAGACCAACGAGTTCGGCGACCTCTACAGTCAAGGCGTCATCGACCCGGCCAAGGTCGTGCGCACTGCTCTCCAGGGCGCCGCTTCCGTCGCCGGCCTGCTGGTGACGACCGAGGCGATGGTGGCAGAGAAGCCGAAGAAGGAAGCTGCCGCACCGGCCATGCCCGGCGGTGGCGGCATGGACTTCTAAGGTCAGGCTTCCGAAGCGGGACCTCGAAACGGCAGATGGACCGTGTCCGGCAAAAAGCGGGCACGGTTTTGCCGGTCCGGGACTGATGCTGAGCAGGTGTTGCCATGGATATGACGGACAGTTTTGGGAAGATCGCGGCGCCGACCCGCCCGAAGAACGATTTCAACTATGAAACCGATTGTAGGACGGCGCTGGCGCCTTTGGTCGATGGCTTGCTGGATATGGCCGAGTCGGCCGGCTGGGATCGCCGCAAGGCGGCCTACACGCTGATGTTTTTGTCGGCTCAACGCCTAGGGGCCGGCAAGGAGGAGCACAAATGATCGCGGCGCGGATGCGCGATTGCCTGCGCCTGTTGCGGTGGTCGGAAACCGATTTCGCTGAAGAGGCGGGATACCCGGTAGCCAAGGCAAGGGCGTGGCTCTACGGGCGCGAACATCCGCCGCTGGGCGTGGCGGCCTGGCTCGAGGCGCTGGTCAAGATGCACCGGTTGCTGCCGCGGCCGGGCACGCCGCAGTCCGTATTGCATCCGCCGATCGACGCCGTCTTGGGGACGGCCCTCGAGGATCGAAGCGCCCGTGCAGTTGAGCTCCGAAAGGATCCGATTAAGCCAGGAAAGGAGAGTGTCATGGATCGTGCTTCCTTCGACAAGCCGGTTACCATCCTCACCGGCCACGGTACGCCGACAAAGATAGAAAGCGCGGCTGAGGCTTATGCGCTTTTGGCTGAGTGGCCGGCAACGAGCCGGACGGCCGCGCATGACATCGCCGCCAAGGCCTGCCGGGCGGCAATGGAAGGAGAGATCGACGGCGACACGGCGCGCGCCACCTTCGTCGCCTTCGCCCGCCGCAACGACCTGCTTGCGCCGCAGACGACCAGGATGGTTGCCGGCGAGACCGTTGCTGGCGCGACGGTTGCCAACTGGACAACGCGCCCACAGCGTGTCAACGCCCTGGCGTGAGCGGTCGGAGAAGTCGCCGAAGGCGACAGAGGGGGTCGGAATGTCCTGGCGCAACGCCCTGTGGGACGAAAGAGGAGGTTGGCGCTTCACGCGAGGCGACCCCCCTCTGGCCTGCCGGCCATCTCCCCTCGAGGGGGAGATTACGCGCTCAGCCGCTTTCGCTTGCTAAGCCCGTGGCAGCAGCCGGCGCATAATCAGCGAGGGGTGGCCGCCCACACCATGCGCGGCCGCCCTGCGCTCGACCACTTCGAAACCGTGCCTGCGATAAAAGGCGATTGCCCGGTCGTTGCCCTCGATCACCTCCAGCGCGAGGCTGGGAATCCCCGCATGCGCGGCAAGAACCGCGTGCAAAAGATCGGCTGCCAGCCCGGTACCGAACTCGCTTTTGTCGACATGAAGCCGCTCGAGCATGACCTCGCCCTGGTCATTCATGGCCGCCATGGCGTAGCCGGCGATAGAGCCATCAGCCCGTTCGGCGACGAACGACATCTTGTTGTCGTCCCCGAGCTCGGCCGCCAGCCGCTCCGGCGCGTGCTTCTCATCCGACAGCCGTGCCGTGGTCTCGGCACCCAGGATCGGTGAATAGGTGTGGCGCCAGGATTGGCCCAGCAGCCGCGACACCGCCGGCACGTCCTGTTCGGTCATGGTTCTTATTTGGGTCACCGCCTTACCCGCGATTTCAGCCAGCGGTCGAAGGCCACGGCGAGGGTGAGGATCAGGCCGATGACGATGCTTTGCGTGTAGGACGAGACGTTGTTGAACTGCAGCCCGTTCTGCAGCACGCCGATCAGCCCTGCACCCACCACCGTGCCGCCGACGCTGCCGATGCCGCCGAACAGTGAGGTGCCGCCGATGACGACCGCCGAGATCACCGTCAGCTCGTAGCCGATGCCGGCGACGGCTTCGGAGGAGTTGAGCCGCGCCGACAAAACGAAGGCGGCGAGGCCGGCGAAGAAGCCGACGATGATGTAGACCGAGATCAGGATGCGGTCGACCCGCAGACCGGAGAGCCGCGCCGCCTCGGCATTGCCGCCGACGGCATAGACGGCGCGACCGTAGCGGGTGTAGCGCAGCACGATGTGGCAAAGGATGGCCGCAATCGCGAAGATGATCGCCGGCACCGGAACCGGACCGATCAGCCCGGTGCCGAACCAGCGCATCGAGGCGTCGAAGCCGGAGATCGGGCCGCCATTGGAGATCGTCAGCGTCAGGCCGCGAAACACGGTGAGGCCGCCGAGCGTGACGACGAAGGGCGGCACCTTCAGCCTGGTGATGGCAAAGCCCTGGACGCTGCCGGCGACGGCGCCAACGATGACGGCTGCGAGAAGAGCGGCGAACCAGCCATAGCCTTGCGTGCCCGTTGTCGACAGGGACAGCGTGTTGGCGGTGCCGCCCTTGGCCACCACCGCCGCGACCATGCCGCAGAAGGCGAGCAGCGAGCCGACCGACAGATCGATGCCGGCGGTGAGGATGACGAAGGTCATGCCGAGCGCGATCAACCCGGTGATCGAGATCTGACGCATGATGTTGAACAGGTTGATAGGGTCGATGAAGCTCGGCTTCAGCACGGTGAAGACGACGATCAGCAGCGCCAGGAACATTAGCGGGCCGAAGCTCATCAACAGGCGCGCAATATTGATGCCGCCGCGCTGGCTCCGTTCGGTCGCGCTGGTCATAGCGTTGCTTCCTGCTTCTGGTCGAGCGCCATCAATTCCATCAGTTTTTCCTCGGTCGCCTCGATGCCGGGCATCTCGCCGGTGATGCGACCGCGCCGCATGGTGACGATCCTGTCCGACACCGCAAGCACTTCGGGCAGTTCCGAAGAGATCATCATGATGGCGATGCCGCGCGCTGCGAGCTGTACCAGGATCTGGTGCACCTCCGCCTTGGCGCCGACATCGACACCACGCGTCGGTTCATCGACGATCAGCACCTTCGGGTCGCGCGCCAGCCAGCGGGCAAGGATGACTTTTTGCTGATTGCCTCCCGACAATCCCTCGATCGCCTGCTCGGGCGAGGCCATGCGGATCGACAGCGTCTTCCTGTAGTTCGCCAGCGCCTCGCGCTCGCGCCGCTCGGCCATGAAACCGGCGGCATTGGAGTAGCGGTCGAGCGCGGCGACGGAAAAATTGGTGAGGATGCCGAGTGCGGCGAAGATCGCCTGGTGCTTGCGGTCTTCCGGCACGAGACCGATTCCGAGCTCGATGGCGTCGGCGGGTGAGGCCGGCGCGATCGGCTTGCCGTCGAGCATGATTGTGCCGGCGGCAATGCGGTCGGCACCGAAGATGGCGCGGGCGAGCTCGGTGCGGCCGGAGCCGACGAGCCCCGCGACGCCGAGGATCTCGCCCGCCTTGAGGTCGAGATCGACGCCTTCAAGCACGATGGCGTGCGGCGCCTGCGGATCGCGCACCGTGCGCAGGCCGCGCACCGAGAGCCGGACGTCGCCGGCGACATCGCGCAGCGTCGGTCTCGCATAGAGCTCGGACGCGGCGCGGCCAACCATCTTCTCGATGATCTTCGGCAGCCTGATCGGTCCGCCCTCACGATCGAGCTGGCCGGCCAGCCTGCCGTCGCGCAGCACCGTCATGCGGTCGCAAATCGCCGATGCCTCCTCCAGCCTGTGGGTGACGAACATGATGGCGACGCCATCCCTGCGCAGCCGGCCCATAATCGCCATCAGCTTCTGCACTTCGGTTTCGGTCAGCGCCGAGGTCGGCTCGTCCATGATGATGAGACGGCTCTTCAGCGACAGCGCGCGGGCGATCTCGACCAGCTGCTGCTCGGCCACGGACAATGCCGAAACCGGCGTCGCCGGGTCGAGGTCGAGGCCGACGCGGGCGATGATCGCGCGTGAGTCTTCCACCATCTTTCGCCAGCTGACCAGCCCGAACCGGCCGAGCGGCGCACGGCCGATGAAGATGTTTTCCGCCACGGTCAGCGTCGGGATCAGGCTCAGTTCCTGGTAGATGGTGACGATGCCGAGCCGTTTGGCGTCCTGCGGGTTGTGCGGGCTGAATTCGATCCCGTCGAAGACGATGCGGCCGCTGGTCGGCGGCATCACGCCGGAGAGAATCTTGAGCAGCGTCGACTTGCCGGCACCGTTCTCGCCGAGCAGGCCGAGGATCTCGCCGGGGTGGACTTCGAGCGAAACGTCGCTCAGCGCGGTGACGCCGGCGAAGTGCTTGGTCACGCCCTCGACGGTGAGCAGGGCGGGAGATGGTGAAGGCGCTGGGGCTTCGGCTGGAGACAAACAGTCCTCCCGATTGGGGTCGATCGTTCCGATTTATACAAGTCGGCGGGACAGCGAGGGGCGCTGTCCCACCGGCTTTTGCCAATTGCAGCCTACTTCGTCTCGCCCAGCCTTTCAGCCTTGTCGAGATTGTCTTTGCCGATGACGATCGGCGTCAAAAGCACCAGCTTTTCCTTCGGCTCGGTCTTGTCCTTGGCGTAGGCGACCGCGATCTGCACCGCGGTGCGCGACTGCTCGCCGGGGAACTGCTCGACCGTGCCGGCCAGCTTGCCGTCGCGCACGGCGACCAGTGCTTCGGGAAGCGCGTCGAAGCCGTAGATCTTGACGTCGGTGAAGTTGCGCGCCGCGCAGGCTTCAACCGCGCCGAGCGCCATGTCGTCATTGGCGCAGATGATCGCGTCGGGCTTGCCGTTAGCGGCAAGGCCGGCCTCGGTGACGGAGAGCGCCTCGGCGCGGTCGAAGTTGGCGGTCTGCTCGAAGATGATCTGGTACTTGTCCTTCATGGGATCGAGGACGTTGTGCACGCCCTTGTTACGGTCGATAGCCGGCCCGGCGCCGGGCTGGCCCTGCAAATGGAAGATCTTGGCGCCGTTCGGGAACGCCGCCACCATAGCCTGCGCTTCGGCCTCGCCGCCCTTGACGTTATCGGCGCCGACATGGGCGAGGATGCCCTCGACGCCCTCAACGCGGCGATCAATGGTGACGACGGGAACGCCGGCCTTCACCGCTTCTTCGATGGCCGGGGCCAGCGCGTTGACGTCAAGCGGCGAGATGACGATGGCGTTGACCTTCTGCACCAGCGCCGCCTCGATGTCGGCGGTCTGCTTGGGCGCCGAGTTCTGGCCGTCGCTCTCGATCAGGTTGACGCCTTGCGCCGCAGCTTCCGCCTTGATCTGGTTCAGCATGTGCACGAAGAACGGAAAGCCGAGGCTCGGCACCGAACCCAGGATGGTCAGCTTGTCCTGGGCGAAGGCCAGTTGCGGAGCGGCAAGCGCCAATGTGCCCATCGCCACGGACGACAGCAGAAATTCACGTCTGTTGATCAATTTAGTCTCCTCCCAGATGAGCGCACGACCCCGAAACCGGAATAAGTTTTCCGGAAGGTTCCTTGCGTCGATTCAAAAATGGAGTGTCCTTTGAGCGCCCAACTCGCTTTGAAGGGACGCAACGGCGCTCCAGCCGGTCCACCGCGACGTTTCTCCTCCGCTCGGCGCCGGCGGGCGGATGCTAGCCAAGGCCGGAGCTTTGCGCAAGAACGAGTGGCTCCAGGTGGATTGGCGCGCAGCGCCAAGACGGTTGGGGGTGTTGGACGAAGCGCAGTTTGTGCCAAGCTGGAGCACCCCTCATCCGACCTTCTCCCACAAGGGGAGAAGGGAAGTCTCTCGCCAGCCTACCGATCGATCATCACCATGGTGCGCTCGCCGTAGCGCGGCCCGGCGACCTTGCCCGGCGCCAGCGCGTCGTCCAGCGTCGCCATCTCGGCGGCGTCGAGCTTGAGCGAAGCCGCGGCGACGTTCTCTTCCAGGTATTTTCTGCGCTTGGTGCCGGGGATCGGCACGATGTCGATGCCGAAGTCGCTCCCCTTGTGCAGCAGCCAGGCCAGCGCGATCTGGCCTGGCTTGACGCGCTTGGCCGCGGCGATGTCGAGTACCATGGCTGCCGCCTGCATGTTGGCGTCATAGTTGGCGCCCTGGTAGCGCGGGTCGCCGCGCCGGTAATCGCCCTCAGGATACTCTTCGGCGCGCCTGACGTCGCCAGTGAGGAAACCGCGGCCGAGCGGCGAGAACGGCACCAGGCCGATGCCGAGCTCCTTCAGCAGCGGGATGATTTCCGGCTCCAGATTGCGCTCCCACAGAGAATATTCGCTCTGCACGGCCGACACCGGATGCGCCGCATGTGCCCGGCGGATGGTGGCGGCACCGGCTTCCGACAGGCCGAAGAAGCGGACCTTGCCCTCGGCGATCAGCCTGCCGACCGCGCCGGCCACCTCCTCGATCGGCACCGCCGGATCGACGCGGTGCTGATAGAGGAGGTCGACATGGTCGGTGGCGAGCCGGCTCAGCGAGCCTTCGACAGCCTCGCGGATATGCTCGGGCCGGCTGTCGCGCTCGGTGCCGATCTGCTTGCCGTTTTCGATGCGGAAGCCGAACTTCGTCGCGATCGTCACCTCATCGCGCCGGCCCTTCAGCGCTCGGCCGAGCAGTTCCTCGTTGGCGAACGGCCCATAGACCTCTGCCGTGTCGAAAAATGTGCAGCCGAGTTCGATGGCGCGGTGCAGCGTGGCGATCGACTCCGCCTCGTCGGCCGGGCCGTAGGATTGGCTCATGCCCATGCAGCCGAGACCGATCACTGATACTTGCAGCCCCTGGCTGCCGAGTTTGCGTGTGCTCAACGTCATCTGAAGTTCTCCGGGGTCGGTGTCGCAATCCAAGCCGCCAGGTTCCATATAGCGCGCCGGTTGGGTTTCCACAGCCGATAGCTGACCGGCCGTTTGATCCAGGTCAAAGTGCGCCGCATCGATGCGCTTATAGTGTCCGCTGTCTTGGGAAGGACGCAAGGAGGCGGGTGGTCCGGGCCGGAAGGGCCACAAGCAGCTAGCTTCGGACCACCCGTGGCCTTGATTGATGCGATCGCCGGTGGTGGGTCAGTTTGAAATCTGTGACGCAAGATAATTCCCGGTTACGCCGTCTGCCCGCTTGCGTGGCGTACTCGCCTACCATTGGCCCTGGGTAAGTTGCGCGTGACAGTTGGTTGGCAAGGTATATCATACTGACGGATGATGGTTTGAGCGTTGGGAGGTGGCAAATGCGCGTATTCTCTCAATTCGCCCTACGGACTGCCCAAACGCTCGCACTCCTGCTGCTCACTCTCACACTTGCACGCCCAGTCAGTTCACAAACCACGGCGCCCGACGACACGATCCAGGTCATTGCTCAGCAGCAGAAAGTGATCAGTCAAACATACAAACTGGAAAGGGCCGGCGAGGCGGTCATGTATCTGGAAACTCTTGCGCTGCTCGCAGCCTATGGCGACTGGTCGCGCTATGACAGCACCGGTGGAGGAGTGAGGTTAGAAAACACTAACCTTATCGAAACCGTGGAACGACTAAATCCGGTACTGATCTACGCAAAGAAAGCAGTACAGCGAAACAAAAGCGTGTCTGAGGACGAACTGAAACGGTTTTCAGATATCTACCTTAATGTCGAGACTTTACGCGCCGTGGCAAATGACGTGCATGACCTGCTTGCGGACGGCAAGATCGACGAAGCCAACGCTCTCTATCGCGATAAATCGATCCCCTTGATAAACGCGATAAAGCGAGATTCATACACATTGATTTCGAGCTTCGAGAAGAAGATTGACAAAGCTGCGCTTCAAGCCCGTCTCGCCAAGTAGGAAGCACTGACCCACTACCCGATCGCCACCTAAATTGACAGAACACGCCGTCTCCGCCATCTTGAAGAGAGCTGCGTCAGCAGCCTCAGTTCGGTGTATGGGCGTGTCATGGCCAGTTCCGCTACCAGCCAAAAATCCAAGCGCGCCGCGGTGCGCAAGGCGCTCGACCGCCACAAGGTCTACATCACCGCGCAGCGTTTTTCGGCCGGCGGCTACAGCGCGCGGGTGCTGGTCGACGGCGAGGCCTATTGGGTCGACGAGTTCCGGCTGGGCCAGCTGCAGCAAGGGCTTTCGCCGGACGAGCTCGAATTGACGCCGGCCACCGACGATTGAGTTGGCGCAACATCGGCCTGCCGCATGCTGACAAAATGATTCAAGAAATGCGGATCATCCAGCGACCCCATGCGCTCGGATTTTCGGCTTGTCGCTCCAAGCGCCATCGCTTCATCCGCCCGATTGCTATGACGCCAAGCGCGAGCGAAGCGGGAGGTAATTCAGCCGGAAGGACTACACTGGCCGGGTACGGCGTGGCTGGCGAAGTCGGCCGCCGTAAATCAGACCATCAGTTGGCAGCAGTGCGCATATAAGACCAATCGCTGGCAGCGTAGCGGCCACCCCTTCGTGCCACGGCGAGCACGCGCCATGCGAAGGCTCCCTTATGACTTGAGAGAGCCACGTTCAGGCTCGAAATATCGACAAAGCCGGAATAGATTTCACTTGAACCAGATGGCACAAGTGCTAGCAACTCCACGAAGAAGCGCACTCCCGCTGGTTGCTGGCGTGCCGTCCACACTAGCTCGACACTATTTGCGCTGGAGCCAATCAACTCGCCATATGTAGGCGCGATGAGTATTGGAGCGGAAAGCGTAGCGGCCTTTGCGCCACCAGAGCGAATGGCAGTCAGGCGCGCGCGAGCAGCCGGGAGACCGGATGCTTTGAACCACGCACGGGCGAGATCGACGTTTTGCGGAACGCCTTGCCCTGCCTCGTAAAGCTGGCCGAGATTATATGCCGCTCTTCGAATGCCATGAGAGGCCGCACGCGCATACCATGTGGCGGCTTGCGCCATATCCGGGGACACGCCGCGGCCGCTGTCAAGCATGATGGCAACATTGAATTGTGCTTCGGGCAGACCCGCTTCTGCAGCACGGCGGTACATGTCGAAGGCGAGCCGAGCACCTGTCGGCCCGCCCATCAAGTCTTGTCGCAGTGCCTCGCGAAACAAAGCACTCGGATCCTCGGCGCTAGCCGGCGTCACCGACTCTGCTAACGCGAGCAATAGACTGGCCGCGGTCACGAAGCGGCACACGGCGTTAGCGCCAGGTGATCTCGACACGACGGTTTTCAGGTTCGGCAATACCCTCTTCGGTCGGAACCGCGAGTTCTGTTTCGCCTTTCGCCAGGACCTGGAACCGGTCGACCGGAAGTCCGCGATCGAGCAAAGCTTTCAGCACCGCTGTCGCCCTGCGCTGAGAAAGCAAGAGGTTCTGCGCTGGTGTTCCGGCACGATCGGCACTGCCAGCAACGATCATGACTTGCGGCTTGCCCTCGTTGAAGGCGCGAGACGCTTGATCGAGGACTTCTCTGTCCTTGGGAAGAATTGTGCTGCTGCCGGTGCCGAAATGGATGACCAATGGGGCCGGTCCACTTTGTGGTTTCGCGCTTTCCGGCGTCGCGGGCGAAGGCGGATCTGTTTGCGCGAAAGCAGATGTGCTTCCCAGCAGGACAATAAAGGCGAGATGGCGAACAAAGCAACTGAGGTTCATATCAGGCTCCTGTTTTGCGCTACCTTACTAGTTACCGCCCGATTGCCACTTCGATAGTTCCGGGGCGGGGGAGTGAACCATCGTCCGCAAATGCGCGCTGGATGAGTGTAGCTTCCACAAGCCCAGCCGCTATACGCTCTGCGCTTGGTCGATCTTCATTATAAAAGTACATGACTTCGTTTGCCCGAGAGCTTGTGGGTGAATTGCCAGATTTTACGACGTCGAGCCCCTGGGCTCGCAGACTCCGCTCAAGGGTCGCCGCTCGTGTCCGCGCGGAATCGCGGTTACGCGCAAAGCGCAGAATGACTCGTGGAGTTGTATCTGGGGGCAGAACGATATCAGGCGATGTGCCGATGGTTGCGGTAGACTGAGGCTGAGACGACTCTTGAGGCTGAAATGCTTCAGCAAACTGCTTTTCAAGGCGATCCATCTGCTTTTCAAGGCGATCCATGCCGGCATGATTGTCCGTCGCCTGCCGCCGCAATTTCTCGATCTGAGCCACGAGCTCGGACCGCTGGCGATCGAGCGCATCCGGCGGAGGCGCCCGGGCGGCTTCGCTCACCTGCGTCCGCAGCTGCGCCAGCTCCGCGCGGTCGGCGGTCGCGTCCTGCCGCAGCTTTTCGATCTCGGCCACGAGCTCTGCCCGCTGGCGATCGAGCGTAACCGCATCCGGTGACGGTGCCCGGGCGGCTTCTCTCACCTGCGTCCGCAGCTGCGCCAGCTCCGCGCGGTCGGCGGTCGCCGCCTGCCGCAGCTTTTCGATCTGAGCCACGAGCTCGGACCGCTGGCGATCGAGTGCGGCCGCATCCGGTGACGGTGCCCGAGCGATGTCGCTCACCTGCGCTCGCAACTGCGCCAGCTCCGTGCGGTCGGCGGTCGCCGCCTGCCGCAGCTTCTTGATCTGAGCCGCAGTCGAGAGCGTAATTGTCGCGCCGACGATCAACATACTAGCCAAGAGTATTTTTTGCCAGTTGACCCGAAACCAGCCCCTGGATTTCAGCAACTCGGCGCCGCTTGCAGGTGGAACCGCAGCTTTGAGGCCAATGTCTGTCCGTTTTCCGTTCGTCAAAAAAGCGACCTCGGTCGGGGGCTTGCTATCCCGCGACGCCAATTGGAAGACGTGCACCACGAGCCTACGCATAAATTCGAGCTTTTAGCTTCATCCATTCGAGGGATGCTTCATCCAGTCCGGGGAAGTGTCACGTCCTGATATATGGACGTCGGGCACTATGCCCCGGCGGTCGTGGGACGCTCGCTCGCCGAAATTGACACGACACCCCGTCTCAGCCATCCTTGAGCCGGCCGTCTTGTCTTGCGGCTCTGCGTGTATGAGCAAATTGCATGGCCAGTTCCGCTACCAGCCAAAAATCCAAGCGCGCCGCGGTGCGCGAGGCGCTCGACCGCCACAAGGTCTACATCACCGCGCAGCGTTTTTCGGCCGGCAGCTACAGCGCGCGGGTGCTGGTCGACGGCGAGGCCTATTGGGTCGACGAATTCCGGCTCAGCCAGCTGCAGCAGGGCCTGTCGCCGGCCGAGCTCGAATTGACACCGGCCACCGACGATTGAGCGGCGTGACCTCCCATCCTTCGTCATCCCAGGGCGGAGCAGGAGCGAAGCGACGTCGCGGAGACCTTGGGATCCATGCCGCGATCTATGAGTGTTCCCGCGGTGCAGAATTGCTGGCGGGCGCGTAACGCCGATGACGAAATCACCCGTGTCCGGCCTGAGTTCTTCCCCGCTTTGCCTTACGGCAAATGTCACGGCATGGATCCCAGGGTCTCCGCTCCGCTTCGCGTTCGCTCCGCCCTGGGATGACGAAGCTGTGGCGGTCCGCATCTTCGCCAGCAGTTGCGCCTAGTCCATGACCGCCCCACCAAAACTCAAGGCCTATCGCGCCAAGCGCGAGTTCTCAAGGACGCCCGAACCCGCCGGCGGACCAATTGCCAGTGGAGGCAATCGTTTCGTCGTCCACAAGCATCACGCCACCGCCGATCACTACGATCTGCGCCTGCAGGTCGGCGACGTGCTGAAGAGTTGGGCGGTGCCGCGCGGCCCGTCGCTGAACCCCGCCGACAAAAGGTTGGCGGTCGAGACCGAGGACCATCCGCTCGAATATATCGACTTCGAAGGTGTCATTCCCGAAGGCGAATATGGCGGCGGGCCGATGATCGTCTGGGATACCGGCGTCTGGGCGCCGATGGACGATGTCGAGAAGAGCCTGCGCACCGGCTCCTTCAAGTTCCGGCTGGCCGGTGAGAAGCTCAATGGCGGCTGGATGCTGACGCGGCTGAAACCGAAGCCCGGCGAGGATGAAGCAAAGAAGAACTGGCTGCTGTTCAAGGAGCGTGATCTCGCCGCCGACGCCAAGCTCGACATATTGGAAGCCCGGCCGGAAAGCGTCAAATCCGGACGCCGCATCGAGGAGCTGGTGGCAGCGCCGAAGCCTGCCGCCAAACCTGTCAGGCCGGTGGTGCTGAAACCCGGCGCTTTGCCGGGCGCCGTCAAGGCGCCGCCGCCTTCCCGGATCGAGCCGCAGCTGGCTACGCAGGTTCCGAAGCCGCCGGGAGGTGAACACCCCGCGGAAAAAACACGCGAAGCCTGGCTGCACGAGATCAAGTTCGACGGCTACCGCACCATGGCGCATGTTTCCGACCGGAAGGTCAGGCTGATCACCCGCGCCGGCCTCGACTGGACGAAGCGCTATGGCGACCTGCCGCTTGCATTCGCCAGGCTGCCGTGCCGCGAGGCGATCATCGATGGCGAGGTCGTCGCGCTCGACGCCAAGGGCATCAGCCGCTTTGCCCTTTTGCAAGACGCGCTGGCCGAGGGCGCCGGCAACAAGCTCCATTTCTACGCGTTCGATCTTCTGTATCTCGACGGCTGGGACCTAAGACAAGCGCCGCTCCGCCGGCGCAAGGCGCTGCTTTCGCAACTGCTGTCCGGTCTCAGCGCCAACTCCGCCATCCAGCTCAGCGATCATGTCGAAGGCGACGGCCAGGCACTTTATGACCAGGCATCCGAGATGGGGCTCGAGGGTGTCGTCTCCAAGCGCGCCACGGCGGTCTACCAGAGCGGCCGTACCAAGACCTGGACCAAGACCAAGGCGCTCCAGACCGGCGACTTTGTCATCGCCGGCTACACCGTCTCCGATGCGGCAGAGGGGTTGGCCGCACTCGGCCTCGGCGAATTCGAAGACGGCGAGCTGCATTATCGCGGCAAGGTCGGCACCGGCTTCGATGCCGCGATAGCCGGCGAATTGCTGGCGCGGCTGGAGCCATTGGGGGCCGGTGCATCCGCGCCCGAAGGGGTTCCCCGCGAAATCATGCGCGAGATGAACTGGGTGCGGCCGCTGCTTTCGGCGCACATCCACTATGCCAACCGGACCACCGACAATGCGCTGCGCCATGCTGTGTTCCGCGGCCTGCGCGACGTCGGCCTGTCGACGCCGGTTTCGGCCAAGCGCAAGCGGCTGATCGCCGAGGCCGACCTCGCCACAATCTGGGTGACCAACCCGACGCGGCGGCTGTTCGGCAAGACCGGCCCGACCAAGCTCGACATTGCCGTCTATTACGCGCTGGTCGGCGATTTCATGCTGCCGCATATTCTCGGCCGCCCGGTGTCGCTGGTGCGGTGCCCGACCGGCAAGCCGCAGGACTGTTTCTTCCAGCGTCACGCCTTCACCGGCATGCCTTCCTCGGTGGCGACCTTCGATGCGACAAATTCCGAAGGCGAGACCAAATCCTATCTATCGGTCGAAGACGCCAAGGGCTATCTGGCGCTGGCGCAGTTCGGCGTCGTCGAGTTCCATACCTGGGGCACCCATCGCACGCGGCTCGACAAGCCCGATTTGATCGTCTTCGACCTCGACCCGGGCGAGGGGATCGCCTGGCGCGAGGTGGTCGAAGCGGCGGTGCATATCCGTGGCGAACTCGAGGCACTGGGGCTGGTGCCGTTCGCCAAGACTTCGGGCGGCAACGGCATCCACATCACCGTGCCGGTGACGCAAAAGCAGAACTGGAAGAAGCTGCACCAGGCGACCAGCGCCATCTCGACGCATCTCGCCGCCACCGCGCCCGACACCTTTACCACCACCATGGGCAAGGAAAACCGCAAGCGGCGCATCTTCATCGACTATCACCGCAACGCACGCGGCCACACTTCGGCGGCACCCTATTCGCTGCGCGCCCGCACCAATTTGCCGGCCTCGACGCCGGTCAGCTGGTCCGACCTGGAATCCATCGACGCTCCGCAGGATCTGAATTATTCTTCGCTGCCGGACCTTCTGGCGACGTCAGGCGATCCCTGGGCCGACATGGAAGATTTCGCCAGGGACTTGCCTGTGTTTTCGGGGCGGTAAACGCAGCGGCGCGAGATGACAGCCGTCGCGATCCCCTCTGTCCTGCCGGCATAGGATGCTTTTTCCCAACTCCATCGACGCTTCCTAAGATTTGAATTATTCTTGCCACCAGGCCCTCCGCCGACGCCTCAGCCGAGATAGAACATTTCGCTAGGGATTTGCCGGTATCCTGAGGGCCGATGTAGGATTTCGGCAGCCTCATTCGTCCTCCGGACGGAAGAACGCTGCGAACAGTTCGACAGCACACGGCCGCGTAGGAGTATTTCATGGCGCCCAGGGCAAGTTGGAAAGGTTACCTCAAGCTCAGTCTGGTCAGCTGTCCAGTCCGGCTCTATCCGGCGACCAGCGCCAGCGAACGCATCAGCTTCAACCAGCTGCACAAGAAGACGCACAACCGTATCAACATGAAGCCGGTCGATCCCGAACTCGGGCTGGTCGAGCGCTCGGACCTGGTCAAGGGCTATGAATACGAGGATAAGCAGTACATCATCATCGACGATGCCGATCTTGACGCAGTGCGCATCGAATCCAACCATACGATGAACATCGAGGCCTTTGTCGACGAGCATTCGGTCGACGTCATCTATCAGGACGCGCCCTATTACCTGGCACCGGATGGTGCAATGGCGGAAGAAACCTTCGCGGTGCTGCGCGAAGCGATGCGCAAATCCGGCAAGCTGGCGATCGCCCGCCTGGTGCTCTCCAGCCGCGAGCGGGTGGTGACGATCGGCGCACGCGAGAACGGCATGTTCGTCTGCACCTTGAGGAATCCGAACGAAGTGCGTGGCACGGCTGAATATTTCGGCAATATCCCGGCCGGAAACCCCGATCCGGAAATGCTGCAATTGGCTGAAGCGCTGATCAAGCAGAAGGAAACCACCTTCGACCCGAAGAATTACGAGGACCGCTACGAGATCGCGCTGATGACGATGATCCGCGAGAAGCTGAAGGGCCACAAGCCGATCATCGCGGCCGCCCCCGAGCGCGGCAATGTCATCAATCTGATGGATGCGCTGAAGGCGAGCCTGTCGCAATCGGCCAAGCCGCCGGCCAAGTCGAAGAGCAAGGCCGATGAGGCAGCCAAGCCTGCGGCGAAATCCGCCAAGGCCGGCGTCGGCGCGGCCAAGGAAAACCCGCTCAAGGCCAACCTTCTCAAAGCCGTCGGCAAGAGCAAGGCGTGACGGCTCTTGCCGGTACGGTCTTCGGCATCGTCGGCGCGCTGGCGGCTTTTCCGCTCAGGCTGGCGGCGCGCGAGGTAGAGCGCCAGCACGGCCAGTTGCGGCGCGGCGTCACCCGGCGCACCACGCATGTCGTGTTGGGCCGCATGTTGCTCGCCAAAGCCGTCGACGCCGAGATCGAGCGCCGCATTGCCGCGGAGCGCGAGGCCGGGCGCAAGCTGGTCAGCGAGAACGGGTTCCTGCGCCTGCTCGGACTTATGAAGGCACCGGAGGCTTCGGCGCTATCCCGGCAATCGCTCATCGACCAATCGCGGCTGGCCGCCGCCGATCTCGATCTTTTGTCGCTGTTCGACGCCTTCGAGCATGATGGCGAACCCTATTCCTTTCGCGATCTGATCCTCGCCCGCAAATATGCCGGTCTGATCGCCGGCGGCGCTTCGTGGGGAGCGATCGCGCGCTCGGTGCACCGCTCCGGCCCGGTCGCCTCGCTCACCGCCAAGTCGCTCAATGTCGGCTCGCAGCACGGGCGGGCCGACGCGATCTATCTCGAGGGCGGCCAGAGCGAACTCGACGGCCAGCTGCTGTTCGATTTGGGAACGCCGGATGACGACACGCTGGAAGAGCTGTTCGCCGATGCCGAGGCGGCGGAAGAGGCTGAAGACCACGAGCAGGCGGCCGCACTCTACCAGCGCTGCCTGGCCATTGACCCGAGCGATGCCATCGCCGCCTTCAACCGCGCCAACTGCCTGCGCGCCGCCGGGCACGCGGCCGAGGCGGCGCATGACTATGCCCGTGCGATAAAACTTGACTCGGGCTTCGTCGAGGCCTGGTTCAATCTGGCCGGGCTGATGAACGAACAGGGACGCGAGGCCTCGGCGCGCCGCCATTTGCTGAAGGCGATTTCGCTCGACCCGAACTATGCCGATGCGGTGTTCAACCTTGCGAGGCTCGAGTTCGACGCCGGCAATCTCGCCGAGGCGCGGCGCCGCTGGGTGCGCTATCTCGAGCTCGACGCCAATTCCGAATGGGCACGCATGGCGGCCAAGGGGATACAGTTCGTCGATTTGCAGATGGCGCAGAAATCGGCAGGGTGAGACTAAGACATGGTGGTCGACGCAAAGACCATTCGAGCACGAGTTATCGAAGAGCTCCATACGCGCCTTGGTGCGAGATGGTTGAAGCCAGACAGTGCCAAGCTTGCTGTCACGTCTGTCGGTAACCTCACCGATTTCAGTATCGAGCTTGATTGCTATACGGACCGCCGATATGGCGAATACGACTGCTCGATCGCAGCTGTCTTCAAGTGGAAGAAATTTGCCAAGCTATGGAAGGATTTTGACGCCTGGTACGAGGTCAAGGATCCGAGTTCGGCGCAGTTCAAGACCAAAAGCTCTCGACAACGGAGCCATCCATTTCTCAGGGTGGGTTTCGATGCCATTGACGGGAATTTTATCAGAGGTCGTGGCCCGTTTTGGGTGGCAAATGAAGGTGATCTGGATGCCTTCATAGGCCAGTGCACCGCCGATCTCGACGGCAGAGTTGGCGAATGGATCAAGAGATGGTTCATATGGGCGTCGGCGTTGGATGTCATGGACGGCAATTCGCAATTGTGCGGCTCATGGCGTGACACGGCATACTTCTGCCTGCTGGAACAAGTTCATGGGCGTGAGGTTGCTTGCAAATGGATAGGTGACATTGATGCGACTGGCTGGCCCGGATTGCTGGCCGCACAGGTTGAGTATCTTCAGCTACAGGTTTGCGGTGGGACCTCCGTATAAAAGGATCGCAATGGCCGCGCTTGAACACCCCCCTCTGTCCTGCCGGACATCTCCCCCGCAAGGGGGGAGATCGGCAGCTTCGGCGCCCCGCGTGCCTTTCAGCTTTGGTGGTTGGCGAAAACGCCGACGTCATCCAATCTCCCCCCTTGAGGGGGAGATGTCCGGCAGGACAGAGGGGGGTTGCGAAGGAACTCGGCCTTCATCTGCGGGCCACCCCATGACCACCTTCTTATTCGATGGCCCCGACACCGCCCCAATCACCATCCTACTCGCCCACGGCGCCGGGGCGCCGATGGATTCGCCCTCGATGACCGCCACGGCAAAAGCGCTCGCCGCAGCCGGCTTTCGCGTTGCGCGCTTCGAATTCCACTACATGGCGGCCCGCCGCTACGGCCATCGCAAGCCGCCGCCGCGCGCCGAGACGGTTAACCCGGAATATATCAAGGCAATCGCCGACCTCCGGGCCAAGGGCGTGAAGGGTTCGCTGATCATCGGCGGCAAGTCGATGGGCGGCCGCGTCGCCTCGATGGTCGCCGACGAGATGTTTTCCAAGGGCGAGATTTCGGGGCTGCTTTGTCTGGGCTATCCCTTCCATCCGCCGGGGAAACCGACGCAGCTTCGGACAAAACACCTTGCCGATCTCAGGACGCCGACATTGATCTTCCAGGGCACGCGCGACGAGTTCGGGACCAGGGACGAGGTCGCGACCTATGATCTTTCCGACGCAATCGAAATCCTCTGGCTGGAGGACGGCGACCACGATCTGAAGCCGCGCAAGAGCGTCTCCGGCTTCTCCACCGCCGATCATTTGAAGACGCTGGCCGAAGCAGTGAAAGCGTGGACCGGGCGCGTCGCTCGCTGACCAGCCCGATGAAGATCGCCACCTTCAACGTCAACAACATCAACAGCCGGCTGCCAAACCTGCTCGCATGGCTGGCTGCCGCCAAGCCCGACATCGTCTGCCTGCAGGAGTTGAAGGCCAGGCAGACGCAGTTTCCGCGCTCGGCGCTGGCGGCGGCGGGGTACGGGGCAGTTTGGGTCGGGCAGCCGACCTGGAACGGCGTCGCGATACTCGCGCGGGGTTCAGAACCCGTTCTGACCCGCGAGGCGCTGCCCGGCGACGACAGCGATCAGCAGGCGCGCTATATCGAGGCGGCGGTCAACGGCATCGTCGTCGCCTGCCTCTACGCGCCGAACGGCAACCCGCAACCCGGCCCGAAATTCCAGTACAAGCTGGCGTGGCACGACAGGCTGGAGACGCATGCGGCGCAGTTGCTCGACACCGACCTGCCCGTGGTGCTGGCCGGCGACTACAACATCGTGCCCGAGCCGCGCGACATCTACCCGACGCGCTCCTACGACGACAATGCGCTGGTGCAGCCGGAAAGCCGGGCATCGTTTCAGCGGCTGCTCGACCAGGGCTGGCTTGATGCGCTGCGCAAGAAGCACCCGACGGAGACGCTCTACACATTCTGGGACTATCGCCGCAACCGCTGGCCGCGCGATGCCGGCCTGCGCCTGGACCATATATTGCTCAGCAAGAAGCTGTCGCGCCGGCTGACAGCGGCGGGTATCGACCGCGACGTGCGTGGCGAAACCGGCGCCAGCGATCACGCGCCGGTCTGGGCGGAGTTGCGGTGAGAGCCGTCACGGCCGCCTTTGCAAAACCCCTTTACGGCATCGGTTTTTGAGGCCAATACCGCCTGAAGACTAAGCGTTGGGCGCAGCATGACTGATCTCCACATCGTCGAAGCGTCGATCGCAGAGCTGAGGCAAGCGCTGGAGGCGGGCACCGTCACCAGCGTCGAACTGGTTGGCGCCTGCCTGCGCAGGATTGCTCACTATGATCGGCATGGCATCACCCTCAATGCCGTTCCTGTGCTGAATCCAAAGATGTTCGAGGACGCCGCCGCGTCCGACCAGCGCCGCAGGAGCGGCGCAACCCTCGGGCCGCTGGACGGCATCCCCTATACCGCCAAGGACAGCTACAAGGTGAAGGGCATGACGGTGGCGGCCGGCTCGCCGGCCTTCGAACATCTCATCGCCAACGAGGACGCCTTCACCATCGCGCGGCTGCGGGCAGGCGGCGCGGTGCTGATCGGGCTGACCAACATGCCGCCGATGGCCAATGGCGGCATGCAGCGCGGCGTCTATGGCCGCGCCGAAAGCCCGTACAATGCGGATTATCTGACTGCGGCCTTCGCCTCGGGCTCGTCCAACGGTTCGGGCACCGCAACGGCGGCGAGCTTCGCCGCCTTCGGGCTCGGCGAGGAGACGTGGTCGTCGGGCCGGGCACCGGCCTCGAACAATGCGCTGGTCGCCTATACGCCGTCGCGCGGCGTCATTTCGGTGCGGGGCAACTGGCCGCTGGTGCCGACCATGGACGTGGTGGTGCCGCATACGCGCAGCGTGCCCGATATGCTCGAACTGCTCGACGTGATCGTCGCCGATGATCCTGAAACCAGAGGCGATTTCTGGCGTGCACAGCCCTGGGTGGCGCTGCCGAGGAGCTCGGCCGTGCGGCCGCCACGCTATACCGGGCTCAAGCTCGAAGGGTCGCTCAACGGTATGCGGCTTGGCGTGCCCCGCATGTATATCGGTCGCGACACGGAGACTGACGTTCCGATCCAGACCCGTGCATCGGTGCTTGAGCTGTGGCAGCAAGCGGCGGCGGATCTCAGGCTGCTCTGCGCAAGCGTAGTCGAGGTCGATTTTCCCGTCGTCTCGAATTACGAGCGCGACCGGCCAGCGGCAAAAACCATGGTCGAGCGCGAGCTGGTGCCGCAGGGATTCGCCGAGCGCGAGATCTGGGACTTGTGCATCTTCGCCTGGGACGATTTCTTGCGCGCAAATGCCGACCCAACCATTCCCGATCTCGCATCGGCGGATGGTCCGAGAATCTTTCCGCAGCCGCCGGGCACGCTGCCGGACCGCTATGGCGACAGTTTCGAATTGGCGGAGTATGTCGAACGGGGCAAGCGCGGCGTCACGCCATTCGAAGACATTCCCGAGCTGGAGGCCGGCCTGAAGGGTCTTGAGGCGACGCGAAAACTCGATTTCGACGACTGGCTCGACGATCAAGGGTTTGACGCCGTGGTGTTTCCTGCCGTTGCCGATGTCGGGCCGGCCGATGCTGATATCAACGAGGCCTCCGCTGCCCTTGCCTGGCGCAACGGCACCTGGGTCGCCAACGGCAATCTAGTGCCACGCCATCTCGGCATTCCGACCGTTACCGTGCCGATGGGCACGATGGCCGATATCGGCATGCCGGTCGGGCTGACCTTCGCCGGCAAGGCCTATGACGACACGAGGCTGCTGCGGCTGGCCGGCGACTTCGAGCGTTTTGGCCAGCGCCGCAGCCGCCCGCCGCGCACGCCGGAGCTTGCGGATGACGTCTTTGCTGCCCGGCTCAGCGGCATCAGGCCCGGCGCGGCAGCGCTGACCGTCACACTTGCCGCCGAAACGCGCCATTCGGGTGATCTGGACGAGATAGCAATCACGCTTGATGTGCATGGCGAGGCCGGAGCCGAGACGAGCGTGAACGTCCACGTCAACGGCGAGCCTGTTGCCATGCAGCGGAGCGGCGCGCGCTTCACCGGACGGGCAGTCGTACCGGTTAACGAGCATGAGAAGGTCCATAGCGTCTGGCGCGGCTCCTACGGTTCGATCGTCACTGCCATCGTGCGGCTCGAGGACGGGCGCACCGCTGGAGGTTATGCCGTGACGGGTGGGATTGGGTGAGGGGCAGAGGCTGCGATCTCCCCGCGTTCGTCATCCTCGGGCCTGACCCAGGGCTTGACCCGAGGATCCATGCCGCAACGCTGTCGGGAACGCGTCAGTGTAGATTCCAGGTCTCGCGACGTCGCCTCGCTCCTGCCGCTCTGAATGACGAGGCAAGTGGCCTCTGCTCGGCTGTCACAACAGCGCTGTTTCCTCCTCCGTCTCTGCCCTTTGCCAAGGTCCATCCTTGTGTCGCCATGCACACCAGCCAAGCGGCAGGTCACTAAGCTCACGAAGCGAGCCGTCGATGTCGATCATCTTCGCCAAGCCGACCAGGACAGCATCAGCAATGTCGGCGCCGGCATTTAGGTTAAGGAACTGCCATTGCCCGTCGTCCTCGTCATGCGTGACATAGTCTATGTCGTGGTGCCCCCCGATAATCTTGCGAGTTGTAATGACCGCAACGTTCGGAGGGTCGGCGAAAGGCCAGTTGGGTTCTGGAATGGTCATCTTCGAGTCCTCAAAGGCTAGCTCGCCTGAAGCAAATATTTGCATCGGTCCGTTGCGGAAGTTTCCTCTTATGAAGGCAACGAAGCCAGCCATTCATCCCAAAACTCCTGTTGTAGGTGGACGAAGACCGGCATCACGTCGTAGCCGTCGGCAAATATGTTGACCAAATCAGTCTTTTGCGGAAGCTGCCCCATTTTCACCTTGCAGGCGATCAATCCGCGGCTCATCTCGATCGTCGCTCCTTCGGGATAAACATTCCCGCTTGCGCCATAACAAAAGGGCAGCAGGCCATCGACTTCGAGTTGCTGGCGGATCTGGAACAAGGCTTCGAAATAGTCGTCCTCCTCGGCCTCGATCACCTTGTCACGGTAGCTGCAGGTGAGGTGGCAGGCGGTTTCGGATGAGCGCAAGGTGAACACCGCTTGCTCGTCACCGCCCGTGCCTCCGCCGATCAGGAATACAGTATGTTCTTCCTTCATAGCGTCACCCCCATTGCCAGTAGCGGGCGATGCTAGCGCTGCCGCAGGCGGATTTCCACATATCTCGAAGTCCAGCCACTTGCCGTCGCCGTGCGCGTCATCATGGGTCCTAATCCTTGATCAGCTCCGCCTTCGTGCTATAAAAAACCATGTCAAGGACCAGCCCCGCAGCCACCGCACCGCTCATCGTGATCGACCTCCAGACCGGCATGTTCGACGGCGTCGCCGAGCCGCCGATCCATGATGCCAACGGCATGGTCGCCCGCACCCGCGCGCTGGTCGAATGGGCACGGCGCGGCGGGCGCAAGATCGCCTTCGTCAGGCATGACGGGCCGGCAGGCGATCCGCTGGCGCCGGGCCAGCCGGGCTGGCCGGTGTGGCCGGCGCTCGGCCAGGCCGAGGACGAGCCGACTTTCGCCAAGCGTGTCGGCGACGCGTTCAGCAATGCCGCGCTTGCAGAATGGGTGGCCGGGCAGGGCGCCGGCGAGGTCGTTCTCATCGGCGCGCAGACCGATTTTTGCGTGGCGGCCACGGTGAAGGATGCCTTTGCAGCGGGCTTGGGTGTCACCGTGGTTTCCGACGCCCACAGCACGCTCGACACCGCCAGCGAGACTGCCGCGGAGATCATCGCCCGGCACAATGCCACATTTGCCGCCGCCGGGGTCAAACTGGCGACGACAAAAGCCCTGACCGATGGCTGATCCGCCGGCTCATCCCCGTGCCACCGGGGTCTAATTCAACCGGGAAGAAACTGGCGGGTTCAGACAATTTGGCACGGGCACCTTCGTGACTTGTGGGCTTTCGCGAGCGCGGCCTATCGCGTATTGGCGCGGGGAACTCCCTTAGGCATTTCCCGGAAAACCATGATTCGTCTCGAAAACATCGGCAAGCAGAACGGTCGCCAGATCGTCTTCATCGAAGCCTCCGCCGCGTTGCAGAGAGGCGAGAAGGTCGGGCTGGTCGGCCCCAATGGCGCCGGCAAGACGACGCTGTTTCGCATGATCAACGGTGAGGAGCAGCCTGACGAAGGCCAGGTCTCGGTCGATCGCGGCGTCACCATCGGTTATTTCAGCCAGGATGTCGGCGATATGGCCGGCCGCAGTGCCGTCGCCGAAGTGATGGACGGCGCCGGGCCGGTCAGCGAAGTGGCGGCCGAGATGCGGGAGCTTGAAGCCGCCATGGGTGATCCCGATCGCGC
Organism: Mesorhizobium sp. M0060; assembly: GCF_040323155.1. Classification (NCBI taxonomy): domain Bacteria; kingdom Pseudomonadati; phylum Pseudomonadota; class Alphaproteobacteria; order Hyphomicrobiales; family Phyllobacteriaceae; genus Mesorhizobium; species Mesorhizobium sp. M0060. The sequence continues at coordinate 149,307 of NZ_JAMYUP010000005.1, forward strand.
CGACGAGATGGACGAGATCATCGCCCGCTACGGCGAGGCGCAGCACCGCTTCGAGGAGCTCGACGGCTACGCGCTAGACGGGCGCGCCCGCGAGGTGCTCGACGGGCTCGGCTTCAGCCAGGAGATGATGGACGGCGACGTCGGCAAACTGTCCGGCGGCTGGAAGATGCGCGTGGCGCTGGCCAGAATTCTGTTGATGCGGCCCGACGCCATGCTGCTCGACGAACCGAGCAACCATCTCGACCTCGAAAGCCTGATCTGGCTGGAGCAGTTCCTGAAAGGCTATGACGGCGCGCTGCTGATGACCTCGCACGACCGCGAGTTCATGAACCGCATCGTCAACAAGGTGGTCGAGATCGACGGCGGTTCGCTGACCGCTTACTCCGGCAACTACGAATTCTACCAGCAGCAGCGGGCGATTGCCGACAGGCAGCAGCAGGCGCAGTTCGAGCGCCAGCAGGCGATGCTGGCCAAGGAGATCGCCTTCATCGAGCGCTTCAAGGCGCGCGCCTCGCATGCCGCCCAGGTGCAGAGCCGGGTGAAGAAGCTGGAGAAGATCGACCGCGTCGAGCCGCCCAAGCGCCGTCAGAAGGTGTCGTTCGACTTCCAGCCGGCGCCGCGCTGCGGTGAGGACGTGGTGACGCTGAAGAACGTGCACAAGGGCTATGGCAGCCGCTCGATCTACGAGGGATTGGATTTTCAGGTGCGCCGCCGCGAGCGCTGGTGTGTCATGGGCATCAACGGCGCCGGCAAGTCGACGCTGTTGAAGCTGGTGGCCGGCGCGTCCGAGCCGGACAATGGCACGGTGGCGCGCGGCCCGAGCGTCAAGATGGGCTATTTCGCCCAGCACGCCATGGAAGTGCTGGAAGGCGAACGCACCGTGTTCCAGACGCTGGAAGACGCGTTTCCGCAGGCCGGCCAGGCGCCGCTGCGCGCGCTGGCCGGCTGCTTCGGCTTTTCCGGCGATGAGATCGAGAAGAAATGCCGGGTACTGTCGGGCGGCGAGAAGGCGCGGCTGGTGATGGCACTGATGCTGTTCGATCCGCCCAATTTGCTGGTGCTGGACGAGCCGACCAACCATCTCGACATCGCCACCAAGGAGATGCTGATCACGGCGCTGTCGCAATATGAAGGCACCATGCTGTTCGTCTCGCACGACCGCTATTTCTTGGCGGCCCTGTCGAACCGGGTGCTGGAACTGACGCCCGAGGGCATTCATACCTATGGCGGCGGCTATACGGAGTATGTCGAGCGCACCGGGCAGGAGGCGCCGGGGTTGAGGAGCTGAGGCGCGGCTCTGCCGCTGTCACCTAAGCGCTCGATTCCGGAAGCGAAAGCACGAGGTGCTCAGCCGTGTATCGCAATCTCGCGCAGCGGATCGCCGCCATCGATGAACAGCCGGCCTTGCGCGGCCAACACGCCGCCGAGCCGTCGCAGGGCGATTTTTCCCGCTTCGGGATGACGCCCGTCCAGCGCGCCGACGCGCACCGCAACGGCTATGTCGAAGCGCTTCTCGTCCGCCTCCAATTCGAAATCCTCGATGGCGATTTGGCGAAGGCTCAGCCGGCCTGCCGCAATCTCGGCTTGCGAGGCGGCCCGGGCCTGCGCGATGGCCTTGGCCGAGCGGTCGATTGCCAGCACGTGCCCGCCGCCGATCCGTCGCGCGATCTCGCGCGCCGCGGCACCCGGTCCGCAGCCGATCTCCAGCACCCGCATGCCCTGCCGCAAAGGCAGGGCATCGACGATCGCCAAGAGCCTTGGCGACAAGTCGTTCGCCATTCCCGCTTTTCCAGCTTCGCGATCGGAGATTAGCGACCGCGGCGGCCGAGGGGAAGGCCAATACCTGAGGGACGCGGGCAGCGCAGATATGTTCACCGGGTCGAGAAGGGGGCACGATCGACATCGAAGAGGACTGGTTGGTCGCCTCAACTGCGGCGGCCGAGCGGCCCGGCGTCGTTGGCCTGAGGGGTGAGGGCGGGACTGGCGCCGAGCCTAACCGGTTGGGGGGTAGATCACCGGCCATTTAGGTATATACGCCCAAGCTAATGTAAGCGCAAGCTAATGTTTTGGGTTAGCGATTTCCAGCGGTTGCTCTGATCTGTAGATGTTTCAGGCGGCCGCTTCGTGGCCGCGCGCTGACCGGCCCAACACCGTTTACTGCCTTCAAGTCCTGGCTCCAATGCTGTATCCAGCCCCGAATTCATGGAGCCCTCGATGACCTCACATCTCGACATCCCAGACGCCAGCATGGCTGTCGATGCGGCCGGCATGGCGGCCGATGACGAGCGCACCCACGAGGCGGATGCCGCATGGCAGGACGATGTTCGCGAGGGTGTGCGGCATGTGCGCGATCTGGATTCCCTGCCGCTGTCGCCAGCCGAGCGCGCCGCGGCGGAAGCTGCGGCCACGCGCCACAAGGTTCGCATCCCTAAAGCCTATCTCGACCTGATCGACTGGAGCGACCCCGCCGATCCTATCCGGCTTCAGGTCATCCCGTCGCCTGATGAGCTGGCGGAGCAGGAAGGCGAGCTCGACGATCCGATCGCCGACCACGTCTTCAGTCCGGTGCCGAGATTGACACATCGACATGCCGACCGGGTTCTCTTGTTTCCGACCTATCAATGCGCGGTCTATTGCCGGTTCTGCTTTCGCAAGGAGCAGCTGACGTCGATCGGCCGCGGCTATACGCGCGAGGCTCTCGATGAAGCCTTCGCCTATATCGCGGCCCATCCGGAAATTCGCGAGGTGATCCTGACCGGCGGCGACCCACTGTCCTTGCCGGACAGAGCGCTGGCGGAAATCCACGGCCGCGTCGAGGCAATCCAGCATGTGCGACTGTTGCGCATCCACACCCGCGTGCCCGTCGCGCTGCCGTCGCGCGTCACCACCGGGATGGTTCAAGCCTTGCAGGGCCGGCTGATGGTCACAGTCGTCACCCATTTCAACCATCCGCGCGAGATCACTGACGCCACCGAGCAGGCCTGCCTTACTCTAAGGCAGGGCGGCTTCGTGCTGCTGAACCAGAGCGTCCTGCTGAAAGGTGTGAACGACACAGTCGAGGTGCTGGAAGAGCTGTGCCGCGAGCTGATGTATCGCCTCGGTGTGAAACCCTATTACCTGCATCACGGCGACCTCGCGCGCGGCATGGCGCACCGGCGCACTACGATTGCCGAGGGCCGGGCACTGGCCGGAGCCTTGCGCGCGCGCCTGTCGGGCATCTGCAACCCCGTCTATGTGCTGGACCTGCCGGACGGCGGAGGGAAAGTGCCGCTCGGCCCATCCTATCTCGAGGCGCGGGAGGGGGAGACGTGGCGGATCCGTGGGCTTGATGGGGTTGTGAGGGGATATAGAGAGGTGGTTGGGGAGTAGGAGGACCTGCGCAGCCGCCGGCAAGCCCGCCCGCCCTGGGTCACGTGACGGAAGCATGCATTAACCGCTGCTCCATTTGGTGCTTGCGCAAGCGCTGAAATGGTGAAAACGTTGGTTCGGGGTAATGGGTTAGGGGAGTTCGTCCCGGCTGCTGCAAGGTCCGGGGCGGCGTAGAAAAGTCATGAACTTTCCACAGTTCCTGGTGGGGCTGACCACCACGTCGTCCATCGTGGCGATCTCGACTTACTTTGCAACGGGTTCAATCTGGAAGGCGCTGGCCTGGACGATCTTGACCTTGATCGTTATGCAGGTTGGATATTTCCTGTTCGTCGTCCGGTTGATCTACAGATCCGGGGCGAAAGACGCCGAGGCAAATCCGCGACGCATGAGGGCTGTGCCGCCGAAGCGTCGAGGTCGCGTTCAGCTTAGGTAATAACTCCCATATAGATATCATGGTCTAGACAGGACATGTTCGGTTCTGGGAATGTGCATTGGACGTTCCGCTAGTTTAGCCAACTAATATATATCGCCCAACTCATATCGCCGGTTTTGGGCCAGCGGGAAAACCTGCCTGCTGCTTGTACGACCGTGCCTGAGGCGGCATTTTACAACCGGCTGGCAAAGGTCCTTTTGCTGATGTCAGCCTGTAAATCCGGCCGGTGTTTCGATGGGGCGTTGAGGCTATAAAGCCGTTCAACCGGGCGGCATCGAGATGCACGTCGGCCGGTCGAAGAGGGATTATGGTCATCGACGGAACGCCAAACGTGATCTTGCTGATCGGCAGCGCGCCCGATGTGGTGCGCTGCGAGGCCTGGCCCAAGCAGGCCTTCGGCAAGATCGTCGCCATCAACAATGCCTGGCGCGTGCGCCCCGACTGGGACTTCCTCGTCCATGCCGGCGATTTCCCGGCGGAGCGGATGCCGCAAGGCGATCCCCTGCAGCAGGCGCAGATCTTCAGCGCCTCGCATTACGTGCCGGCGCAAAACAGCTTTGGCGGCTTCGTCTACGCCGGCGGTACCATGTCGATGACGGCGGCCTACTGGACGATCCACAGCCAGAAGCCCGACGTGCTGGCATTCCTTGGCTGCGACATGATCTACGACCAGCCCGGCAACACGCATTTTTAAGGCATCGGCCGGGCCGACCCGCTGCGCAACGACGTGACGCTGCGCAACCTCGAGGCGAAGTCGGCCCGCCTGCTCATCCATGCGCTCCGGCGCGACTGCGTGTGCGTCAACCTATCCGACCGGCCGCGCAGCCGGCTGATCTTCCCGCGGCTGATGCTCGACGAGCTCGGCGCGCTTTCTCCCTCGCGAATATCGGAAATGAAGGCGGAGATGCTTGCCGGCCTGCGGCTCGATCAAGCGGAAGAAGCCGACAGGATCGAGAAGGAACTCGGCTATTTCTTCGAGGACGGCAGGTACTGGAAGCACCTCGACAAGCTCGACGAGACGTTCCTGGCCGATATCGACCGGCTGTGGATGGCAGCGGTCGGCCTGAGCGGTCGGCCGAAGCTGCCGATCTCCCCCTCAAGGGAGGAGATCGGCGCGGCATCCGCTTAGCTTTTGGCCGCCTCGAGCTTGTCTTGGGTCTTCGTCTCGAAATCGCTGGCGTCATGGCGCTCGTGCAGCTGCATCGAAGGCTCGCCGAAGGTGCGGTTGACCATGCGCCCGCGCTTGACCGCCGGCCGTGCGTCGATCGCGTCAGCCCAGCGCTGCACGTTCTCGTACTCCTCCACCTGCAAGAACTCGCCGGAATCATCGTACATGCGGCCCTTGGCTAGCCCGCCATACCAAGGCCACACCGCGATGTCGGCAATCGTGTAGTCGCTGCCGCCGAGATACTCGCTTTCGGCCAGGCGCCGGTCGAGCACGTCCATCTGCCGCTTGGTCTCCATGGCGAAGCGGTCGATGGCGTATTCGATCTTCGTCGGCGCATAGGCGTAGAAATGGCCGAAGCCGCCGCCGAGATAGGGCGCCGAGCCCATCTGCCAGAACAGCCATGACAGGGTTTCGGCGCGAGCCGGTTGCTCTGTCGGCAGGAATTCGCCGAATTTTTCGGCGAGATAGAGCAGGATTGAACCGGATTCGAAGATGCGGATCGGCTTTGGTCCGCTGCGGTCCATCATGGCCGGGATCTTGGAGTTGGGATTGACCTCGACGAAGCCGCTGCCGAACTGGTCGCCGTCATTGATCCTGATCGGCCAGGCGTCGTATTCGGCGCCGCTGTGGCCGAGCGCCAGAAGCTCCTCCAGCATGATCGTCACCTTAACGCCGTTCGGCGTCGCCAGCGAATAAAGCTGCAGCGGATGCTTGCCGACCGGCAGTTCCTTGTCATGCGTCGGACCGGCGATCGGCCGGTTGATGCTGGCGAAAGCGCCGCCATTTGCCTTGTTCCAGGTCCAGACTTTTGGCGGCGTGTATTGGTCCGTTGTGTAGTCGTTCATTTTGGGAGGCCCTTGGATTGGAAGAATTGGGGGTTGGGAGGATTGGGGTTTGGTAGGGTTGGGGAGGATCTTGGGATTATCAACTTGGGTGATGGAGGAGGAACTTTGCATAGGGCAGCATTGGATAGCCGTAGGTACAGATAGGGCGGCCGGCGCTGTTGCAAAACCCCGGCGTGAACGGCGCGGCGCCGACCCGGCCTCCCACACCAAAGCCGGCGCCGCCTCTTGCGCCTGGTCACCTGCGCCATACCTATAGCCATATCAGCCTGCGAACGTTGCCAGGAACGAAAGCATGAATATCGAACCCCTTTTGCGGTCCATCGTGGCGGTCCGCGCCACCGTTCCCGACGACGCCTTCACGGCAGAGGCGCTGGGCACCCGCCGCGAGGGCAGCGGTGTGGTCATCGGCGGCGATGGGCTGGTGCTCACCATCGGCTATCTCATCACCGAGGCCGAGGAGGTCTGGCTGGCCGACCAGGACGGGCGCGTGGTGCCCGCCCATGCGCTTGCCTACGATCAGGAATCGGGCTTCGGCCTGGTCCAGGCGCTGGCACCGCTCGGGCTGCCCGCCATTGCCCTCGGTGATGCGTCCAGGGCGAAGATCGGCGATCCCGTCGTGCTCGCCGACGGCGTCGGCCGCTCGGTGCGGGCGCAGATCGTCACCAAGCAGGAATTCGCCGGTTATTGGGAATATCTGCTCGACGAAGCGATCTTCACGGCGCCGGCCCACCCCTCATGGGGCGGCGCCGGCCTCATCGGCGCCGATGGCAGGCTGCTCGGCATCGGTTCGCTGCGCCTGCAGATGAGCCGCAACGGCGAAGTCGCCGACATCAACATGGTGGTGCCGATCGATCTTCTGCCGCCTATCCTCGACGATCTCCTGACGCGCGGCCAGGTCGCCAGGCCGCCGCGGCCGTGGCTCGGCGCCTTCTCGGCCGAGAGCGACGGCAAGGTCGTGGTGATGAGCGTCGCCGAGGGCGGCCCGGCCGCCCAGGCGGGCCTGCGCCAAGGCGACGTCATCTCGGATGTCCGCGACGCGGCGGTCGACGGGCTCGCCGATTTTTATCGCAAGCTGTGGAAGAGCGGCCCGGCGGGCGCCGAGATCCCGCTCCGGGTGCTGCGCGACGGTCGCGAAACCTGGCTGCGCGTCAAATCGGCCGACCGCAACAGCCTGCTGTGGAAGCCGCCGCTGCAGTGAGGCAGCCGAAACTTGTCACTCTCCGCAAGCGCTGAAGCCAGTGCCTGGGGTCCACGCCGCGAACGGGATGACCTTGCCTTCGACCGACACGGTCGCATGCCTGGTGGTGCCGTCCGCTAGCTTCTTGCTGCTTTTGCCCTTGCCGGTCAGCACATTGTAGTCGCAGTCGCCGGCAACATTGTCGTTCATGTAGTCCAATACTCGTAGGCAAAACCGGCGACGACGAAGGCGCCGTTGCGCCAGGCGATTGTCAGCGTCTTGTTGGTCCGCTCGCTGCCGATCTCCATCGCCGGAATATAGAGCTTGATCGAACCGTTGGGGAGCGCGGTGAGTTCGGGCTCGGTGTCGGATGCGGCGGGGCCTGGCCGGTCGTAATCCTTCCATTCACCGTAAATCTGTTCATGCACGACCTCGGCAGGTTTTAGAAAATTGCCGTCGCGGTCCTTGAGGAAAAAATACAGGTCCATGGGATGGCCGGGCTCGGTCTCGACGATCATCGCCAGATCGATGGCGCCGTCGCCGTTCCAGTCGCCGGTCGCCGCCGTGATGATCTTCTGGGTCTCGATCGGCTCCGCCAGGGCGGCGGCCGGCAGCAGCAAGACCAGACCGAATGTTAGGGACCGCATGTAAACTCCCCCGAGTAAGGCAGCCCTGAGATGCAAATGCTTCTTATGAGGCCCGGCTCTGCCGCGTCTCGGAATGGCTTGTCTCGTTGAGCAGCCGGCAGAGCGAAACCGCTTCACGACGGCTCAGGCCGATCAGCGCGATTTGCGAAAATTGCGCCGGCAGATCGTGAACGATGTCCCACACCATCCATCGGCCGTTCGGCTCCATGACACATTCGTAGCGCAATAGTTGTTCCTGCATCCGACCCCCCGGCTTTGCTCATCGGACTGGTACAGTGTCGAGGTAAATGAGTTGTTGCGCTGCGGTGGTATTCCGCGGCTATCGAAATCGGGCGTTGAATCCCGCAGCGGCGAGCCCGACAGGCAGCGGGCCGGCGACTTCGGCCAGGCCGACGGGTGCGGATCTCTCGACAAGGCGGCAGGGCAGGGCTTCTGGCGTGAACGGCGCCGGCCGCGCAAAGGCGGATCAGGCGTTGCGGCTCGCCATATGCGCGTCGAGCTTCCTCCGCGATGGTCCGTAACGCTTGATGATGGTCGCGGCCTCGCTTTGCGGTATGCCGTATTTCCGGGCAAAGGCAGCGACCTCGTAAGGCTCTTCGCCGGAGACCAGTTTGCGATCCTGCTTGGTCTTGGATTTGTCGTCGGCCATGGCGTCCTCCATCACATCTGGTCGTTATAGGGCTCCTTGGTCCGGCCGACCATCCTGGCCAGTTCGGCAAAGGACGGCACGCCGGTTTCGCCCTGGGCATTGTTGGCCGCCTGCAGCAGCCTGAGAGGGAAGCAGACGGCGTCGCGGTTGGATGGCGACATGTCTTCATAAAGGCGCTCGTCGCCGGTCATCACCGCCTCGGCCCGGCGCAACGCCATGTCGACCTCGTCGACCGATAACAGGCCCTTATGGACCAGCGCGTTGTTGACAGCCGCGATCGCCATCATCAGTCCTTCGAGCTGGAGATTGGCGACGTTCATCGTCTTGCGTCCTTGCCGGGCTTCTTGGCGGTGGTCTTGCCGTCTGGCCGGATCGCTGCGCGCGGCGGGTTCTGACCCTCCGAATGCCGGGTCTTGTCGTCGAAATCGTCAGCCGGCCTAGTCAATCCCATGCCGCCGGGAGGCGGCTTGTTGCCGGCCGCATCCTGCGAGAATTCGTCGGCCGCGTCGGGGCTCGTCTTTGCCGGATATTTCCTCGCTCCGGTCTCGTAGCGGTTCTGGTCGTCGGCCATGTCCTGTGCTCCGGTTGCAATGAGCTGATAACTTTCAGGCGGCGGCAGCGGTTCCGTGGCGAAATCGACCTTGCCGGTGCCGAAGCCTTCGCAATCTGTTGGGTTTTCGTGCATTCTTGCGCATGCCAACGATGCTTCGCCCCGACGCGCCGGCAAAATGCTGCTCCTACTGCGGTGGGCGCGACCACAATTACGAGGATTGCCCGAAGCGCAAAAGCGATGCCGAACGGCAGAAGGACGCGCCTGGCAACGCGTACCAGCCCGGCGCTGCGGCTGGAGGGGAAATCCGCCAGCCGGCCTGAACCACCCCGCCGGTCCGACAGGCCAAAGACCCTTGTATGTCCGGAGGATTGCAATGCCGCCATTATTGTGGGCAAAGCAGCACGGGCAATCAAGTTAGGGGTAGGGGCAATGACCGACATGCAAGGCAATTCGAACCGTCCGCAGGGCAGGCCGGTGGTGGCATCGCGCCCGATCGGTTCCGGCCTGATCGCACTCGTCATCGTGGCGCTGGGCGTGTTTGCGCTCATGGGATCCTGGTACACGATCGACCAGGGCGACCGCGGCGTGCTCTTGACCAACGGGGCGCTGAGTTCGGTCGTCGATCCCGGACTGCATTTCAAGCTGCCGTGGTTGCAGCGCGTCGAGAAGATCAGCCTGCGCCAGCAGGTGCTCAAATGGGGCTGCGAGAACCAGAACGATTGCAGCGGCCTGCCGGCCATGCAGGCCTATTCGCGCGACCAGCAGCCAGCCGATATGCGCGTCACCGTCAACTTCCACGTACCGGCGGCCGAAGTCAGCAACGTCTACACCAATTATGGGTCGATCGAGGCATTGGCCGACCGCATCATCGCCAGGAAGGCACCGCAGGAGATCAAGACGGTGTTCGGCCAGTACGACGCGGTGTCGGTGATCCAGAACCGGGCGAAGTTCAACAAGGATGTCGCCGACGCCATCTCGGCGGTAACCGACGGTCCGGTGATGATCGACAGCGTGCAGGTCGAGAACATCGACTTCTCCGACGCCTACGAGCAGGCGGTCGAAGCCAGGATGACGGCGCAGGTCGAGGTGCAGAAGCAGGAACAGAACCTGCAGCAGGAAAAGATCAAGGCCGACATCGCCGTCACCCAGGCCAAAGGCCGCGCCGACAGCGTCAAGGCCGAAGCCGAGGCCAGCGCCTACAAGACCAGGATCGAAGGCGAGGCGACGGCAGAAGCCATCAAGGCCCGCGCCGCGTCACTCGCCAACAATCCGCTGCTGGTCGAACTGACGAAGGCGGAGAAATGGGACGGGGAGTTGCCGAAGTCGATGATCCCGGGCTCGACCGTGCCGTTCCTCGAACTCAGCACCCCGGCCGCAGCATCGAACTGAGGCCGGCGAAGGGGCCGAACTGGCGTCTAGCCCGTCTTCCGCGTATGCCCGACGGCATTGGCGAACGAGATGCCGCCCTTGATCTCGCGCATCGCCATCGAGGTGATCGTGCGCCGCACGCCGGGCAGCCGGCTGAGCTCCTCGCGCAGCATCCTGTCCAGCGCCATCATGTCGACGGTGACGATCTGCAGAAGATAGTCGGCCTCGCCGGTGGTGGCGTGGCAGCGGCGGATCAGCGGATGCTTTTGCACCGCGGCTTCGAAGGCGTCTGAAAGCTCGAAATCGATCGACACCTGAATGAAGGCCTCGATGCCGAAGCCGAGTTTAGCCGGGTCGATCCGGGTCGAGTAGCCGCGGATGACGCCGGCGTCCTCCAGCGCCTTGACCCGCTTCCAGCACGGCGTCTTGCTCAGGCCGACCTCGTCGGCAAGCACGGCAAAGGAGATGCGGGCATCGCGTTCGAGCGCCGCGACGATCTTCCGGTCGACCGCATCCAGCATCATTCGTTCTTCCAATCTGCTCCAGAGTCAGTTTTCGTCCTTCGTTTCCCGCCAATCGAATAACAGAAAGGGACAATGTTCGGCAAGAAAGCGATTAGACTCGGACTGGGATCCAACAAGCGCCTGCGGCCCAACGGCCGCGGCAAGGAGCATGGCCATGGACAAGCAGGACTACTATGCCCGCATCGAAACGCCTGAGATGCGCGACTATGGTGTCTACCTCAAATGCGACAGGCTGCTCGCCTGCCAGAAGCCGCTGGCCGAGATGGTCAATGCCGACGAGCTGCAGTTCCAGATCGTGCATCAGGTCGAGGAGCTGTGGATGAAGCTTATCGCCTATACGCTGGTCGACGTCGTCGATTTCCTGGAAAGGCAGGACACGCATCGCGTCGTTACGCTGATGGGGCGCGTACACCGCCTGATGCGGCTGATGACGGCGCAGCTCGACCTGCTCGAATCCATGTCGCCCAAGGAGTACCAGCAGATCCGGCTGCAGCTCGGCAATGGCAGCGGCCAGGAATCGCCGGGCTTCAAACAGCTGTTGCGTCTGCCGCCCGATCTGTGGCGGGCCTTCAAGGCGTCGTATCTCGACGGCCGCGGCCTTTCGGTCGAGGACGTCTACGATACCGGCTACGATCACGGCGACAGCTATGTCGTCGCCGAAGCGCTGATCGAGTTCGACGAGTTGTTCCAGAAATTCCGCGCCAACCACCTTTACCTCATCCACCGCACCATCGGCCTCGGCGCGAAATCGCTGAAGGGCAGGCCGGTCGAATTGCTGGAGGCCGGCGCCCGCCACCGCTTCTTCCCGGAGCTCTGGGACATACGCTGGGCGATGACCGATCGCTGGGGCAGCCAGTATGGAACGGTTCGGGAGCCGATCAGCCAGCCGGGAGCAAAGGTGGGGTAGCACAACCTTCCTTCTCCGCTTGTGGGAGAAGGGAAGGCGCCACTTTGGTGCCGGCGCTTGTATCTCTCAGGTTTTTCGGGGGATGATGTCGGGCTTGCGGCTGGTGGTGCGTCCTTGGGGCACAACCATCGCAACTCTGGGAGGACATCATGACCTTGGAAACCGCTCAATCATCCGTTCAGTCGCCGTGGCAGACCGCGGCAATCCTCATCGGCCGCCTGATCTTCGCCGCCGTGTTCCTGATGGCCGTGATCTTCAAATTCATCGATATGGGCGCCACCGCCGGCTATATCGCGGCGGCCGGATTTCCGTTTCCGCTGTTCCTGGCCTGGTGCGCGGCCCTGCTTGAGGTCGTCCTCGTTCTCTGCTTCCTGACCGGCGCCTTCTTCTCATGGGCAGCACTCGTCGCCGCCGCCTATGTGCTGTTCCTCGGCTTTGCCTTCCACGGGCCGTCGCACTGGGCCGGCAACCAGGCCGAGTTCGGCTTCTTCGTCGATCACTTCACCTTCCTGGCCGGGCTGCTGTTTGCCGCCGTGCATGGGCCGGGTCGCGTGCTGGCGCTGAAGCTTGGCAGCGCCTGATGCCAAGCTTGCTGCCCGGCGATCATCCTCGATCGCTGCCTCACATCCGGTCGTCGTAGGTTTCCTTTATCTGGCCGACCATGCGAGCCAGCTTCGAGAATGACGGCATGTCCGTTTCCGGCTGACACTGATTGGCCAGTTCCAGCAACCGGATGGGGAAGTTGACAGCGTCGCGGCTCGACGCCGACATGCCCTCGGAGCGTTCCTCGTTGATCTCGCTGGCTTCGGCCTTGCGCAAAGCGATGTCGATGTCCTCAACCGAGACCACGCCCTTGCGGACCAGGACCTGGTTGATCGATGCGACGGCCATCAGGAGGCCTTCAAGTTGCAGATTGGCGACGTTCATGGTTTTCGCTCCCATTTGCTAGGGCCAAAACGCGCGAGCGCCTGTTCTGATCCAGACTGCGGCTGCTCCCCGGCCGGTGAGATGCCAGGGAAAATGGTGGCGAGGGACCGCCAATCGCCGAAGCTGCGTTTCCTCGCCCTACGAAGTGGGTGGCGGGTAAGCCGAGGCGGTGGAGGGAATTCGTATTTTTCTGCCGGTCGTGCCGCATTTTGTTCTTGCTTTGTGCCGGCAGCTATGCTAGTAATTCGGGTATGGTGCTAATTGGCTCCAACGACCCGCCCCGCCGAGGCGGTTTTTTTGTTTCTGGCTTCTTTTCGACCAGACGTTGCGTGTGCTGCCGGTCTGACGTCGGCGGGACAGAGAGGGGCGCGAAGGAACGCAGCCTAGCGGTCTTCTTGGAACATCACCTCGGAGGCGGACAGGGCGAGGCGCTGAAGGGAATTCGTATTTTTCTGCCGGTCATGCCGCATTTTGTTCTTGCTTTGTGCCGGCAGCTATGCTACTAATTTGGGTATGGTGCTAATTGGCTCCAACGACCCGCCCGCCGAGGCGGGTTTTTTATTTTCAGGCTTCTTTTCGACCAAACGTTGCGAGTGCTGCCGGCTGTGAAGTCGGCGGGACAGAGGGGGCGCGAAGGAACGCGGCTCTGGCGATCGTCGGGACTGCAAGTCTCACTACCCATAGTTTTAGCAACGCGCCTGCGCGCGCCCACTTCAGAGAACGCCCCATGTCCAGCCGTTATGCCACCATCATCACCGACGATGACGGCCGCGAGGTCGTCAGCGCCATTGGCGAGTTCGCCGGCGCCGCACCCTATGCCCGTCATGGCCGCTTCGAGCAGGTTGCCGCCGGCGTGCGGATCGGCATGGTCCGCGGCGGCCCCGGCGATGCGGTCGGCGGCTTCGGCTTTCCCTTGGGAGCAGTCGGGTTCGACGGCAAGGCGGTGGAAATTCTCAGGGCAAGGCTGAATGCCTTGCCCGACGCCAGTGCGGTGAAGCCCGGCACGACCACTGATGCGAAACCGGCAAGCCAGCCGCGGAAGCCGAAATCGGCACGCGCCGGCAAGAAGGCGAAGCCGCGCAAGCGCGTCGTGCGGCCAGGCAACAAGGCAGCGAAGCCGGCAATATCCGCCGCGACGGCGGGGTAGGGGCATGGCCAAGGCTCCTTCCACCGGCGATCCGCAGCCGCACGATCAAGCACCCGGCAAGCAGACCAGGCGGGCGAAGAAGACGCTGGCCGATGGGTTTCTCGAAGCGATCCGCACCGATTTTCGCGCCCACGGCGCCGGCGTCATCGCCGAGGTGCGCGCCGAAAAGCCCGACCAGTATCTGAAGCTCGTGCTGTCGGTGCTGCCCAAGGATCTTAGTGTCAACATCAACAATCTGGATGCATTGAGCGATGACGAAATCAGGCAGCGCATCCGCGGCCTCGAAGCCGTCCTCCGGCCGTTTCTCACAGAGCCGGGCCTCGAAAGGCCGGGCCTCACAAAGCCGGGCGGCAAGGACGGAATATCTCGGCCTGCTGGCGGAGCTGGACCGGAGGCGCCGCACTAACCAGCTTGCCGCCTATCGGCCCTATCCCCGACAGGCCGAGTTCCACGCCGCCGGCGCGACCAATCGCGAGCGCCTGTTCATGGCCGGCAACCAGCTCGGCAAGACCAGGGCCGGCGGCGCCGAATGGGCGATGCACCTCACCGGCCGCTATCCAGATTGGTGGCAAGGCAAGGTTTTCGAAACCGCCGTGCGGTTTTGGGCGGCCGGCGTCACCGGCGAAAGCACGCGCGATAACCCGCAGCGCATCCTGATCGGCCCGCCGCAGCAGCAGGCGGCCTGGGGTACCGGGATGATCCCGGCCGACGCCCTCGTCAGCACGATGGCGGGGCGGGCGCCGGGCGCGCTCGACAGCGTCGTGGTGCGCTGGGGCGGCGGCGGCGATGTCCAGGCCGACGAATCGGTGCTGTCGTTCAAGAGCTATGAGAAGGGTCGCGAAAAATGGCAGGGCGAAACGCTGCATGGCGTCTGGTTCGACGAGGAGCCGCCGCTCGACATCTATTCCGAAGGGCTGACCCGCACCAACGCCACCGGCGGCATCACCATCGTCACCTTCACGCCGCTGCTCGGCATGTCGGACGTGGTGCTGTTGTTCCTGACCCCCGAACGAGTCGAGTTCAAGGTAAAGGGGAAGCAATCGGCTGAATAAGCCAGCCCGGCGCAATCATTATCCCAGGTGACTGTGTGGCACGGAATAAATGTGGAAGCGCTTCTCTTTGCAGCAAAATTGTAGTCACTTGGACGGAGGATGATAGCCGCAACGGAGGGGTGGGCAGTGGGAAATCACTATAGGTCGCTAGTCGTGATCGGCTCAGTAATGCTTTCAGGATGCGTAGCGACTGAAGGCCAGTTCAATACAATCAACACTGGAATACAAGGAAGTCCCGCCTTCAAAAGAGATTTTTATGACTCAGTGTGCGGTAGGACTAGGAGCAAAGCCACTAGGTTACCGCAAACAATGGGCAAGGATAATAAACACGAGCGTTGAAGCATTGCCAGAAGTGTACTGCAAACGCTGGACCGATGCGGTGGTGAGCGGGCGCATGACGTACGCGGATTACAAAAATGGAGTATCGCAAACTGCCGATAAAAGTAAGTTGATTAAGATACTTCAGGGCCACTAGCCGGCTCTCTCCTGTGTCCCGTGCCACCTGAGCAGCCCTTCGGGGGCTTGCGGTGAACACTGCTAGTGTTCGGCGTTGTTCCAGGTTGGCGCCTCATCGAGGCATCGAGCATGACCCGTCACGTCACCTTCATGACCATCGACGAAGCCGAGCACTATACGCCGGAGCAGCGGGCCGAGATCATTGCCGCCTATCCGGCGCATGAGCGCGAGGCGCGGGCCAAGGGCATTCCGGTGCTCGGCTCCGGCCGCATCTTTCCGGTGGCCGAGGAGCTGATCGCCTGCGAGCCGTTCCGGCTGCCGCGCTATTGGCCGCGGCTCGGCGCGCTCGATTTCGGCTGGGACCATCCCTCGGCCGCGGTCGAGCTTGCCTGGGATACCGAGGCCGACGTCGTCTATGTCACGAAGGCCTGCCGCGCCTCGCAGCAGACTCCCGCCATGCAGGCGCTGACGCTGAAGCCGTGGGGCGAATGGCTGCCCTTTGCCTGGCCGCGCGACGGTCGTCGCGAGACGCTGGAAGGGGCGGGCACCGCACTTGCCAGGCAGTATTCAGCACATGGGCTCAACATGCTCGCCAGCCATGCGCAGTTCGCCGACGGTTCCGTCTCTGTCGAGGCTGGGCTGATGGAGATGCTGGACCGCATGCAGAGCGGCCGCTTCAAGGTGTTTTCGACGCTTTTGCCCTGGTTCGAGGAGTTCCGGCTCTATCACCGCAGGGATGGCCAGGTGGTGAAATTGCGCGACGATCTGATGGCGGCCACCCGCTACGGCGTGATGATGCTGAGGGAGGCGCAGGTCGACCCGGCGGTGTTCAAGGCCGCGCGGCGCAAGGCCGGGCAGGCCGATCCGCTGGGGGCGTTTCGGTGAGGAAAATCGGGGAGGGAGGCAATGCGCTCCGGCTCCGATTGGAAAACTGTAGTGAACGTCCGTGGACGTGGTGTAGCATCGAATGATCCCGCTCAAGGGACGCATCGGCGTGGCCTCACGGGGGCGTTCGCCGATAGGGGAGGATCAGATGCAAAACGGAATTTCTCCAGACCACATACTGCAAATTGGCTTTGGGTTCTGGCCAGCCAAGACATTGTTGAGCGCCGTGGAACTGGGACTCTTCTCGCTGCTTGCGGACGGGCCCAAAACGGGCCTCGAACTGCAAGGCGCGATGGGGCTGCATCCGCGCGCAACGTATGATTTTCTCGACACCCTCGTCGCGCTCGGATTGCTGCAGAGGGACGGCGCCGGTGAAACCGGCAAATACGGCAATACGCCATCGACCGCGCTGTTCCTGGTCAAGCGGAGCCCCCAATACATCGGTGGAATCCTTGAGATGGCGAACGCACGCCTGTATCGGTTCTGGGGCGATCTCACATTGGCATTGCAAACCGGAAAGCCTCAGAACGAGATCAAGGAGACAGGCAAGTCGATGTTCGGCGAGCTCTATGCGGACCCGGCGCGCCTGGAGCAGTTCATGGACGCGATGAGCGGCATTTCGATGGGCAATTTCATGGCGTTCGCCGAGAAATTCGACTTTTCCAAATACAAGATGCTGGCCGATATTGGCGGTGCAACCGGGCAGCTTTCGGCCATCGTCGCGGCGCGGCATCCGCACATGCAATGCCGGACGTGCGATCTCGCCGATGTGCAGCCGATCGCCGAACGGCGCCTAAGGGAGCGCAATCTCGGCGGCCGGGTCGTCGCCGAGACGATCGACTTCTTCGCGGACGAATTTCCCACCGCGGATATCATAACGATGGGAATGATTCTTCACGACTGGAACCTAGAGAACAAGAAGATGCTGATCGCCAAGGCCTACCGTGCGTTGCCGGCCGGCGGCGCGCTGGTCGCCATTGAGAACATCATCGACGATGAGCGCAGGCAGAACGGTTTCGGGCTCATGATGTCGCTGAACATGCTGATCGAATTTGGCGAGGCGTTCGACTTCACCGGCGCCCAGTTCACCGAGTGGTGCAAAGAAGCGGGGTTTAGCCGCTGCGAGATTATTCCGCTGGCCGGACCTGCCAGTGCAGCGGTGGCTTACAAATAGAGGCTTGGCACCCAGTTCGCCGGCTCGGTCGAGTCCGGGCTGATTGAAATGCTGGACCGCATGCAAGGTCGACCGCCGCCTTCTAGCGCCGCAGTGGACGGTAAGGTTCGCCGAGCATGACCCTCCGCATCATTCCCGCCACCTTGCGCGATCTCTCCTACATCGCTGCCAACCTCCGGCCCGAGGACCGGGCCGAGATCGACTGCCAGTTCGACGACTGGTCGCCGGCGCTGCTGGCGCTGACGGCGCTGCAGGGTTTTGCCTACGTCGCCGAGCTAAACGGCAATCCGGAGGCCGGCTTCGGCGCCGCCGAACAGCGCGGCGGCTTATGGATCGCCTGGAGCTGGGGCACGCGCCGCATGACGCGCTGCGTGCCTGGGATCACGGAATTCTTTCACGCCGTGCTCGGACCCGAAGTCGCCGCCCGCGGCGCCTGGCGGGTCGAGGCGCGGGCGCTGGCCACCAACGAATTGGCGCTGCGCTGGCTTGCCCGGCTGGGCGCGACGCAACGCTGCCGCCTGCCCGGTTACGGCCGGAACGGCGAGGATTTTCTGCTCTACGACTGGACAAGAATCTCTCACTTCGGAGAAAACCATGTGCCTTTTTCAAAAACCGCCGGCGCTGAAGCCGTTGCCAAAGACACCGACCATTGCCGACAAGGACGTGCAGGCGCGCGAGGCAGCCTTGCGCGCCCAGCTTGCGGCCAATGATGGCACTGCAGGAACCGTGAAGACCGATTTGTCGCCCCGCGATCTGACCGGCCAGCGCCGCGTGCTGCTGGGGGTTTGACATGGGTGCGATGAGAAGAGTGTTCCGCAACCGGGTGCTGGCCTGGTGGTATTGGCGCCGGCACGCGCGGTTGTTGAAGAAGCGAAGCGGGTGACGCCGCCAATCTCCCCGTGGAGGAGATGCCCGGCAGGGCAGAGGGGGCGCGAAGGAACGCCAGCCTTTGATTGTGCCCTGCCGGCAGCGAACCGAGCCTCGTTGTTGCGTTTGATCGGCAAGTCGGCGGGACAGCGCCCCCCTCTGGCCTGCCGGCCATCTCCCCCACGAGGGGGAGATCGGCAGCTTCGGCGTTTCCGGTAACAACCGAGAGCAATTCGTGTTCTTTCGGCACGGTTGACATTCCTCCCTTAGCCGCCATGCTGCATTGCAACATGGCCATCGAGGAGTCCGGCATGACAGAAGCCCGGTCATCGCGCATCGAGTGCCTGGACGGGCTTCGGGCGCTTGCCGCGATCTGGGTGCTGATCGGGCACTGCCTGCTTTTGACCGGCTGGCATGTTCCCATCATCGGCGAGCCGGATCTTGGCGTCGATCTCTTCATCATGCTGTCCGGCTTCCTGATGGTGTTCCACTACCAACTGCGCCAGGACAAGGAGCCCTGGCAAAGACCGGAAACCTGGCTGAAATTCTGGACCCGCCGCTATTTCAGAATCGCGCCGCTGTTCTACGTCATGCTTTTCGTTGCGTTGGCGCTTGGCCCCTATCTCTACGGGTCGAGAATGGTCATCGACGAGTTCCTGCTGAGGTCGCCGCAGGCGCCCGAGCGCTATCTCGACAGCGGCCTGAAGAATATCGGCGCCCATCTGCTGTTCCTGTTCGGCCTGGTGCCGAATTTCGCCTATCGCACACCGCTGCCGGACTGGAGCCTCGGGCTGGAGATGCAGTTCTACGCACTGTTCCCGGCCATCATGCTGCTGGTTCGCAGGCTTGACTGGATATGGGCGGCCATCGTGGTCGCCGCGACCGCCAGCGCGATCGTGTTCTTGATGGGGCAATTGTCGGTGCATTTTCCGATGCCGTCGTTCCTGCCGCTGAAGATGCAGATTTTTTTGTGCGGGATGCTGCTGGCGGGCGTCGTCCACCAAAGGCAAAAGCGGCCCTTCGTGCATCTGGCATTGGCCATGCTGCTGGCAGCGCTGCCCTTTGGCGGCGGCTATGGGCTGGGCAAGCTTTTGATGCGGGAGGCGCTCGTACTGGGTTTCTTTGCCCTGGTTCTCTACCGGATGCTGCCGGGGATGGCGGGCATCGTGGCCAGAAACATCGCCATGACGCTCGCCAACAGGTTCTTTCATTTGATGGGTGAGCTTTCCTTCAGCATCTATTTGATCCATCTGCTGGTTCTCCAGCCGGTCGCGGCCCTGGTCATCACCCAGTTCGGCCACGATTTGTCGGCGCCGCTGCGCTTTGCGGTCGTTGTTGTCGTCGTCTTGCCGGTGGTCTGCCTGCTGTCCTGGATCACCTACATGCTGATCGAAGTTCCCGGCCAGAAGATGGGCCGTTTCGTGGTGCAGCGCTTTGGGCGCAAAGCCGCGCTGGAGACGACGCCGGCGGAATAAGGCGCTTCCAATCTCCCCCACTGAGGGGGGAGATGTCGCCGAAGGCGACAGGGCCGATCCACGCGAGACGACCCCCTCTGTCCTGCCGGACATCTCCCCCACTTGGGGGAGATTGGCAGCTTCGGCGTCCCCGCCATTTCTTTTTTCCAACTGAGTTCATCAAGCGAGGCTGACCATGAGCGATTCCCGTGCCCGCGATATCCTGGCGCGACAGGCAGAACTGGAGAGCGAGCGCAGCCAGTACGAGCATGTCTGGGAGGCGGTGTCCGAATTCTGCGACCCCGATGCGCCCGACATGTGGAGCGGCCGCCGCCAGGCCGGCGCGGACTCGCAGGCCGAGCGGCAGGAGCGGCGCGGTGCCCGCGTCTACGCCAACACCATCAACTCGGCCGCCAACCGGCTGGCCGCCGGGCTGGAAAGCCTGATCATCCCGCAGTCGGAGAAATGGCATGGGCTGTCGACCGCGGCAATCAACGACGAGGAGACCGACGAGGAAAAGGAATGGGCGGAAGCGCTGCGCGATTTCCTGTTTTCGCTGCGCTATTCCGCCAATTCGAATTTCGTGCCGGCAACGCAGGCCTGCCTGCGCAATGTCGTGCGCTACGGCCCGGCCTATCTCTATGCCGAGGAGGGTTTTGGCGGCACGCTGATCCGCTATGCCTCGATCCCAGTGGTGGAAGGCTATCTCAGCCGCAACCGCTGGGGCCAGGTCGACATTTTTCACCGCCGCTACGAGCGCACTGCAAGACAGGCAGCGCAGCTGCTCGGCTATGACAGACTGCCGGCGCGGATGTACAGCTTGAGCGGCTCCTACCAGTATCTCGATACGGCGTTCGCTTCCTATCGCGTCATCGAGGACGAGGAGGTGATCGTCAGGGAAAGCGGCTTCCGCTCCTTCCCGGTGTCGTGCTTCAACTGGCGCCGCTACGAGGGCGATCCCTACGGCATCTCGCCGACCATCGAGGCGCTGACCACGGTTCGCGAGGAGAACGCCGTGCGGCGCTCCGGGCTGCGCGCCCTTCAGCAGATCACTGATCCGGCGACCGCGTCCAAAGCACGGCTCGATTACGTGCCGGTGCTCAATCCCGGCGAGAACTATCCCGGCCTCATCGACGATGCCGGCCGGCCGCTGATCGCGCCGATCGCCACCGGCCAGAACCCGACCTATGCGTTCAATTATGCCGACAGCCGGGCCGAGGAGATCCGCGACATGATGTTCGTCAATCTGTTCCAGACGCTGGTGCAGAATCCGCAGATGACGGCGACCGAAGCCTTGATCCGGCAGGAGGAAAAGGGCGCGCTGCTCGGGCCGTCCGGCTCGATCATCCAGGCCGGCTTTGCCAGCAATCTCGACCGCGAGCTGGGTATTCTGGAAGACAAGGGATTGTACGAGGAAGACAGCCGCTTCCTGCCGCCGGCGAGCCTTGCCGGCAAGGCGCTGCGGCCGACCTTCACCGGCCCGCTCGACGTGCTGCGCCGTTCGGCCGAGGCGCGCGACACTATCCAGGTTGTCACCACCGCCATGCAGATGGCGCAGTTCGATCCCGGCGTGATGGACAATATCGACGGCGACGAGGCGCTGAAGATCGTGCAGAGCGCCGGCCGCAGCCCACAGCGCATCTTCCGCCGACAGGACGAGGTGGCGGGCATTCGCGATGCCAGAGCCAAGGCGCAGCAGGCGCAGGCCGGCATGGCGGCGGTCGCCACCGCCGGCAAGGTCGCCAGGGATGCCGTGCCCGCCGCAGTGCAGGCGCGCGACAGCGGCCTGCTCGATGGGCTCGGCGGGCTGATGCCGCAGGGTGTGCAAGATGCTTCGGGCGGGCAGCGCGCATGAGCGGCAAACGCTTCGCCCATTCCAGCCAGGCCGGCGGCCCGGCCAAGGCGCGGGATGCGCTGGCCAAGCCTATCTCAGAGTGTTCTCAGGCCAGGACGGCGAAATGGTGCTGGCCGACCTGACGGCCGCGACCGGCTATTATCGCCGGCCATCCTATGGCGAGTGGCTGGCCAAGACGAAAACTCCGAACGGCTTCGAGCTGCACAGCGCGCTGAGCAACGCCCGCGCCAAGGTGGTGCAGCACATCATGGGGTTCCTGACGCTGGACGAAGCGCAACTGGCGGCACTGGAGAAGGCGGCGAGGCTGGAGGGGAGGTAGGGTGGTGAAGGACCCTGTGGCTAAGTCTTGCTCAAATCTAAGGTGAGTCGCAACGGGCTGGTTTTGACGCCTGGCGGCCAACACCTCTGGATCGATTTCGTAAGTTGCTGGGCCGCTTCCGCCGCCGCCTCTGAACGTGGATCATAGGATACAACGGTGACCGACTCGACCTTGCCGGCCTTGTCCAGTGTCACCTCGAAAGTGGCTTTGACGTGATTGTCGACAGCGGCCGTCGGCAAGACCAGGCAATCGCCAATCCGCTCAACACTGACAGCCTGTCTGGCGTGTGCGGCAACCGAACAAACAGCCAGCAGTGAGGTCATCAAAAATCGCATCGTCGCCCCCTTTGGATAGCCGACGATAGCGCCGACGTTTAATCAGCGGAAGGACCAAATCGTCAGGGAAACGGATGCGCGAGGCTGACGCTGCGCCCCTCTCCGCGTTTTACGGGGAGAGGATGCCGGCAGGCAGGTGAGGGGCGGTGCCGGCATTTCAGAGCTTTCTCCCCATAGAACGGGGAGAAGGGGACCAATCAATAGTCGCCGTTGTAGTAGCGGTCGTCGCAGGGCGCGGTGTAGATGCGGCCGCTGTTGCGATCCTGATAGCGGCAAAGCTGTTCGCCGCGCGGCTGCGGGGTGGTGGCGTTGCCAACCACGGCACCCAGAAGGGCGCCGGCGCCCGCGCCGATGACCGTGCTCTTGGTGTTGCCGCCGATCGCCTGGCCGGCGAGAGCGCCGGCGCCCGCACCGAGCAGCGCGCCCGTGCTGGTTCTCTGTTGTGCTTCGGTCTGCGCGCAGCCTGCCAATGCGGCAGTCACAAGCATGGCGGCAATGGCTTTGTACATGGTCATCATCTGGTACTCCCTTGAAGCCTATGAACTAATACGCTGGCTGATTTCGCCAAATGCGGTCGCATTTGCGGCGGAACATAGGCACCCTTTGTCACGAAATGAGACATGGTTGTTTTTGTCTGACAGCTCCGTTCCGGAAAGAAATGTAACCGAACAAGACCACAGAGCTTCATCTCAAGTCGACCTTCGAGGGCGCTACGCTGCCTCGATCTGCATCACCTTTTTCGCCGCGGCGGCCAGAAATCCGGATCGGCTGTAGCCGTGGCGCTCCGCATATCGATCGATCTGATCGAGGACATCTTCCGGAATGGTGACATTGACACGCACGACCTTCGCCGCTTCGGCTTTCAAGGGAACCAGGATGGCGACACCGCTCAGATTGTCCTTGTCCGACATTACTTCCTCCAGGGACGACGGCTCTGGAATGGCCTCGCCATCCTCGACCAGCCCCTCGACATGAAAGGCCAGTGCTTCCTCGGCCATGGCGCGGGCATCATCCAGGCTGACGCCGGCTGTCACCAGGCCCGGAAAATCGGGAAAGGAGACGCCGAAGTCGCTGTCCGCTTGCTTGTGGATCAGTCCGATGTAGTTGCGCATTTCTCTACCTCAGCTTCACGCCGGATTGTTTTTCAATGCTCTTCAGAGTGCCGATCGGGATGTCGCGCTTGGGATGCGGTACTGTTACCCGGCCCGGCTTGGCCTTGTGCTTGAACTGGGCATGACTTCCTTTTCGAGCCACTTCGTACCAGCCATCCGCCAACAGCCTGTGAATGACATCGGCGCTCTTCATGTTGTGTATAGATACACATAGCTGCCCCAAATGTCCATGAGGATTTTGCCTCAGTTTTTGGGTGCGGCGGTCCAGCCGCTGCCTTTTTCAATCCCCGAAAAATTCCAAGAATGGAGAAACCAGATGACCCGAGGTCTTCCCCGGACGCTTTCACGTGCCGCCGCCAGAGAAGCCGGCCTTGCCCCGCCCAAGGTCGGGCTTTCCGCGAGGACAATCGGGCAGGGCGGCGCCTACCGCACGGTCTTTTCGTTCAATGCCATGCCGGTGCCAGTAGCAGATGCGCTGGCCTATGCCAGCCAGAAGCTGTTCGATTTCCTCGACGGCAAGGTGCGGATCAAGGGCGGCACGGCAAGGTTGCAGTTCGCCGTGTTGACGCCCCGCGCTTTGACCATCAACGACAATGCCGCGCTGACCTGGTCGCTCGGCTCGACGGCGGCGTCGAGTGCTGCGCTCGCCGGTACCATGGTGAACGTGCTGGCCGCGACCGGCCGCACGCTGGATGGCGCGGGTGCTGCGCTGTCGAGCGGATCGGCCGCAGATATTGCCGCAGCTTTGACGCTCGACGGCACGGTAACGCCGGTCGACCTCTATCTCAACCTGGCGTTTGCGACCGGCACGGATATCGACGCCGACGGCACGATTGCCGTTGCCGGCACCATCACGCTGCTGTGGGAGAACTGGGGGGATAATGCCTGAGCCCGGTATTGCCGATTGGCTTAGACCGACGGCGTTCCGTCGGACCAGAATGCGTTCAGTTTCGTCCACCAAATTGCGGACTGTGGCCGCAGCCATGGCTTGACGTGATCGGGCTGCGTGCTGCGATGCAGGTTCGCGTTCTGCAGATCCTCGAGCAGCCCGACGATAGCGGCTTCCCGGACGTAGCGGTTGCCTTCGACGATCCAGCGCTCGACGACATCGAAAATGTCGCCGAAGCGATCTGTCTCTCCAAGCTCGAGATTGTGGATCAGGTGGAGTGCCAGCTCAGACAAGGCAAGATACAGCGGTTCTTCCGCCTCATTGCGCCACTCATCCTGGAATTTGTCCCATTCCCTACGGAATGACGGATCGGCCAGCAGGAGCGGCTCGAACATGTTCGAGCCATCGAAGGTGAAATCTGCGGCCTCGTTCTTTCCGGTCATACGCCCTTTTCGCGCGGCGGCTCCGGACTGGCAAGCTTCAAGCAGGCTGAACCGGCCGGCACCTTATTGAAACCCAAGCAAAGGAATCTTCTCATGACAGATCTGGCAGCCGGGTCCGTGGTGGCGGCGCCACCGGCGGGCAACCTTGCACGGCCACCGGCCAACGGGGACAATGGGTCCGCCCCGCCTACGGCCAAAAGTTGGTTTGACGGTCTTTCCGAAGGCAACCGCAAGCTCGCTGAAACCAAGGGCTGGACCAAGCCTGAAAGCCTCGATCGGGTTTTCACCTCTTATGCGGAGCTGGAGCGGCAGCAGGGTGAGAGCCTGCGCGTTCCCGCCGCGGATGCATCTCGGGAAGACTGGGACAGGTTCCATGCCCGCTTGCCCGAGGCGATGCGTCCGCTCACATCGCCCGACAAGGTCGAGTACCGGCGCCCCGACGGGCTCCCCGAAGACTTCGCGTATTCGGACGAGCTCGCCAATGCCTCCAAGGCCTGGGCGGTCGAAGCCGGCGCCACGCCGAAGGTCGCGCAGGCCTATCACGACCGCTTCGTCGGCTATATGGCCGAGCAGGCCAAGGCGCAGCAAATCGCCCTTGCCCGCTCGGTCGAGACCACCCACGACGATCTCGTGCGCGATTGGGGACCGACCGACAGCGCTGGCTTTCGCCAGAAGCTCGAGGTCGCGAACCGGGCGATGAAGAAGCTCGGCCTGGTCAATGCCTACAAGGCGAAGGGTATCCTTCTGCCGGATGGCGCCTTGACCGACCCGCAGATCGCCAAGGCGTTCCACGCCATCGGCGAGGCGATGTTCCGCGAAGATACGATCGACGGCGGCGCGACCTTGAGTGGAGGCAATCCCTTCAAGCGCAATGCCGCCGGCGAGCGCAACCTGACTGATATCTCAGCCCTCGTCAAAAGCGACCCCGCCCGCGCCCGGCGGCTGGCACGCGAGGCCGGCGAAAACCCCGATCTGTGGATGCCCAATAATCCTCGTTAGCCGCAGCACACCAACCCCAAAGGAAGACAAAAATGGCAGACGCCTATACCCGTATCGCGGACGCGATCGTTCCGTCCGTCTATGCGCAATATTCGTTCGAGGAGCACGTCCAGTCGCTCGACATCTACCAGGCCGGGATCCTGTTTTCCGACCCGGCCATCGCCTCGAAGCTTTCCATGGGCGGGCGTTCCGTCGACATGCCCGGCTGGAAGGACCTCGGCAATGATCCGTCAGAGCCGGTCAATGACGATCCCGCGGACTCGATCGAGATGAAGAAGATCGGCGCGCGCCGCGAAGTCGCTGCCCGCAATGTCCGCGCCCAGGCGTGGGGCATTCCCGACCTGACCTCGATCCTGGCCGGCGACGACCCGCAGAAGCTGATCGTGCGCCGCCAGACCGACTACTGGCAGCGCGCCAACAAGCTGACCCTGCTCGGCATCCTGAAAGGGGTGCTGGCCGACAACATCGCCAATGACGGCGGCGACCTGGTGCGCGTCACCGGTGCCTCCATCGTCGACACCGATATCATCGAAGCCGCCTATCTGATGGGCGACCGTGCCGACAAGTTCAAGACGATCTGGATGCACTCCAAGCAGATGAAGGCGCTGAAACTCGCCGACCTCATCGACTATGTGCCGTCGTCCGAGCAGGGCGGGCCGCTGATCCCCTATTACATGGGGCTCAGGGCCGTCGTCGACGACGACATTCCGGTTGCCGCGGGCGTCTACACCTCGTTCATGTTCAAGGACAAGGCGATCCTGTGGAACGAGCTGCCGGTCAACACCGAAGGCGGGCCGCTCGAGTTCGACCGCAAGCCGCGGCAGGGCCATGGCGGTGGCGTCACCGAAATGGTCGGCCGCCGGCATTTCGTGCCGCATGTGCCGGGCACCCGCTTCCTCGATGCGGCTTCGGCCGGCGAATTCGCCACCGATGCCGAGCTGGCGCTGGCGGCGAACTGGGACCGCACGGCGTCGAGCGTCAAGCACATGACGTTCATCGCCCTGAAGACGACCGAGGCCTGATCGGGCCGGAAGGGGCGGGCATCAGACGTCCCGCCTCTTCTGGACGGCAGGTCGGCGAATGTGGCGAATCCCAAGTTCATCCGCTGCGCTGCACCTGAGTGATACGAATTTTGGGGTCCACCACATTATTCGTGTTGCCCTTCGGTCAATCGACGGCACCAAACAGTTACAAGAAAGGGCGATGCTGCCTTGTCTTGGCAGGGGAGGTAATCATGAACATGAAGTACAAAACAGTTCAGGAAGTGCTCCGAAAAGCGGGCATTGTCATGAGCAAGAAGGGGGAAGTTCATCGCATAAACTTCTTCAGCGGTCTGGAAGACACCGCCTACTACACGCCAAGTCTTCAGGATGCCCTGGACAGGGGCTTGGCTTTGGCGGGAGGTGCCGGAAGGATGAAATTAAGCGCCTTTGTCAAGTCAGCCGAAACAGGGCAGAGGATCTCGACCGGCGCAGGCATCGGCTGACATTGCCGGAATCCAGGCAAGACATCGCCGCGTTGCGCGGCGGTGTCGTGAAACTGCAATAGCCAAAGCATCACCGTCTCCTTTGCTCGAAGGTATAAAAGACGGATCACGCAGCGCGTGCCACCGTTTCCTGACGGGTTGGCATCGTGACGGCGCCACGCACGAGACGTGCGACGTTCCGCCCAAGCCACAAATCACAAAAAATCCCCAGCCGCTTCGAAGCGGCTTTTTGCCATGGAGGCACCATGCCTTGTTCTGCCCGATCCACCATGCTGACGGAGGCCTGACGCCATGGCCATCACCCCGCTCGACATCGCCAACATGGCGCTAGCGGTACTCGATGAGGCGCCGATCGACAGCCTCGACCAGGACGGCAAGGCGGCGCGCCTGCTCAATCTGCACTTCGACCTGACGCGGGAAGCCGAACTGACCAAGCATGCCTTCGTCTTCGCCATCCTGACGGCCTCGGTCGCAGGGTTCGATACCGGCAGCAGCGCTGGCACGCTGAACGTCGCCTACGAGCTTCCCGCCGACTGCCTGCGGCCGTTGCCGCTGACCCTCAATGGCGACCCGGACGGCGTGCAGCTCTCGTGGCGGCAGGAGGCCGGGCTGATCTATTCCGATCAGGCCGGGCCGCGCGTCATCCGCTATGTCGCCAATCTTACGGACCCCAACGACTGGGACGCGCTGTTCAGCGAAGTGCTGGTTGCAGCGCTCGCCGTCAAGATCGCGCATCCCTTGACCCACAAGGCCGGCATGATCGAGGTCGCCCGCAACGCCTATGACAGGGCGCTGGATGCAGCCTATTCGGCCAATGCCATCCAGCGCGGCGGCAGATTTTCCACGATGTCCTGGGCTTTCCAGCGCGGCGACAACAGGTTCGTCGGCCGATGACCACGCTCTATCCGGTCCAGGACGCTTTCATCCGCGGCGAGATTTCTCCCCGCTTGCATGCTCGCGCCTCGCTCGATCTTTACCGGGCGGCGCTGTCGAAATGCACCAATTTCGTCACGCTGCCGCATGGCGGCATCAGGAAGCGCGGCGGCACCTATTTTTGCGCGGAGGTGAAGGCTCCGTCAAAGGCGACACGGCTGATCCGTTCATCTTCTCGGCCGACCAGGCCTATGCGCTCGAATTCGGCGATCTCTACATCCGCGTCTATGCCTATGGCGCCCGTGTCGGCACGGTCGAAGTCGTTTCGCCTTATCTCGAGGCCGATCTCTTCGACCTGCAATTCGTCCAGTCGGCAGACCAGATGTGGATCACCCACAAGGCTCATCCGGTCAAAGTGCTGACGCGCACCGCCCACACGACTTGGACGCTCGCCGATTTCGTCTTTCTCGACGGCCCATACGACAAGATCAACACCACCGCCACGACGTTGACACCGGCCGCAACCGGCAACGCCATGCCGGTTATGGCCTCGAATACGCTGCCAAGCGGCACGGTCAGCAACAGCAACGGCTCATCCGACGTGTGGCAGGTTTTCGACGGCGATAAGCAGAAGGGGGAGAACATAGCGGGATTTCCGAGCGGGTATCTGCGCTACCAGTTCGGCGGCGGCGGGGCCAAGGCAGTCGACGCCTACTGGATTACCGCGACGAATGATCACTCAGACACTGCATCGCCAACCCAGTGGCAATTCCAGGCCTCGCACAACGGCACCGACTGGACGACGCTCGACAGCCGGGACGGAGAGACCGGCTGGTCCAAGTCGGAAACCCGCTTCTTCGACGGCTTCAACAACACGGTTGCCTACGAATATTATCAGCTGCTGTTTTCAGGTGGCGGCAGCGACGGAACCGCTATCGCCGAACTGGCCCTGCACGAATACGCGCCGTCGCAAACGCCATTTGATCTCTCGGCCTCCTCGATCGTCGGCATCAACGACGGTACTGGCTTCCAGACCAGCGATGTCGGCCGCGCCATTCGGCTGCTTGGCGCGGATGGCTTCTGGCGCTGGGCCAAGGTCATTGCCCGGACCAGCACGACGGTGGTCACGATCCAGTTGTACGGGCACGCTCTGCCCGATCTTAGCCCGATCACCCGCTGGCGTCTCGGCACGTTCGTGCCCGGCAAGTACGTCCAGAGCGGTTCGCTTTACGAGGAGCGTCTGGCGTTCAGCCGAAAATTCTCGGTCTATGCCTCGCAAACCGGCGATTTCGACAACTTCGCCACCGGCGAGAAAGACACCGACGCGCTGGAGTTCGTGCAGGCAGGTGGCGGTCAGGCCAATGATATTACGTGGGTGGCGGAATCGGACGGTGCGTTGATCATCGGAACGCTTGGCGGTGTGAGGGCGCTGTCGGGCTCCGGCATCGACGAGGCGCTGACGCCGTCCTCGTTCAAGAACCGCCGGTCGCGGACTTTCGGCTGTGCCCCGCTGCGTCCTGTCGATGCGGGGCAGTCGTTCCTCTATGTGACCCGCTCCCGGAAATCGATCGCCGAGCTGACGCAAAACGCCACCGGCCGCTTCACCTCCGACGATGTCGGTCAGATATCAGAGCACATTGCGAAGAAAGGCGTGATCGAACTCGCCTTCCAGACCGACCCGGACCCGCTGCTCTGGTTCCCGCTCGGGGATGGAGAACTCGGCGGCTACACCCATCAGCCGTCGCAAGACGTTCGCGGCATGCACATCCACCAGATCGCCGGAAGCTTTGCCGGATCGGGCTGGGCCATTGTCGAGAGTGCCGTGGTAACGCCCGGCCAGGGCGGCAACGACGATCTCTGGCTGATCGTCAAGCGTACGATCGGCGGCGCGACCAGGCGCTATATCGAGATCAAGACGGTGCCATTCGAGTATGGCGCGGTCGAGGACGCATTCGAGATCGACTGCGGGCTGACCTATTCGGGCGCCGCCGTCAACGTCGTCTCCGGCCTCGATCATCTCGAAGACCAGCCGGTCGACGTGCTGGCCGGCGGCAAGGTCTATAAAGGGCTTACGGTTGCTTCCGGCCAGGTGATGCTGCCCGGTGGCGCCACCGCCGCCAAATGGCAGGTCGGGCTCGCCTACCAGTCCGAAGCCAACACGCTGGAGCTCGACGTCGGCGGCCGCGATGGTTCGATTGTCGGCCGCCGCAAGAAGGTCGCCAAGGTCATTCTATCGCTGCTGGAAACCGACACCACCGGGCTCCAGGTCCAGTCGTTCATCCGCGGCCGCTGGGAGCAGGTTCGCGTCCCGTCCGTGGTTGCTCCCGACGGCATGGCGACATTGTTCACCGGCAATGTCGAGGTGCCAATCGACGATTCGTGGGAAGGGCAGGGCAGGGTGAAGATCCGCCACACCAATCCGACGCCGTGCACGATCAGGGCGATGACGCCGGTGTTCGATGCCGAGCCTTAGCTGAAACTGCCAATCTTTCCCCCTTGAGGGGGAGATGTCGCCGAAGGCGACAGAGGGGGTCGGTTCGTCCTGACGCGGCCTCCTATCGCCTCCATCGCGGGCGAGAACGCCGGCGCTCCACGCGAGGCGACCCCCTCTGGCCTGCCCTCTTTGCCACAGCTCGGCATCCCCCTCGAGGGGGGAGATTACCCGCTCCGTCCTCCATCGCCTCCCCAACAAAGGAACTCATCCCGTGACCCAAATCCCCCATGCCGAGCAACTCGGCAGGGCGCCGACGGCTGCCCATTTCGCCGCCGTCATCGCCTTGCTCGACACCGACCTCAACGAGGCGATCGCCCGCAAGCAGGAGCTGCAACAGGCCGAGGATCGCGCGATCTTCGGCGAGGGCGACCTGGCGGCGGCGCGTGCCGCATTAGACGACTGCAACGCTGCAATTGCGCTCGTCGAGAAAGCCATCGAGGACGCGGAAAAACGTCGCGTCGACGCCCCCTTGGACGAACCCCCCGCCGAACCGCGCGCCGATACGCCCGCGCCCGGCGACGAGGTCAGGACAAAGGCCGAGGCTCTCGGCGAGCGCTGGCGCATGGTCCACTGGCTGATCGAACAGCTGCGCCAGGAACTGTTCGCGGCCGATGCCTTGAACCGCGCCATCACCACCGCCAACGGCCTGTTCGACACCGACGGCGGTGCTGACTTCAAAGTCAACCTGACCACCATCCGCCGCGCCGCCATGGCCGGCGCGCGGGCCGCCGCGCCATCCCGTCTCAGCCGCCCGGCGATCCAGGCCGACAGGCTGCTTTTGTCCTTCCTCAGCCCAGGCGGCGTGCTCGACCGGCGCCCTGCGATCGGCGCACCGGTCGAAGGCATCAAAAGCAAATTCATTCCCGCCGGCGAACGAGGCTGACCATGTGCACACTAGCTCTTATCGGCACGGCCCTTTCCGTCGGCGGCGCGCTGGCGGAAGGCCAGCAGTCCAAGCAAATGGCCGACTACCAGGCCAAAGCCTATGAACAGCAGGCGCGGGCCGACGCCCAAAGCTCGGCCTTCGAGCAGGGCCAGGAGCGCCACAAGCAGGACCTGCTGCAGGCGCAGGCGCGTGCCCAGGCTGGCGCTTCGGGCGTTGGCATATCAGGCTCGCCGACCGAGGTGCTGGCCGCCAATGCCAGGCAGGGCCAGCTCGACCTCAAGGCGATCCAGTACGGCTCGCAGCTGCGCCAGGACAGTCTCGCCACGCAGGCGGCGATCGCGCGCTTTTCCGGCAAGCAGGCGGTGGGCGCCTCGATCTTCAAGGCCGGCGGCAACCTCGTGTCGGGCCTTTCCGGCCTCTACGACCCGGCCAAGGCGGTGACGTTCGGCAGAAGCGCCTTCCCGCCGGCGCCGGGCGGAGGCCTCTACTGATGGCCACCATCCCCCTCCAGCCTTGCCCAGCGCCGCTTCGATAGCGGCAACGTGGTTTCCTATCCCAACGGCTCGCCGGTGGGCGCCGCCATGCAAGGCTTTGGCGACGAGCTGTCGGCGATAGCCGAACGCTTTCGGCAGCAGAAGCAGCAGCAGGATGCGTTCGACGCCGACATTATCGGCCGCGAGCTCAACGCACGCATCGCCCACGCCGAGGCCGTGGCGGTGCAGACCGCGCCGGCCGACGGCAGCGGCCTGCACGACTTCATGTATGGCCAGCTCGATCCGCGCAGCGATAGCGTCGTCAAGCCCGGCCTGTTCGACCAGATCTTCGACGACACCGCGGCGAAAGTGCCGGAGAGCGAACGCGCCAATTTCCTCGCACAAAAGCAGGCTTTGCGGCTCGCCGGCTCGGCGCGCATGGCCGCGCAGCAGCACGCGCGGCGCCAGAACTATGAGCAGGCCGAGTGGAGTAAGGTCGAGGACGGCTACACAATCGCCATCGCGCAGGGCGACCCGGACGATAGCGGCACGTTCGAGGCGATCAGGCAGAGCGGGCTCGGGCTGATCGGCAAGATGGGCAACCCACTCGCCAGGCAAGCGGCCGAAGCTGCCTGGCGCAGCAACACGGCAAAGGCGCTCGTCCAGGCGATGATCGCGCAAGATCCGAAGCGCGCCGCCGGGATGCTGGGGGGAGGGCCGGTCTCAACGGACGGCAGGACTAAGGACGATACTATCGAGGCTGTGGGCGGACCTCGGGCGAGTGGGTCCAGCGTGCTGGCGACGCGCGAAGCGCCCGCAAGTGGCCTTCCATCCGACAAAACACCTATCCGCACGGGTTCCATGGGGCCTGTCGGAAATACGGCCTGGGCTGCCGCAGGACCCTGGATGGCCGACCTGTCGCCGGACGCGATTCAGGATCTCGGCCGGAAGGCGCAGGTAGCGACTGCCGCAAGCCTGGTCGATGCGCGCACCGACATCGACCTCGCCTTGCAGAACGCCCCGGCTGCCATTGCCAATACCGGCAGCTATTCTGGCAAGACACCGAATGCCGAAGACTTCACTGCCGTCTACGGCGCCGAAGATGGCGGCAAGCGCCTCCAAGCCTTCAACATAACGGCTGATATCGGCCGCGCGGTTTTCGACATGCGACCCGTCCCGAACCGGGCGATACACGCCCAGATTCGGGATTTTGAACCCGGCCCCTACGACTCGCGGGAAGAGCGCGAGCAATACGAGATAAGGGCCGGCGCCGCGCAATTGGTGCTGGGTGCCAGGCGCGCCGATCCCGCCGGTTACGTCGGCCAACTGTTCTCGAACAAGGCTCCGGACTGGAGCAAGGTATCAACTCCGGAGGATCATGAGGCCGCCATCACCTGGGCCATCGCGGCCCAGCAAGAGATGGGTTTTGACAGGATACTGCCGCTGCCCTGGGCCGCAGCTGACCAGCAGGCGGCGAAATACATCGACCAAAGCGTGCCGTTCGAAAAGCGCCTTGCCGAGTTGAGTTCGATTGTCCTGGCGGTTCGCGATCCGGATGCTCGCAAGGCGACAACCCAACAGCTTTCTTTGACGGCGGAAGCCCAGTGGCGAGCCAAGGCCGCCCAAGATCCGAACCTCGCGCCAGAGTTGTTGGAAGCCCAGGTTGCAGTGCTCAAGAACGGGCTGGCGTGGATCGGGGAACATCCGGCCCGAGCCCAGTACAGCACCATGCCGCTGCTGCAGCAATTCGGCTTGGCGTTCTCGGATGTCGGCCGCCTAACAGCCAAGGGCGCGGCTGCCGACGGTGCGGACGCGATCTCCGCCGGGCTGGACTCCGTTTGGTCGAGCGGAAACTACGAGAACCTTCTTGAAGATGAGCAGGCCGAGACAGCGGACGCCGAGGACCGGGCCGGCTCGGCCGGTTGGGCGGCGGAGGCCCTCGGCGCCGGCTTGAGCGGATATGGCCTGGCGAAGGGTCTGTTCGGTTTGCTGGGCCGGGCAAGCGTTGGCGCGGCGGCGGAGAACGGCTTGATCGGTCTTGCTGCCCGAACCGGCGTCGGGGGTGTGGCGGGTGGCACTTATGGCGGGGCATACGCCTACAACACCGGCGGGAGCGTCCCGTGGGGGATTGCCAACGGCGCGCTTTGGGGGGCGGGCGGCAATGTCCTTGCCGAGGGACTCAGTGCAGTTGGCAGCCAGGTGGTGGCAAAGCTCACCGGCCGTACTGCAAATGCTGAATTTGCTGCAGGTCAGGCAGACGAGGCTTCACCGATACCCACGGCTGCCGTCGAAGACCCTGTCGACCTGGCACAAGATGGCGTCAATTCCACAAGAGCTTCATCCGCCGCAGGGAACCTGACACAGGCTGAGATGTACGATCTCAGCCTCGTGCCCACTAAGCGCACTACAACCAATAAGGCGCTGCGCAGGCAATGGGAACTGCTGCACGGACAGCCTTGGCCGAAGGATCCTGCTACGGGCCGGAATATGGATGTGTCTCACGAGAAAGTGCTGGCCGACGGGGGGGGCAGATCACGTATCAAACATCACGCATCGTGCGAGAGCAGATCATATTAAACACCATAGCGATGCAGGAGACTATGCTCGCTGGGCAAGAAGAAGATGGCTCAAGCAAGAAATGAAAGGGAACACAAGTGGTCGAGAGAAATTATAGCGACGTCAAACCCGACTTGACTAGCGTCACCCGCTTGCCGTCGGCTGACAAAAGCACAGGCGATGAAGAGCTTGATGCTGCACGTCTGGAAGCCCGAAAATATCTTGATTTCTATGATTGGGTTTCAGACATCAAGGGGGAGTACCTTGGATACGGTGCCGATGGCATAATCTATATTTTTCTCTTCGAGATTGTTCCGGGCAGGCCAGAAGTTGACCCATGGATATGGGTAATCGTCGGCGATGTGCCCCCGACATATCTGCCGGCTGTAGACGCCAAGACTCCATACGAGGCGCTGGATGGATATATCGGCGCCATGGAAGAGTGGGTCGAAGCTGCGCGACGAGGGGACTCGGTGGCGGATCTAATCCCGGTCAATGTGCCGGCTAGCCCAGCCAACGCCGAAATGTTGGATAGCCGTCTCAAATTCCTCGACGAAAGGGTATTACCAGAACTTCGAGAGTGATCGGTTGCCGCTTGTGGGCAAGCGCCGTCAGTTAAGGACGCTACCCGTGCGGTGATCACCTTCGCCAACCAGGTCTCGAACCCGAGCGGTCACGCATTTCCCAGACGGCCTGGAGGAAAACTCGAACGATGCCAGCCCCGATTTTAGCAGTGTCAAGGCCCTGCCGCCCGGCAATCCTTGTGGCAGTTTCGAGTTCAAGGGCGCCCGTCGTGAGGCTCGCGCATACCTGGAATCCCATAGCTGGGTATCGGCCATCAAGGGCGAATATCCTGGATACTGCATAGATGGCGTCATTTATATCTTTCTCTTTAAATTCATGCCGGCCAAACCGATGTACCGTCATGGACATGGTGATCGTCGGCGACGTGCCCCCAGCCTATGTAACCTGCCACTACGCCAAGACACCCTATGATGCCCTAGACGGCTATATAGGCGCCATGGAAGAGTGGGTCGAAGCCGCGCGAGCGGGAAAAATCAGTCGCGGACATTATCCCGGTCAACGTGCCGGCGACTCCTGCCTACGCCGAAATGTTGGGCGGACGCCTCAAGTTCCGTGACGAGACGTGCTTCCGTTGCTTCCGAGGTGATGTAATGAGCGCTCCGTGGCTCGTCGCTGATGCAGGCCGGCAGCCGGTTCGACCGGATCACGCCGGCGATGGCAACCAGACAGGCAGAGCGTGCCGCGATCGGCCAGCGGCCTGATTGTGGTCACGATGCTGGCTTATGGCGTCGATAACCGCAGAGCGGTCCCAATTGGCGGTGCCTCCAGGATCAGACATCCTGTTTCAGATGAAGGATTGACCCTATCTTGTTGCGCACAGACTCTTTTCCGACCATGGCAAGGATCGTTTTTCTGCTCACCTTGGCCGGTGTTCTCCTGCTCGCGCTTTCGCCAGCGCGATTCCTGCAGGAGTTGGACATGGGCTTCACCTTCCAGCACGACAAACTCAACCACGCCGCGGCGTTCGCGGTGTTGGCGGCACTCGGAAGCCTCGGCTGGCCGGAACACAAGACGAGGCTGGTCGTGCTCCTCGCCATGACCGGCGCGGCGATCGAGCTTCTTCAAGGCGCGCAACTGATAGCGCGCGATATGGATATCCTCGACTGGGTCGCCGACTGCGCCGGCATGGCCTGCGGGCTGGCCGCCATGGGCGGCACAAGAAGGCTCATTGGCGGATTGCTGTAAGCCCCGAATCGCGTTGCTCGCTGTCCGCAAAATGTAAATCGTCCGTGCCGGCTGCGCCAGATAGCGCCGTGTCCGGCCGCGTAGCTTTAAGTCTCCCGCCGCCCCGCACTGAACCCGAAGCCCCTTCCAGCCTCGCTTATGCGGGGCTTTTTTTATGGAGCGACCTCATGTCCCGACCTGCAACTGCCGCCGTTCGTCTCCTGACCGGCGGACGCGAACCCGTGCGCCTCGCAACCACGGCCAACATCCTCCTGCACGGCCTGCAGACGATCGACGCCGTGCCGGCGCAGGCCGGCGACCGCGTGCTGGTCAAGGACCAGGCCGACCCGACGCAGAACGGCATCTACACGGCGAGCGAAGGCGACTGGTTCCGTGCCGCCGACGCCCGCACTACTCGGACCCTGCAGAAGGGCACGACCGTTCACACCCAGATCGGCACCGCCAACGCCGACCGCGTCTTTGAGTTTACGGCCGACGAGCCGGCTATCGGCACCGATGTCATCACGGTCGCCGCCTCCGTTCCGCCCGACATCGCGGACGCGATCGATGAGATCGAAGCGCTGCGCGATGAAACCCAGGCGCTGAAGGATGCCGCCGAGGCCAGCGCCGGCCAGGCATCCGCCAGTGCCGCCGCTTCCGCCGCGAATGCCGGACAAACCACTGCCGACCGGGCTGCTACCAATTCCGATGCCGTCGCAGCCGCGGCGGCAGTCATCAGCGCTCAGGCTGCACGCGACGCTTCGCTCTACGGCAAGGGCATCTTCCCGACGACTGCTGCGGCAATCGGCTTCGGCGTCGTCGGCAATGGCGCGATCACGGCAGGCTCGGGCGGCGCCAACGGCACGTTCGACCTGGCGTTTGCCGGCGGGACCGGTTCGGGTGCTGCCGGCCGCTTCGTGGTGGCGGGCGGAGCGCTGACGCAGATACTGATCACGGTGCCGGGCTCCTACACAGTGGCGCCGACGTTCAGCTTTGCGGCTTCGGCAGGGCTGGCCGGCGCCGCCGCGATGGTGGTGCTGGGCAGGAATGTCGATGTCGGCGAGTACTTCTGGACCACTGTCAGCATCGGCATTATGGGGCTTTACAGCGTCGGGACAGGCCCGATTGCCGTCGATACGGGCATTCGTGCGTCACCGGCGGAAATTGCCCTGATCAGCTCGCGGGTCGTTGGGCCGGTTCCGATCACTGGTTCTGTCGGCGGCACGCTGATTACCAACGACAGCGTCTATTTCTGGCCTGGATCGGTGTCGGCGGCCGATGAATATCTGTCGACCTTGGAGCTTGGATTTGGCGCCGTGCCGGGGACAGCCCATATTGTCTTCGCCCACCTCGAGGGCGACGGGACGCTTAGCCTGGTTTCCGAGCAAACGATATCCGTTCCAGCCGGCCCGTCGTCAGTTGTTTCGGGGCTCGCGATCCTGAAGCCGGCCGGCAGCGTCATGGGCGTCCAGCGCACTGGTGCTGGCAGCTGGTACTATACTGCCGGGGCAATTCCGAACGGTGAAGTCGAGTGGTTCACAGCGGCGGTTCCGACCTCGCATACTGCCAAGACCATAGGCGCGGTAAATGGTCCACAATGGAACGCAACCTTTAGCGGTGAAGTTGCCGTCAAAGCGCGCGCAGCCTATACCACGGCAAACGGTCTCGTTTCCGCTGTCGGGCTTAGTCAGGAAATCGGGTGGCCGGCGCTGGTCAATACGGGGCCGGACGTTCCGGGCAGCTACAGCGCCATCATGCAGACGCCAGCGCCGGCCGATGGGTACATTACCGCAGTCGACGTCGGCGCGGGCGCTGCCGCCGGTCAAGCATTCATCCACGTCGTCGATTACCTCGGCGGGTTGGTCGTCAACGTCCTAAGCACCTATGCTGTGACGTTGATCAACGGCGTCGCTCATATCCCGCTGGGTATCCCGATCCCCGCCGGCAAGTATCCGGCAATCAGCGGCGGCGCCTACAAGTTTCAAAACAGCGTCAACCCGCAAGGCATTCCGGCATGGATCAAGGCAGGCGCGCTGTCGAATGGCGCGACCGTAGCATCGTCCGCCCAGCATCGATATGAGGTTCGCTTTACGATCAAGACCGGTCTGCTCGCCGATGCCGACCGGGCCTTGGCCGGCGGCGCTAGCAATACCGGCATGAACCTGCTGGCTGGCGCCGATACGAACGGCGTCGTTGACGCGACCGCGCTGTTTGCGTCGGCGGCTGCCGCTCATCCCAATCCCTATGTGCCGCCCGGAAGCTTTGCCCTGACGGCCATTCCTGCATCTGGCGACGGCTTCTGGGGGCCGGGCAAGCCGGTGGTCGGCGGCAAGCGCTTCTTCATTCCGCGCCGGCCATCTTTGCAAAATCTGTATGACGGCTTCCGCGCGAAAATGGCTGAGCATATCGCCAACAACGACGTGCTTTGCCTGATCGCCGATAGCATCGGCCATTGGGCGCTTGCCAGCGATGGGGCGAAACACTGGTTCCACCTGGTCACCAGTTTCGCCAATCTCGGCATTGCGGCTGACGAGCCGGGCATGACTGCTTTGCGGCCAAGCTCTACCTATGTTCCGACCTTCTATGGCGTGACAGTCGCCGGCAGCGTGTCGACAGGATCGCGCGGGCCGATCGGCGAGAGCATCATCTTGGCGGCAGGCGCGTCTGTGGCGTTCACCGGCGCCTATGAACAGGTCGACGTGCACTATACACAGGACGCCGGCCAAGGCTCCCTTGCCTTTGCGTTCAATGGCGGTGCTGCCTACAAGACCGTCAATTGCGCCGGGGCACTCCTGCTGGATCAATATTCTGGGCCGTCCCTGACCGGGCAAGCGGCAAGCGGCAATTACACGCTTACGGCAGTCGGCGGTCCTGTCGAAATTACCGGGCTTATCCGGCTTGGCCTCAAGGCGGCCGGCTCGCGTCCGCGCCTGCGCACCTTGCGCGCGGCACACGGCAGCTATGCCTTCTCGTCGTTCAACACCGCGCGTCTTACGTCGGCCGCCGCTCAATGCGGGTATGCCGGCGGCAAGATCGTGCCGGTTCTGGCGCTCGGCATCAACGACAGCTTTGGCACGCCACCGGCCACGATATCGGCAAACATCGCAACAATCATCAACACGCTGGAGGCGGCAGCTGCACCGCGTATCATTGTGATGCCGCCGACGCGGCCGTCAGCCGCATGGGATGCAAGCTACACGGGCGGTCGGACCTATGATGCCGCCCTTGGCGCAATCCGTCAGACCTATCGATCGCGCAATGTGCTGACCATCCCGATCGACGGCTTCGACTACATCAATTCGGGAAACTATCAAGAGGGCTTGCATTTCAACGATGCCGGCCATGACGGCAATGCGCTGCGCTTCATCGAACAAGTCGCGGAAAGGGGATAAAGCAATGGCATTCGCTATTCAGCATAAGGGCGAAATCGTCACCGAGCTCGAGGAGGGCGAGGAATGGCTGGTGGTGGGCGCGATGATTATGGTCGCGAAGCCAAGCGATCCGACGCACGGCCGGGAAATCCCGGCGCCTGACGGAGATGTCGAGGGTCTCGTTGCAGTCTGGCTGGGCGGCGCCTAGTCCGCACTAGACGCCATTCGCGGGCAATGGCAGCATTACGTCGGCGGGGGCGCGTCCTTGGAGGATTGTTCCATGGCTCATGCCGGCAGCATTATCGCGATTTATGACGACTACTACGCCGATGGAAAAGTAGCCGCAAAACGGGAAATCGCATCAAATCAGTCGATCGGGCACATCGAAGCGATCGTTCACGGGCAGTCCTTCGACAAGATACTCGACATCGGCGCCGGTGAAGGTGCGGTGCTGGACAAGTTGAGCAAGAAGGGCCTCGGGAAGACCCTTGGCGCCGTCGAGATATCGACCAGCGGCGTCGAGGCGATCAAGGCCAGAAAAATAATCAACCTGGCCAGCCTCGACATCTTCGACGGCTATCACATCCCCCATCCCGACAAGTCGTTTGATCTAGGTCTTGCCATTCACGTCGTCGAGCATGTCGAGCACGAGCGGATGTTCTTGGCAGAGGCGGCAAGGGTCTGCAAGAAGCTCTATGTCGAAGTGCCTTTGGAGCATACGCGAGATCTCAGCAAAGCCATTCGGATGTCGGGTCCGTATGGGCATATCAACTTCTACACGACCCAGACGTTTGAAAACCTGCTCACAACGTCTGGGCTAAAGGTCGAACGACTAAAGGTCTTTGTTCACGACCTCGCCTATGAACAGCATCTGGCTGGCACGACAAAAGGATGGGTGAAACACAGGCTGCGGACCGAATTTCTCAGGTTCGCACCCAACATGGCGATGCGCTGGATGGCCTACATGGCCGGAGCTCTGTGCTCAAATCGCTGATGTGGTAGCAGCGCCACCGATCTGCTTTGCAGGATTACCGCCGACCATACTAAAGGGCGGCACGTCTTTTGTGACGACAGACCCCGCACCAACGACCGATCCCTTGCCGATCGTTACGCCCTTAAGAATGATGACGTTGAAGCCGATAAAGACGCTGTCTTCAATCTTGACTGGCGCGATGGTGATCTTTGACCAGTTCTTTTTTCCCTGATGCCAGTCGGCGACATCTTCCTTGCGGTCTTGCCAACCTGTCGCGTGTGAGTTGTGATCGACCACTGTGGTGCCCCAACTTATGATCACGTCATCGCCGATTTCGATCCTCTCAGCCGCGACGAGGTGGCTCTTGCCGATATAGGATCTTTTTCCAACGGTGATCTTTGCATCGGCGCGATCGAAGGAAAAGACGCCGTTGATGATGCATTCTTCG
This sequence comes from Mesorhizobium sp. M0060, assembly GCF_040323155.1. NCBI lineage: Bacteria > Pseudomonadati > Pseudomonadota > Alphaproteobacteria > Hyphomicrobiales > Phyllobacteriaceae > Mesorhizobium > Mesorhizobium sp. M0060. The sequence continues at coordinate 190,170 of NZ_JAMYUP010000005.1, forward strand.
CCGATCGCATGCTTGCCCCGTCGCAAACTGCGGACGCTCCGCAAACTTAGCTTTGTTGCGGGGCCGGAGTTGATGCCGGCTAGGCGGTAGAGGAATGGTGGAACGAATGGCATATCAGTTACAGCCGAAGCGCGATTTTCGCGCCCTCTCAGCGAAAAGCTGCGATCGCTCGAAGAATCTGAAATGCTTCCAATGTTGGTGTTCAGATACCCCTTCCAAGAATGCCCGCGCCGCGTCTTCGAGGTCCGTATCAATAATTGCACGTGGGATTAGTGGCTCGTCGGCGAACTGAACCGACAACCGAAATTGGCTGTTCGCAATAGACAGGTCCGCCTCCATCATCCATGCGTCTCCTTACGGCCTAGCTATTGCGACAAGCGGCGGCGGTTTGCAAGCTTGTGAGACGACCGCGTCCGCCAGTCTAGACGCCGTTTGAAAATCGCCGAAAGGCGGTAGAAGAATCGGGAGCCGCTCGAGCGCACCAACATGGCACGGCAACTCGACCAGAAATCCTTGGGGAGACAGTATTTCGGCTAGGGTTCATCGCTGACGCGGACCCAGATCCGCCGGCGCAGCGGCTACCGTCAGCTGTCCTGCGGCTTCTGGTGCGGGTCCTGGCTTTTCGACCACCAGACAAAATACAGCGAGCCCATCCTCATCACAGGCACGCGGCGGTCGCGTTCGCGGGTTCGCAATTCGCGATAGGTCTTCAATTTCAAGGTGCCGCCCGGCAACTTGATACGCACCGTCATCGGTCCAACTCCCGTTGTGCAGCGCAGCAATGATGTGCAATGCGGTAATAGAGACCGTCCGTTACGGAAGAGTCAACAGCGGCTTCATCAACTTTTCTTGGGCCGGAAGGCAGAGCCTGGTGGGGAGGCGCCTCGCCAGGCCGCGAGCGTCAGGTGGGTCAGCCCAGCGGCTGATCATTGACGGCGCTTTGCCGGTTCGACCACCAGGTGAAATAAACCCGGCCGATCTTGACGACGGGGATGCGGCGGGCGCGCTCGCGGTCGCGCAATTCGCGGTACACCTTCACCTTCAGCGTGCCGCCAGGCATCCTGATACGCACCGCCATCGATTCCGCCGCCCCATTGTGCAATGCAGCACCAGAGACCTTCCGTGGCGGAAGAGTCAATGCCTGCCTCCTGACTATTTCTGGGACTAGTTGAGCGGCCGTCGGAGGTTGGGCGCGCAAGGCGGTTCCTGATCCCGCACGGAGGCGTCAGTGCCCAGCCGAGATCGTCGGATGCGCGGGTTATTTCTTGGGCGAGGATTTTTTGGGCGAGGATGGGCGATCGGACATGCCGCTCGGCCACCAGATGACGAAGTAATTGCCGACCTGCCAAACCGGTACCTCGCCCTTCTGCTCGCGGCGCCGCAGCTCTTCCCTTTTCTTGATCTTCAAGGTCCCGCCCGGAAGCCTGATTCTTATCGTCACGTGTCCTCCCGTACCCCCTAAAGCTACGAACGATAGACGGGAACAGTTTCATCCCGGCTAAGCAATTTCGTCCAGGTCAAGCAATTTCGGGGCCGATAGACGCGGCGCGGCGGAACGGAGCGAGATCGCCGGAACCGGCTTCATTTGAAGAAATCTGCAATGCCGTTGATGGCCAGCACCGCGTAGACGATCGGTCCGGCGATAAACGCACAATAGAGGCAGAGGATCGCCGCCAGCACCAGCAGCAGCGGCTTGTCGCGGCCGACCGCGCGGAGTTCGGATTTCACCGTCCAGCGCGCCGCAGCCGATTGTTCATCTTCAGACATGTTCACCATCCCGCGCCCATTTCACACGGCGGGTCGAAAACATCAACCTTGCTTGCTGCCGCAACATCGGCACGCGCTGCCGCCCAATTCTACTTTGCCGCGACGCATCTGTTTTTCAACCTCAAAACCCTGCCCACAAGGGCGGAAAGGACTGCCCATGGAAATGACGTTCAAGGGCGCCGCCAGGCGCCTCGACGATATAGATTTGCCGAAACTCGGCGCCCGGATCGGCGTCGGCGAAGACGAGATGCACGCGTTCCTCGATGTTGAAACCAGCGGGCACGGCTTCGACGCCGTTGGCCGGCCGGTCATCCTGTTCGAACCGCATGTCTTCTACCGCAATCTGTCGGGCGCCAAGCGGGCGCAAGCGGCAGCCGCTGGCCTGGCCTATCCGAAGTGGGGCGAGAAGCCCTATCCCAGGGATAGCTACCCACGGCTCAAGGCAGCTTGTGCGATCGACGAAACCGCGGCGCTCAAATCCGCTTCGTGGGGACTGGGCCAGGTTCTCGGCGAGAATTTCAAGGCGACCGGCTTTCTTACCGTGCAGGCGATGGTCGAGGCGATGATGGCGGACGAGGCGCTGCAGCTCAGCGCGGCGATCGATTTCATCGTCGAGAAGCGGCTCGACGACAATCTGCGCAATCATGACTGGGCGGGATTCGCCAAGGGTTACAACGGCGCCGGCTATCGTAAGAACGCCTACGATACCAGGCTTGCCGAGGCCTATCGCAAATGGTCGCGCATCAAGGACACGCGCTGGCCGTCTGCCGGTCCGGTGTCATCGGTGGTTGTCCTTCGGCCTGCAGCTCCGCCAGAGCCCGCGAAGCCAATTGCCGTTCCACAGCCGCCCGCCACGCCCTCTGCCGCGCCTCCCGTACCTGTCGGCAAGCCCGGCTTCTGGGCAGCACTGATCACAGCCATCCTGAAACTATTCGGAAGGAAATGACATGTGGACCCGGATCAAGAACTTTTTCCGCGACAGCGAAACAATATTCTGGGCGCGGCTTCAGGCGGCCATCGGCATCATTGCGACCATCGTCACCTATGTCGACCCGCAGGTTCTTTCGCCGATTATACCGGGGGAATGGTTCCCCTGGTTTCTTGTGATCAACGGCGTTTTGACCGAGTTCCTTCGCCGCCGCCGCGCGGAGGATTTGTGATGGCCGCGCTCCTCACCATTCTCAGCGCCATCATCGGCAACAAGGCCGTCATGACGGTATTCGCTGCTGTGGTCGGCGGCATCGGCCTTTACGTTGCGGGCGGCATCAACCGGGCGAATAAGGCGGCGGTCAAACAGGCCGAGGCAAAAGTCGCGGCCGCCGAGGACCGCCTCGAAATGAACCGCGAGGCCGCCGCCGAAGGGCGCAAGGCCGCCGGCATGACCGATGCGGCAGCCAGAGCGGAGGCTGGGAAATGGGCAAGGCGCTGATCCTCTGCCTGGTGCTCGCCGGCTGTACGACAACCGCGCCGGCCGGCAACCCACGCCAGGTCTGGTGCGACCACAACCAGCCGCGCCGTCCGTCCGCCTCCGTCGTCGCCGCCATGACCCGGCCCGAGCTCGACGAGATGAATGCCTTCAACGGGCAGGGCGCCAGATGGTGCGGGTGGACGCCATGATGCACGAGTTGCTCGACGTCCTAGGCATCAAGGCACCGGTCTTGGTCGCCGGCCTTTCGGGCGGCATTTTGCGGGCCTTGTCGCGTCACCGCTACAAGGTCCGCGAGATGGTGGCCTCACCGATTTGCGGCGCGCTGGCGGCGGCCTATCTGACGCTGCCGGTCGTGCATCATTTCCGCGCTGCCGGCCTGCCCATCCCCTCTCCGGACGACGACACCACGACGCTCGCCGCGGCGTTCCTCATCGGCGTCTCGGCCATGTGGATCTCAGACATCGTCTTCGAAGTGATCGTGCGCCGGTTCGGGCCGGTGAAGGAGGAGTAAGCCGCCCAAGCCTGACGAAAGAGTGACGTTCAGTTGGAGCCCGCCGCGCCGAAAGGTGCGGCGGGTTTTTTTGCATTTTCCCTCGCATTCTGTACGATCTTGCCTCTGCGCGAGGGCTTCCGGCGCTTGCGAAACCAAGATGCGCGTTAGGCTTCACAGAAGTAGGCTTCACAGGAGATGGTGTCATGCCGGCCAGAGTCCTGACAGAAGCGGCAGTTCTGACAGCCGGGGCGCTCATGTTTGCCGCGACGGCCCACGCCCGGCCGGACAGCCGCGCGATGACCTGCGAACAGACACAGCTTCTGATCCAGAGGCATCGCTCGGTGGTGCTGACCACCGGCCAGAACACCTACGATACGTCCGCCAATTCGGCAATGAATGCGACTGGCCGGCGGTGCCCGGCGCCGCTTATGTCAGGACGCGTGACGGTCAATGTCTGGTCTATCGCTGCCAGGATCCGGTCTTCGACCTCCCGGATTGAAAGCAGGGGCTTTTCATCCGACCGCCGACGCAGAGTGCGGAAGGCGGCGGTTCATTCCTCGTCGAAAGGACCACCTTCCCGTTGGAGATCGCGCGAAATGGCGCGTTCATCGGTGTCGTCCGGCAAGGCCTCGTCGCTTTCCTGGTAAGCGTTATCGTCGTCCTCCTCCGGCAGTTCGCCGTCTTTCTCGACGTCGTAGCGGATGTCGCCGTTTTGCGGCACGCCGTCAGGGAGGATTCTCCCGCTCCGGATGGCATCCCAGTCCTGCTGCTGGATGGTCGGGCTCTCCGTCTCGTCGTCGGTTCGTTCTTTCCTGCGCGGTTCCATCGCTGGTTCTCCATAATGTCGGCGGCCTTGAACTGACTCAATGATTGAACTCATAAGTCTCCATGATTGAACTCATAATCCCGCGGCCGGTTCCCGGACGACTGCGGGCTTGGCGCATTGCCGCACGACGGAACCAATCGCGCCCGCCTGTCTTCACAAGTCAGACGATCTTGGCGCGAAAGGAGCTCGACATGAGACCGCTCATTTTCTTGCCGTACATGCTAGGCGCGCTGGTGCTGGCGATGCCGGCGGCCGCGCAGACGGGCGAACCGGCACAATCCGACCGCTGCAAGGTCGAGCCGCAGGACCAGAAGAGCGAGCAGCAGAAGCCGGCCGGCAACAATTTGTCCGATACGCTCGAGCCATGCGATGGTGTGCTGAAGCCGCCGCCAACGGGCGATCAGGGCATGGCGGCGCCACCGCCGGATGATGGCAAGACCCCCGTGATCAAGCCCGGCGAGGTGCCGCCACAGCCGCCAAAGCAGTAGCCCGTCCATTGGCCGCCATGGGGCTACCAAGGGGCTGCTATGGGCGGCAACGCCGCGCCGCTTGAGCCGGCAGCATTGTTGCCCTCGCTCAGGAACATTAGCTTGTCCTAAATGTTATTTTGGACGCAGCCGATATCACCCCCTCCGGTATCGCTGCTGATCGGGAAACCGATCGGCCCGCGTCTTGCGACGCGGGCCACCGCAGCCCATTCGCCGCCGCACGGGCACTTCACCGCTGTTCGATTAGCCGCGACTTACGGAACAACAAGGTGGCGTGGGCGTTTGCCTAGAGGGTCCGCCGCTTCGACCGGAATGCCGCGTCGCAACCGTAAAGGCGAGGCCCGTTAACAACAGGAGTAGACGATGAAAATCCACCTTGTTCCTGCTGCGGCGGGATTGGTGTTGCTCGCCGGCGTCGGCGTGGCCACCGCAGACCAGGTGATTGTCACGCCCGAACAGCAGACGGTCATCCGCGAATACGTCCACAAGCACCCGTTGGCGTCGATCAATCTTCTGGGGGTGGAGCTCAATATCGGTTCCACGTTGCCCGATACGGTCGAGCTGCAACCGATCGATGTTCCCGACGTGCGGTACAGATACGTCGTCGTCGGCAATCGCACCGTGCTCGTCGACCCAGGCACCCGCAGGATCGTGCAGGTCATCGAGTGATCGGCGTTCCCAAACCGCGAACCGGATTTGGAAAGGTCACGGTCTTATGAATCGAACTCCATCCCGAGCGATCGGGATGGAGTTGCCGCAGTCGCCTCGAAACAAGGAAAGGAGCCATTCCCATGCTGCCGCATGTCGAGCCGACCAACGTGGCCGCAGCTGTCGACAAACTGCTTGCTGAACGAGGCGATGGCCTGCTGTCGATGAAGGCAGCGATTGCACTGTTGCGCGAACGCACCGGAACGGAGCGCTCGGACGCCGATCTTGAAGGGCTGATCATCAAGAAGGCGGCGCTCCTCGGCGTCGCTGTCCTGTGTGACAGAGAGGCTCAATAACCGTGTTGCCTGCCGCTCAAGACGCGGCTCGAAATTTCGGCTAGAACAACGTTGCTTACGCATGAACCGAGCCGACGGAGGCAACAGTGACGGACAGGCAGGAACGGATTCGCCAGCGGGCACACGCGATCTGGGAACAGGCAGGCAGGCCCGACGGGGCGCATCAGCAGCATTGGGATCAGGCTACCGCCGAAATCGACGCAGAAACCGCCACGCCGGAGACCGCCAGCCGACCGAAGCCGAAAGCACGCCAGCCTAAGCCGGCCGCCAAGGAGGAAACCAAACCCAAGGCGCGACCACGCAAAGCGTGAACTCGAGCGGATTTGATTCAACCAAGTCCGCAAGAAAATCCTGCTGAGACTGAAGACCAGCGCGGGATCTTAAATCCAGCGCATGCTACATTCGTGGCACGGACTCCCGGTTCCGCCGGGCCTATCGTCAGGCGTTCCTTGCACCCCGTTCCGTGGTCGGCAGCGGGACCAGCTAGAACTGGTCCCGCGAGCGTAAGCCCCCCGCGATCGTAAGCCCAGTTGTCGCGGCTAACTACTTACTGCAATTGTTGTCGTTGACAGTCGGTGAAACCGTCCCGGCAGGCTTGTTGGACGCATCGGGTTGAGCACCTTGCGGGGGTTGCAGGGCAGTTTTCATCCGCATTGGAGTTCATGGCACCCGTCGTGCTGCTAGTCGTGCCAGGGTCGCAACGGTCGTCGGTTCGAGCGGCATTGCTGCGGGCGCGGGGGTTGGCGTCGGCACCGGCATCAATGTCGGCGCCGGTATCCAGTCTAAAGCCCGCCATCCCAATGGTGGGCTTTTTGCCGCCTTGCACGTGGCGGCAGCAGGGCGGGGCTCACAATAGCTCAATGCGTTTGACGGCCAAGATCCGGCGAAACGGCCACCCCGCCTTCCAAGGCGTCCCGGACCACTGCGGGACTGCTTTGCATCAGTTCGGGGCACGCGAACTCCGCCAGATCGGCTTCCGTGAAGCCGTCGAACTCGATAGCCGCCCCTTGGAGTTGGGCTGCTTGCATGACGAGCCATTCGATGTCTTCGCGCGCGACATTCTCGGCGAGGTTCTGCAGTCGCACGGCTTCGGCGACAGCAGTCAGATTGATGGCAATCCTGGACTGCAATGTAGACCGAACTCGGGAATTAACGTCGTCATGCAGGCGAACCGAAAATCTGTAGCGCATGGAAAACCTTCCTTTCAGGAGCGGTTTATCCCTCGCTTTCACCATGCGCCCAGAGTCCGCGATTGACAAGCGAAAATCTTGAAAAATTATTTAGTATCAAATAGTTAGCGTATTTTGTCGATTGTGCAGTTGATGCTTGATCCGCTTCATTGGATTTCTGCACGGATCACGCATCTGGAGATCTTGACGTACTCTGCCAACATACCTAACTCTACAAAGAATTAGGAACATACTAACTCAGCTCTTTTAGCCTGGTATGACTGGAGGCCGAGATGTCCGAACTGGAACGCCCGGAACGATTGCAGATCATGCTGACCGTCGATGAACTGGCGGCGTTGGAGAACTGGCGCTTCGACAAGCGCATGCCGAGCCGGTCGGCCGCGGTACGGGAGCTTTTGAGGCGAGGCCTCACAGCCGATGGTTTCCTGACTGCGGCGCACGGGACCAAGTCGCGCGATTTCGGCATCCTGCCCTATTCCTCAGATGGCGACGGGGCAGTCGACGGGGTGCGCCAGAAGGAATAGCCTCGTTTCTGCCGCGATCGTTCGCTCTCCGACCGTTGCTTCGCGACTCTCTTGCTTCGCGATGAGCCGTGAACGTCTGGTCCGCTGATCGCCGCGAAGTAGAAGAGATCCGAAGCTCTGTCTTGCCAGACGCTCCGCAATCAGGGAGTGCTTGGTCGGGCATAGTGTGGGCTCGGAATTTGCCGATAATGCTGGAATTGACGGCCGACGACCAGTCGATGCTGCATGGCGAGCAAGGCTCGGCAGCGGCTGCCGCCATGAAGATTCTGGTTGCCTTCGCGAAGGCGGTCGGCGCGCGCAAGCTGCTGGACATTGCCGGTGCCCATATCGACGGCTGCCTTTATCACGGTCAGGCCAGCCTCGATTTCGTCGAAAGGCTGATCGAGGGCGGCGGCCGCGTTCGGGTGCCAACGACGCTGAATGTAGGCTCGTTCGATCTCATCCATCCCGCCCTAGTGAAGATGCCGCCGTCGCAAGAGGCGCCGGCGCGGCGCCTGATGAAGGCGCATCTGGAACTCGGCTGCCAGGCGACCTTCACCTGCGCGCCCTATCAGACGCGGTTCCGGCCAGGATTTGGCGAGCAGATCGCCTGGGGTGAATCCAACGCCATCGTCTTTGCCAATTCGGTGATCGGTGCGCGGACCAACCGCTATGGCGATTTCATCGATTTGTGCTGCGCCTTGACCGGGCGCGCCCCGGTGTGGGGGCTGCATCTCACCGAAAACCGGCGCGGGCAGGTCCTGTTCGAGTTGATCAATCCTGACCTGGAACCGAGCGACAGCCTGTTCGTCAGCGTCGGGCTGATCGTCGGGCAAGTGAGTGGCGATCGCATCCCGGTGATCTCGGGCTTGCCGCAACCACGCGACGAAGACCAGCTTAAGGCGCTAGGTGCGGCTGCCGCGACGACTGGCGCTGTGGCGCTGTTCCATGCGGTGGGTATCACCCCGGAAGCGAACACGCTCGAAGAGGCGTTTCACGGCATGGCGCCAGACGAGACGATCCGCATCACACGCGCCGACATCGGCCAAGCGCTGGCCAGGCTATCGAGCGTCGCTGACGGCGCGTCTTTGGTGGCCGTGTCACTGGGCACGCCGCATTTCTCGTACGACGAATGGATGCGCCTGTTGCCGCTGCTGCGCGAAGTTGCGCCGGGCAGGGGCGTCCCGATCTATGTCAATACCGGGCGCGCGACGCTGACGCGGCTTCAGGACGAGGGCGCACTGGCCGGCATGGACGCGTTCGGCCTGATTCCGGTCGCCGATACCTGCACCTATGTCACCGATATCCTCGATCGTCTCGACGGCGTGGTGATGACCAATTCCGGTAAATGGGCCTACTACGCGCCCGGCAATATCGGCGTGTCCGTCGCCTTCGCCGACATGAAGGATTGCATCCGTTCGGCAGCGGTGGGTCATGTCGCGCGGGGCACGCCATGACGCGGTCGGTCGAAACAGGCCTCGTCGAACGCACCGGCACGTTTCAGCTCGCTGGCGAGGCGCAAGGCTCGGCGCTGGTGCTGTCGCAAGCACTCAGCTTCTGGGGCGGGGTAGACGTCGAAACAGGCGACATCATCGACCATTCGCATCCGGATCTGGGCGGCAATGTCGCCGGCAAGATCCTGGTGATGCCAAGCGGGCGGGGGTCGTCGTCCTCGTCTTCAGTTCTGGCCGAAGCGATCCGCAGGGGCACGGCGCCGGCCGGGATTATCCTGGAGCGGCCAGACCCAATCCTTGCTGTGGGCGCCATCGTTGCCGAATTCCTCTACGAAATCAGCATGCCGCTGGTCGTTTGCGAGATAGCGGGCATTGTCTCCGGCGACCGGATCGCGATCGACCTGGGCGAGGATGCTCAAGCGACGGTGAGCACGATCTAGCCGGCCATCAGTCCTGCCGCGCCGCGCCGCCAATAGGCTGCGGCAAATGTTTCGCTGCGGCCGAGCGCCAGCGTGCCGCGCCAGTGTTCGCGCACCGTCCTGGCGGCAGTCGCTTCCGCCGCGAACCAGCCGAATGCCGAACCGGCCGGCCATGCGACCGACTGGATGGCGCGCGCCAGCCTGTCGTCGAGCCCGGCCGGCATGCCATCTCGAGAAGCCTCGACACGCGGTCGGGCAAGCCTACTTATGCCCCAAACATTTCGCCCGAGCGTCATGAATCCAAAGGACACCAGGTCTCACTTGCACGACTGGTTCATATCTCCGGGATGCTTTCCCTGAAGATCACCTGCAGCCTTGGCTGGTGCAATTCGTAAGGCAATCCCCTGACCGCATGGGTCAAGGTGTTGAGCGCTTCGCGGGCTTCGACGCGCGGATTCTGGTCGATGACCGCGTCGAGCGTGCCGTCGAGCAAAAGCTCCTTGGTGCCTTCCGTTACCTCATGGCCGAGAAAAACCGTCGATAGTGCACGCCCGCGTTCCCTCAGCGCGCGCGCAATGCCGGTGTTGCCGGCACCGACATTGTAGATCGCGGCCAGGTCCGGGTGCCGGTCCAGCAGGGCGGAGGCCTCTGAATAGGCCTTTTCCCGGTCGTCGAGCATCTCGCGCATCTCGACGATCTGCAGGTTGGGCGATTCTTCCGTCAGGATGTGGCGGAACCCCATCTCGCGCTCTTCGTGGCCGCGATAGGAGAGCGAGCCGGCAAACAGCGCGACCTTGCCCGGACGATCGGCGCCCATGAAGCGATTGAGCAGATAGCCGGCGAGCCGGCCGGCGGCGCGGTTGTCGATGCCGATATAGGCGACCCTCGGCACATGCAGGATGTCGGAAGCGATGGTGACGACCTTGACGCCGCTGGCAGAAAGCGAGCGGATCGCCTCGCGCACCGTCGGATGGTCGAGTGCGATCACACCGACGCCTTGCGTCTGTCCGTGCAATTCCTGCAACAGACGCGCGAGCCGGTCCGGATTGAAGCCTTCGATCGTGGCGACGCGGACGTCAAGGTCAGGCCGCGACTGCGCCTGCGCCTCGATCTGGCGGTGCAGCATCTTGATGAAGGAATTGGTGCCGGCGGGCAGGGCGAAATCGAGCCGTATGACCTCGCCGTGCTGCGCGTTGCGCGAGCTCGGATTATTCGAATTTTCAGCGATATAGCCAAGCCGTTGCGCTGTTTCGAGCACGACCTCGCGGGTGCGCGCCCTGACCCCGGCGCGGTTGTTGAGCACACGGTCGACCGTGGCGGCGGAAACGCCGGCTTCCCGGGCTATGTCTGTCAGGGTGGACCGCACTGTCGATCACCTCATTCCAAAATGCGCCAAGGGCGCATCGAGATCACGCATTTCATGGGTCCGATGTCGGATGGTGGCTTCATCGCCACCCGCGATTCTGATGGGAAATGATGTAGCCGGCCTCGGCCGATGCGCAAGCGGGTGCGCTAGACCAAAACGCCGAAGCGGACCAAAGCGGGCGGGTGTGCACCTGGTTCCCTCAAATTCAGGCACCGGCTTCAGTGTGAGAGCCTCGAGAAACGCCATTCTCCCCTCCCTTGAGATGTTATGAGGTGTCTTGATTATTTATGATGTTGACAGCCTTCGTATAGTGCCGTCAATATCCATCATAAGGGCCGTGGAGGAACAAGGCCCTGAGGGAGGAGTTCCAATGTCGAATTTGATCCGCATGTCGCGGCGCCGTTTGCTGGCGTCCGGTGGAAAGGCGGCCGTCCTTGTTGCCGCCGCAGGTATTGCACCGAAATTCATTCGCCCAAGCCGTGCCTATGCGGCCGATGCCCTGGCGCCCGGCATGATCGGTGGCCCGACGGGTTTCGACGGCTCGGAGCGCTATCAGTACGGGCCAGATACGCCGGAGGGCCGCGCCATCGAGGCGGCCAAGGCGATGAAGGGCGCCGGCAAGGCGCCGGCCAAGATCGTGCTCGGCCTGTCCGACGGTTCGATCGGCCAGCTGGCCCAGCCGTTTCCTGCCGGTGCGCCGTCGATCAAGGATCTCTGGGAGAAGGAAACCGGTATTCCGCTCGAGATCGTCGGTGTGCCGAACGGCCAGGAATTCACCAAGACGATGCAGGACATCTCCACCAAGGGTGGTGCCTATGACATCTACGCGGTCGAATGGAACCGCCTTGGCGACCTGGCCGAAACCGGCGGCATCTTGAAGCTCGACGACTTCGTCGCCCAGTACAAGCCGGAATGGGACAATCCCGAGCTTGGCTACGTCAATGGCGCCAAGGGCGTGTCGCTGCTCAATCAGTATCGCGGCTCGACCTATGGCGTGTCGCTGGATGGCGACTTCCAGACCTGGGTCTACCGCACCGATCTGTTCGGCGACGCAAACGAGAAGAAGGCCTTCTCCGACAAATACGGCTATGAACTGGCGGCGCCGAAGACCTGGAAGCAGCATGACGAGATCGCGGCCTTCTTCCAGCGCCCGGACAAGGGCCTGTTCGGCTCGACAGATCTGCGCAACCAGGGCTGGGGCTACACCAACTGGTATCAGCGTTATGTCTCAATGGCTTCGCCCAATCAGTTCTTGTTCGACGATACCGGCAGGCCGTTGATCAATTCGGAGCAAGGTATCGCGGCGACCAACGAGTACATTGCGTCGCTTTCGCACCATTCGCCGGATGCAATCTCGTGGGGCTGGCCTGAGCAGTACGGCAATTTCGCCAAGGGCGGTGCGGCCATGACCTGCGCCTTCTCCAATCTGCCGAAATTCCTCGACAATGCCGGCAACAAGGATTCGCAGGTCACCGGCAAAATTGGCTCGATGCTGCCGCCCGGTCGCGAGATCGACGGCAAGCTGGTCAGCCGTTCGGTGCTGTGGCTCAATTTGTCGGCGTCGGTTTCCTCGCAAGCCAAGAACCCGGAGGCCTGCTACCTGTTCCTGCAGTGGCTGGGTTCAAGCCGCATCTACGCCTGGATGACCGCCAATCCGGGCGGCTACTTCGATCCGTTCCGGCTGTCGGATTTCTCCGATCCGCTGGTTCGCCAGACCTATCACGCCTACCACATGGACGTGGTGCGCGAGACGGTCGCTCGAACCGTGCCGAGCATCAACTATCCCGGCGCCACCGCCTTCCACAACGCGCTGGACGAGAACCTCGTCGCCGCGCTGACCAAGGCCAAGACGGCCGAGCAGGCGATGGCCGACACCGAGGCCGAGTGGAAGAAGATTGCCCGCCGAACCGGCGAGGAGAAACTTCTCGAAGCCATCAAGACCAACAAGGAGGCTTGGCCCACCGTTCTCGATCCGATCGCCTGATCCTCCCAGGATCCTACCAAAGAGGGGAGGAGTGATTGCTCTTCCCCTCGCTAACGAAGACTCCAGCAAAGCCGACAGATGAAGCGTTCCGTTCCTTTCGAGATATTCCGCTATGCCGCGATCTTCGTGGCAATGGCGGTGACGCTGGTGCCGATCCTGTGGATGATGTCGATGGCGTTCAAGCCGATCGCCGAATGGTCGGCGACCGGGGCCGACCTGACCTGGTGGCCGAAGAACCCGACACTCAGCAATTTCCGCTTCGTCTTCGGTGAATCGACCAACAGTCTGATTGTCGCGCTCGATCGCACCGCTTTGAAGCCGGTCCTGTCGTCGCTGCTGTCGGCCACGTTCGGCACGGCAATCGCCATGTCGGCGGGCACCGCGGCGGCCTACGGACTGTCGCGCTTCGGCTCGGGCCAGAACCTGCCGCTGGCGCTGATCCAGCTTCGCCTGTTTCCGCCGATGGCGGTCATGACCCCGGTGATGATCATGTGGGCCTTCCTCAATTTCACCGACAGCTGGTGGGGGCTGTCGCTGATCTACGGCATCGTCACGCTGCCTTTCGCCTTCTGGCTGATGAAGACCTTCTTCGACGACATGCCGCGCGAGATCGAGGAAGCAGCACTGGTCGAGGGCTGTTCGCGGTGGCGCGTCTTCACTCGCATCACCCTGCCGATGATGCGGGCGCCGCTGGCCAGTGCCGCGCTGTTCGTCTTCATCCTCAACTGGTCGGACTATCTGATTGCGCTGCTTCTGACGACGCGCGAATGGGTGACGGTCCCCGTCTACATGGCCTCGCTGTCCTCCTCGATGACCGGACAGCTCTACGGCGCCAAGGCCGCACTCGGTCTCATCGCGGCGGTGCCGCCGGTGATCATGGGCATCGCCATCCAGCGCCATCTGGTGCGCGGGCTGACCTTCGGGGCGCTCAAGCAATGAGCGCGGTGACGGCCACAATTTCGGAGGAGGCCATGAATGCCGCCCGGGCAGAGCCGGTGTTGCCGGACGAGGGAGCGCGGCTCGGGTTCCGACTGACCCTGCCGGCGCAGATCCTGGTGCTGTTCATCGCCGTCTTCCCGCTTCTGATGCAGCTCTATGTCAGCCTCACCGACTGGTCGCCGCTGTCCGGCCTCGGCTGGTGGAACGCCTGGTCGATGTGGAACAGTTTCGCCAACTACACCGACCTTGCCGCCGATGCGCGCTTCTGGAGTGCGCTGAAGCGCACGGCCATCGTCATGATCGTCTGCGTGCCGGCGGAGTTCCTGCTGGGCCTCGCGCTCGCGACGCTGTTTGCCGACGAGTTTCCCGGCAAGCGGATCTTCTACTCGATCCTCTTGATGCCGATGATGGTAGTGCCGGCGGTGGCAGGCTACATGTTCTTCATGCTGTTTCAGTCGGGCGGCCCGCTCAACGACATCCTATCGGCGATGTCAGGCTTTCCCGTCACCATCGCTTGGCTGTCGGACCCGACGCTGGCGCTGATTGCGGTGATGGTCGCCGACATCTGGCAGTGGACGCCGCTGATGTTCCTGATCCTGCTCGCCGGCCTCGTCGGCGTGCCTGAGGACCAGATCAAGGCGGCGACGCTGCTCGGCGCCAACCCCTGGCAGCGCTTCGTCACCATCGTGCTGCCGAAGATGAAAACGATCATCATCATCGCGCTCGCGATCAGGGTGATCGAGAACTTCAAGATATTCGACACGCTCTACATCATGACCGGCGGCGGTCCCGGCGTCGCTACCGAAACAATTTCCGTTTACATCTACAAGCTCACCACCCAGGACCTGATCTGGGGCTATGTCGCGGCGATCGCGCTGGCCATATTGATCGTGCTGTCGATCGTCGCGGTGTTTGCCATGAAACGCATGGCTCGGGTACGCGAGGTGGCGGCATGAGCACCATCCACCTGCAGAACCTAGTCAAGAAATTCGGCGACTTCACCGCGCTGAAGACGATGGACCTGGCCATTGCCGACGGCGAGTTCATGGCGCTGCTCGGACCGTCGGGCTGCGGCAAGTCGACGACGATGAACATGATCGCCGGCATGGAGGAGCCGACCAGCGGCAAGATCCTGTTTGGCGAGCGCGACATGGCCGGCGTGCCGATGGGGCGGCGCGGCGTCGGCTTCGTCTTCCAGAACTATGCGATCTTCACTCATATGAGCGTGCGGCAGAACCTCGCCTACGGGCCGAAAATGCGCGGCGCACCAAGGGCCGAGATCGACCGCCGTGTCGGCGCCATTGCAGAGATGCTGCACCTGACGCCGCTGCTCGACCGCAAGGCGGACAGGCTGTCGGTCAACATATTGCAGCGGGTGGCGATCGGCCGTTCGGCGATCATGGAGCCGGCGATCTTCCTGCTCGACGAGCCGCTGTCCAATGTCGATGCCGCCTTCCGGGCAGTGATGCGGACCGAACTGAAGCAGTTGCAGCGGCAGTTCCGGCAGACCATGGTCTACGTCACCCACGACCAGCTCGAAGCGATGACGATGGCCGACCGCATCGCGGTGATGGATCATGGCGTGCTGCAGCAAGTCGGCACGCCACTCGAGGTCTACAACAATCCAGCCAATGTCTTCGTCGCCCGCTTCATCGGCGCGCCGGGCATGAACCTGCTCAAGGGCAGGCCGGCGGAAAGTGACCGTGGCATGGTCGTCGATCTCGGCCCGCTGGGGGCGACGCCGCCGCTGCCGGTCGAGATCGCCGATGCCGCACGCCGGATGCGCGGCGAAGTGTTTTATGGCTTTCGACCGGAGCAGGTGACGCTGGCGGAAGGCGGCCGTGGCCTGTCCATGCCGGTGAGTTTCGTCGAGCGGATCGGTGCTCGCACCATCATCCATCTTGGCGACGGCGAGACAGCGGTGAAGGCGGTGTTCGACAATGATGTCGGGCTGGCGATCGGGCAGACAGCCGTCGTCGCGCCTGCGGCGGAGGCGGTGCGCGTCTTCGACGCCGCTTCCGGCCTTGCGTTGAGAGCAGGTTGAGATGGCTGATGTCGTTTTCCGCAATGTGACGAAACACTATGGTGCCACACTGGCCGTCGACGATGCCTCGTTCACGGTCAACGACAACGAGTTCTTCTGCTTCTTCGGGCCGCCGCTGTCGGGCAAGTCGACGATACTGCGCCTGGTGCTTGGGCTCGAGACACCGGACACAGGCGAGATCCTGATCGGCGGCAGGCCGGTCAACGCAGTGTCACCGGCGGAGCGCAATGTCGCCATGGTGTTTCAGAACCTGGCGCTGTTTCCGCACATGAGCGCGCGCGACAACATCCGTTTTCCTTTGGTCGAGCGGAAGGTGGCAGAAGCCGAGATCGAAAAACGCGTCGCCGACGTCGCGGCCAAGCTGCATATCGGCCATATCCTGCACAAGCCGCCGGCGCAGCTTTCGGGCGGCGAGCGGCAGCGCGTGGCGATCGCTCGCGCGCTGGTGCGTGATCCGGCTGCCTATCTGATGGATGATCCGATCTCGGCGCTCGACGCCCGGCTGCGCGAGGAGACGCGCGTCGAGCTCAAGCGCATCCAGCGCGAGCTCGGCAAGACGCTGATCTATGTCACGCACGACCAGGAAGAGGCGATGTCGGTCGCCGACCGCATGGCCATTCTGGAGAACGGCAAGATCAGACAGGTCGGCGCGCCGGCCGAGATCTATGACCGACCGGCCAGCACCTATGTGGCGCGGCTTCTCGGCTCGCCGATGATGAACATATTGAAGTCGGTGCGCGGCGCGGAAGGCGTGGAGGCGGCGGAAGGCACAATCCGCATCGCGGACAAGGCTGCGCCGGCCGATGCAGTCGAGATCGGGCTCAGGCCGGAAGATATCAAGGTCAGGACTTGGTCGGGTGAAATGCCGGAGGGGGGCGCGGGCCGCCCGGCGCGAGTGTTCGAGGTCGAGCCGCTCGGCGGCTACACCGTCGTGACGCTCGCCGCCGGGCAGGCGCGTCTGCGGGCGCTGCTGCGCGGCCAGCCGGACATCAGGCCGGACGCGATGGTGGCGATATCCTGCGAGCCGGGCAGGGTGCATTATTTCGGACAGAGCGGGGGAGCGCTGGCACGATGACGGCGGCTGCAAGGAACGAGCTTCGGGAGGAACATATGGCAAGCAGCGGCTTCGAGCCGGACGTTAAAGTCCGCACCAGGGAATACAAGATCGGCTGCGTCGGCGCCGGCATGATCATGGCCGAATGTCACCTTGCCGCTTACAAGGAAGCCGGTTTTCCGGTGGTGGCGATCGCCTCGCGGACCAAAGGCAGCGCCGAAAAGGTCGCCAATCGCTGGGATATACCGACCGTCCACGACACGCCGGAACGGCTCATCGAGGACAAAAATGTCGAGATCATCGATCTTGCCTTTCCGCCGGACCAGCAACCGGCGCTGATCCGCCATGCGCTGAAGCAGGAGCACATCAAGGCGATTTTGGCGCAGAAGCCGCTGGCGCTGTCGGTCGAAGAAGCGGTCAAGCTGCGCGACGAGGCGGCCAAGGCCGGCAAGATCCTCTCGGTCAACCAGAACATGCGCTACGACCAGTCGATGCGCGTCTTGAAGCAGATCATCGACAGCGGCGCGCTCGGCGACATCGTCTTCGCGCAGATCGACATGCATGCCATCCCGCACTGGCAGAGCTTCCTCGAGGACTACGACCGGCTGACACTCGCCAATATGAGCGTCCACCATCTCGACGTACTGCGCTTCCTGTTCGGCGATCCGGACGAGATTACGACGCTGACCCGCAAGGACCCGCGCACCCACTTCGATCATTCGGACGGCATCACCGTGTCGACGATCAAGTTCCCGTCCGGCGTGCTCGCGGTATCGCTGGAGGATGTCTGGTCGGGTCCGCGCCAGGAGGGCTACAAGGACGACCAGCATATCAACTGGCGCGTCGACGGCACCAAGGGCGTCGCCAAGGGCACCATCGGCTGGCCGACAGGCTCTGCCTCGACCCTGACCTATGCCTCGACCGAGACCACCGACGGCAAGTGGGTAACACCCAGTTGGGACACGATGTGGTTCCCGCATGCCTTCATCGGCGTCATGGAGCAGCTCCAGCACGCCGTGAAGACGGGCACGCCGCCGGCGCTCTCGGTCGCCGACAACGTCAAGACCATGGCGCTGGTCGAAGCTGGCTATCGTTCGATCGACAAAGGCCGCACAGTCAAGCTTTCCGAAATCTCGATCAACTGAAACACCAGGCGACTGAATCACTTACAGGGAGGACTTCACACCATGATGCAGGCAGGTATTTTCACGGGTTATTTCCCGTATGGCCTCAAGGAAACCGCGCAGAAGATCCGCGCGCTCGATTTCAACACCGTGCAGCTCGACCTGCATTTCAAGGATATAGATCTGTCGGCTGGGCAGATCACCAAGGACAAGGCCAAGACTGTCCGCGATACGTTCCGCGATCACAATCTGCCGATCTGCTGTGTGTCGGGCTACACCAATATTATCCATCCGGACCCGGCGGAGCGCGAGAGGCGCGTCGGCTATTTGAAGGAGATTATCCGTAACGCACGCCATTTCGGCACCCCTTACGTGATCTCGGAAACCGGTACCTACAACACCGAGTCCGATTGGGTGCATCACCCGAAGAACAAGACCGAGGAAGGGTTTGAGGAATGCCGCAAGGTTATCGCCGAGCTTGCCCAGACTGCCTATGACCACGGCGCGGTGTTCCTGCTCGAAACCTATGTCAACAATGTCGTCGGCTCGGTCGAGGAGACAGTGAAGATGTTCGCGCAGGTCGACCATCCTGGACTCGGCTTGTTGATGGATCCGACCAACTATTTCGAAACCCACAACATCGACAGGATGGACCAGATCCTGAACCAGGTGTTCGACACGCTGACCGACAAGATCAAAATCGCGCACGCCAAGGACGTCAAGCGCTCAGGCGGCGACAAGTCGGAGAAGCACGCCGACATTGGCGACGAGGATGCGCTGGAGAGCCACACTTTCCGCGGCGTCGGCGAGATCGAGTTGCCGGCGCCCGGCCTCGGTTCGCTGAACTACGACCTCTATCTCAAGCGACTGGCCGAAAAGCACCCGAACATCCCGGTCATCATCGAGCATCTTTCGGAAGACGACGTGCCGCGCGCCAAGAAATTCCTCGACGGGAAATTCATCGCCAACGGACTATGATGGCGCGGTTCGGCTACGAAACAAGGGAGGAAGAGAAATGTTGAAATTCGCGTTGAAAATCGCGTCCGCGGCGACCGTTCTTGCCAGTGTGGCGCTGGCTACGCCGGCGCTGGCGCAGGACGGCCAGAAGACGTTCTACCTGTTGTCGCATGGCGGCCCGTCGGATGCCTTCTGGATCGATTGGAATGCCGGCGCCATCAAGGCCTGCGACCAGCTCAAGGTGACCTGCAAGATCTCGTTCAGCGGTGGCGACATGGCGGCGCAGAAGGAGGCCTTTAACTCCGCACTCGCCGCCAAGCCGGACGGCATCGCCACCACCTCGGCGCAGCCCGGCCTGTGGACTGAGGAGGTCAAGGCAGCGAAGGCGGCCGGCATCCCGATCGTGTTCTTCAACACCGACGATCCGGCGACCGGCCGGCAAGCCTATGTCGGCGCCGACCTCAAGGAAGCCGGTGTCATCTGGGCGAAATATCTGGTCGACCACAAAATGGTGAAGCAAGGTGACAAGGTGTTCCTGCCGGTCGAAGTGCCGGGCGCCAGTTACCAGCAGCTCGAGACGGAAGGCATTGCCAGCGTCTTCGATCCGCTCGGCATCAAATATGACGTGGTCGATTGCGGCACCGATCCGGCCGGCATCATCGCCAAGATGACGGACTATATGGTGGCCAACAATCCGCCGGCAATCATCGCGCTCGGCGATTCCGTGGCGGCCAGCGTCAAGCGGGTGTTCGACGGCGCCGGCGTGCCGGCCGGCAAGATTCCGGTCGTCGGCTGGGGCAATTCGAAGGAAACCGCCGAGTCAGTCAAGTCCGGCTTCATCAACGCGGCTGCCTGGCAGTTCCCATCGGCGCAAGGCTTCATGCCGGTGGCGCTGCTCGGTCTCGCCGCCGCGGGCGAACCGATCGGCTACGACATTCACACCTTCAGCCTCTACGACGCCTCAAGCGTCGAACCGATCCTGAAACTCTACAACAAGTGATTGGAACTGACGCTCGCCGCGCAGGCGGCGGGCGTCACCCTGGCGTATGGTCGAGTTGTCATGACAATTGCCGCAGAAGAGGAAATGCCGCGTGCCAAACGCAGGTCGAGCCTGATCCGCTCGCCGCAGTTCTCGTCGCTCGTCATCCTGATCGTCCTGCTTGCGGTATTCGCGATCGCCGACGCGAATTTCCTGTCGCCGCTCAACATCTCCAACATGATGGCGTTCCT
This sequence comes from Mesorhizobium sp. M0060, assembly GCF_040323155.1. Taxonomy (NCBI): domain Bacteria; kingdom Pseudomonadati; phylum Pseudomonadota; class Alphaproteobacteria; order Hyphomicrobiales; family Phyllobacteriaceae; genus Mesorhizobium; species Mesorhizobium sp. M0060. The sequence goes on from NZ_JAMYUP010000005.1 coordinate 210,441, forward strand.
GCCCGAGCTCGGCATCATCGCGCTCGGCATGACGCTGCTTCTGACGGCGGGCGAGTTCGACCTTTCGGTTGGCGCTGTGTTCGGGCTGGCGCCGGTCGTCGTCATGCTGCTGGTGCAGAACGGCGGGTTTGATATTGGCGTCGCGCTGCTGGCCGGCCTGCTGCTCTGCATAGCGATCGGTGCGATCAACGGGCTGATCGTCACCAAGATCGGCATCTCGTCCTTCCTGGTGACACTGTCGATGCTGCTCGTGGTGCGTGGGGCAGCGCTTTACATCACCCAAGGCTTTCCGCTGAAATCCTGGGACCAGCCGGGTTTTTTCGTGACGCTGCTGGCCGGCAGCTTCAATATCGGAACGTTCCGTTTCTATACGTCCTTGTGGTGGTTCATCGGCCTATCGCTGCTGGCGATCTACATCCTGCGGTATGCCAAGCTTGGCAACTGGATCAGCGCCATCGGCTCGAACCGTAACGCTGCCGTGGCGCGCGGCGTGCCGGCCGATGCGGTCAAGATCTGGCTGTTCATCCTGACCTCGGTGCTTGCCGGTCTCGCCGGCATGATCAGCGCCTTCCGTATCTCTGCCGCCTCGCCGGTGGCCGGTACCGGCTATGAGCTCGAAGTGATCGCCATGGTGGTGGTCGGCGGCACGGCGCTGACCGGTGGGCGCGGCACGATCCTCGGCACGATCGTCGGCGCATTGATGCTGCGCAGCATCCGAAACGGCATCGTGCTGATCGGCGTGCCGGGCCTCGCCTACAACATCTTCGTCGGCGTCATTATCCTTGCCATGCTCATCCTGCACGCTTTGCTGCAAAAGAACGCCGCCAGGAGCTGATCATGGAAGTGCTTCGGCTGCAGAACCTTCAAAAGTCCTTCGGCAGCGTGCGTGCGCTGAAGAGCGCCTCCTTCACGCTCAACGAGGGCGAAGTGGTGGCCTTGCTCGGCGACAACGGCGCCGGCAAATCGACGTTGATCAAGGCGATCTCGGGCGTGTTTCCCGTCGACCGCGGCGACATCTATGTGCGTGGCCAGAAGGTCTCCATCCGCTCGGCCCGCGATGCGATGGATTTTGGTATCGAGACCATCCACCAGGACACGTCGCTGGCGCCGGACCTCAGCATCGCGCGCAATCTTTTCCTCGGCCGTGAGCCGGTCAACCTCAAATGGCTCGGCGTGTTCGCGCCGCTCGATCTCGCCAAATTACGCGACGCCGCCTCGGCGCTTTTGAAGCGCGTCGGCATTTCGAAAAAACTCGACGCCGATGCATTGGTCAGCACGCTGTCTGGCGGCGAGCGTCAGTCGATCGCGATTTCGCGTGCCATGCAGTTTGCCGCCAAGGTCATCATCCTCGACGAGCCGACCAACAATCTCGGCGTCGAGGAAACACACGGCGTACTGCGCTTCGTCAAGGAGGTGCGCGACGCCGGCCATTCGGTGTTGCTGATCACCCACAACATCCATCACGTCTTCCAGGTCGCCGACCGCATCATCGTCATGCGCCGCGGCGAGATCGTCGCCGAACAGACGGTCGCCGATACCGACCTGCTGACCGTGGAAAGCATCATCACCGGCGCCGATATGTCGGCCCTGCTGAAAGAGACGAGGGCGAAGTGAAGGGCGGGAGCGAAGTGAAGGAACTGGCCGTCACATGGTAGAGCTTTACGGCAAGACGCTGTCGCGCCGGCAGGTTTCGGAGCGGTCCGGCATGCTGTCGCAGTTCGCCGGCGTGCGGCTGATGACGCTGGGCGATGGCGTCGAGCGCGGCATCCGCATGCTGGAATTCCGCACCGGCTCCGGCCTGCGCTTCACCGCGCTTGTCGACCGGGCGCTCGATATCGCCGATTGCGATTTCAAGGGCCAGGCGATCGGCTGGCACTCGCCGAGCGGTTTTCGCCATCCGGGCCTGCACGAGTATGAAGGCGAAGAGGGATTGGCGTGGGCGCGATCGTTCTCCGGCCTTCTGCTGACCTGCGGCCTCGACCATATATTGTTCATGAACGAAGTACCGGCCGACACCTACAACTATCCGCCGAAGAAGACGGTGCGCCATTCGCTGCATGGCCGCATCAGCACCATCCCGGCGCGGCTGACCGGCTATGGTGAGACCTGGGAAGGCGACCGCTGCGTGCTGTGGGCGGAAGGCATCGTCCAGCAATCGACTGTATTCGGCGAGGATCTGCATCTGCTGCGCCGGATCGAGGCCGATGTCGGCGGCAACGAGATCCGGCTTTCGGACCGTGTCGTCAATCACGGCTTCAACCGGACGCCGCATATGTATTTCTACCACATCAATGTCAGCTATCCGGTGCTCGATCAGGGGGCGCGCTACCTGGCGCCGATCCGCGACGTGATCTGGGCCGGGCATGCCGGCGAGCGCTATGAAGCGCAGAAGGTCGGCTATCGCACGGTGCCGGCGCCGCAACTGGGTTTCAAGGAACAGGTTTGGCAGCACGAACTCGGCGCCGACGGCGCCGGCAATGTGCCGGTGGCGGTGGTCAACGACAGTCTCGGTCTCGGCTTCGAGGTGGTCACGCGCAAGGACCAATTGCCCTGCGCCTACCAATGGCAGAATTTCCAGGCCGGGCAGTACGCGCTTGGGATCGAGCCGTCGACGCATCATGTGCTGGGAAATCTGGCCGCGCGCGAACGCGGCGAGATGATCTGGCTGGAGCACGGCGAGAGCCGCTCCTACGATGCGGTGTTCCGAGTTCTCGACGGTGTCGGCGAGATCGCCGATGCGGAGGGCCGGATCGCGGCGATTGCCAGACAGCCGCAGCAGGACTACCCGGGGCCGTCGGGCCATTTTCCTGTTCTTGGAGGCAGGTCGTGATAATGGCGAGGACGATAGGAGACACCAGTTGGGAGGCTGGTTCCTGCCCGAGCGGGGAGGGCTCGCGGCCGATCGGGAATTGGAGGTCACAATGGCTGGCAAGGTAAAGCGCGATTACAGCCTGGTCGGCGAAAGCACGCGGATTGCGATCGAAACCGGGCTTGCCTCGGCGGAGTGGTATCACACCAACGTCCCCCGCAAGGCGATCAAGGAGTTGATGCAACGCTCAGATGGCCCGGCGATCCGTGACACGATCATCTGGATCGTCGCCATTCTGGGCTCCGCTGCCGGTGGCGTCTATTTCTGGGGCACCTGGTGGTGCGTGCCGTTCTTCTTCGTCTACGGCGTGCTCTACGGCTCCTCCAGCGACTCGCGCTGGCATGAATGCGGCCACGGCACGGCTTTCCGCACACGCTGGATGAACGATGTGGTCTACCAGATCGCCAGCTTCATGTTGATGCGCAACCCGGTGACCTGGCGCTGGAGCCATGCCCGGCATCACACCGACACGATTATCGTCGGCCGCGACGCAGAGATAGCCGTGATGCGCCCGCCGGACCTGTTGCGTGCAGCGCTCGCTTTCACCGGTATCCTTGATTTTCGCTATTCGCTTCCGGCGCTGGTACGCCAAGCGTTCGGCAAGCTCACGCCCGACGAGAAAAGCTACGTGCCTGAGATGGAACAGCACAAGGCCGTCATCGCCGCGCGCTGGCATATTGCCATCTACATCGCCACGATCGCGCTCGCCCTCACCATGCAGTCGTGGGTGCCGGTGGTGCTCATCGGCGTACCGCGCCTCTACGGCACCTGGCACATGGTGCTGACCGGCCTGCTGCAACACATCGGTCTGGCCGACAACGTTGTCGACCACCGGCTCAACACCAGGACCGTGTACATGAACCCAATCAGCCGGTTCATCTACTGGAACATGAACTATCACGTGGAGCATCACATGTTCCCGATGGTGCCCTATCACGCGCTGCCCAGGCTGCATGAATTGATCAAGCACGATTTGCCTGAGCCGAACCCGTCGATATGGCATGCCTATCGCGAGGTCTGGCCGGTCCTGCTCAGGCAGCTCAACTATGAGGACTACTTCCTCAAGCGTGAGCTGCCGCCGACGGCGCGCCCCTACCGTGGGGAGTTCCACGAAGTGAACATGTCGGCAGCGGCTGAATAGGCACCGCACCAGCGCAACGCAGAAATTTCAGGAGAAGCAGAAATGGCCGATTGGGACTAAGCTTCCGCCTTGGACGATGTCGACGATGTGGATGTCATCCACTTCGCCCATGGCGCCCGCCCCTTCGCTATCTATCGTTCGCCGGACGATGAATTCTTCGCCACCGACGGGTTTTGCACGCATGAGAAGGCGCATCTGGCCGATGGGCTTGTCATGGACGACATCATCGAATGCCCCAAGCACAATGGCCGCTTCAATTACAAGACCGGCCAGGCAAAAGGCGCTCCCGTCTGTGTCAACCTCAACACCTATCCGGTCAAGGTCGAAGCTGGCAAGGTGATGATCCAGATCGCCTAACCGCCCTCCATACATGCAACAAAGGGGACCAGAATCGATGAGCCGGAAAAGACCCACGATTGCAGACCTGCGCGCCATGAAGGGCAAGCGGCAATTGACGATGCTGCGCGTGCTGACGATGGACGAGGCCGAGGCCGCCGAACGCGCCGGCGTCGATATCGTCTCGGTGCCGCCGGAGCTGGTGCTCAATCCGCAGTACCGCGATGCGGCACCCAGCCTGTTCACCATGCCGGGCGAGAATTTCTTCGAGATCGGCACCGCCGATGATTTCGTCCGCTGGGCGTTCCGGCTTTACAAGGCCAGCGCCGATGCGGTCTATTGCAGCGCCGGCTATGCCACCATCAAGCGAATGGCAGACGATGCCATTCCGGTGATCGGCCATGTCGGCCTCATCCCGTCACGCGCCACCTGGACCGGCGGCTTCAAGGCTGTCGGCAAGACCGCAGACACCGCCATGCAGGTGTTCGAGGCGGTGAAACAGCTGGAGGCCGCCGGCGCGATCGGCGCCGAGATCGAAGTGGTCCCGGTGGAGGTGGCCAAGGCAATCTCGGAACGCACCTCGCTGGTCATGCTGTCGATGGGGGCGGGCACCGGCTGCGACGCGCAGTATCTGTTCGCCGACGACATACTTGGCCAGAACCGGGGCCACATGCCTCGCCATTCCAAGGTCTATCGCAATTTCGCCGCCGAATACGACCGCCTGCAGGCCGAACGCATCGCCGCCTTTTCCGAATATGTCGCTGATGTGAACAGCCTGGCATATCCCGAGGACAGGCATGTGGTGCATATGGATCCGGACCAGCTCAGCCTGTTCCTGGAGAAGCTCGACGCCGGATGAGACACGCCGGCCAGGGCTTGCTCATCGTCAGCCGGCATATGCGACGGCCGGCTATGGCCGCCATGTTCCGGTAGCCAGTGCAGCGTAAAGCGCCTCGGCGTCAATGCCCAGCGCTCTGTCTTCCTTGAGCGGCGCGACGAGGGCACGCACCGCTGCATGAATTCCCGCCGTGCCCGGCGCCAGTGTCAGCCCGTCACGCAGGTCGACGGCCTGTGCCGCGGCCATCAGTTCGAAGGCGATCAGCCGCCGCCATAGCCCGATCATGTCGGCGCATTTCGCAATGGCCAGGGGTGTCTGGGTCGCGTGATCCTCGACGCCCTCCGAAACCGGCAGGAAATCAAGCATCACCGGGTTGGCCTTGTGGCGGATGGCGGCGAGAATCGCCGTGACGGTCTTTTGCAGCGGCACGAAACCGGCCGAAGCACCGCCGATCGGCGACAGATATCTGGGCAGGCCGTGGCGGCCGGAGCCGGTGAGCTGGATGAAGCGGGCGGCACTGGCGGCTGCGGCTTGAGCGATCGCCAGGCCGAGCGTCTCGAAGGCCAGCGACAGCGACGCAGTGTGGAAATTGCCGGTCGACAGCACCAGCTTGTCGTTGGCCAGCACCAGCGGATTGTCGGCGGCGGCGTTGACTTCGATCTCGACCGCCTGCCGCGCCTGATCGATCGCCCGTAGCAACGCGCCATGGATCGACGGCATGCAGCGGATCGACAGCGGATCCTGCAAGGTAGTCGGCGCCGGCCCTTCCTCACCGGCAAGTAGATCGCGCAGGCCTTTTGCTGCTTCTTCCTGGCCAGCCGCCGGCCGTGCCGTCTGCAGGCGTGGGTCGAGGATCGTCTGGTTGGCGCCGATGCCTTCCATGGTCAGCGCGCCGGCCTGCTGCTGCTGTGCCAAGGCCGACAGTGCATCGACCACCGCCAGCGCGCCGCTGCCGGCCGCCACGGCCGAGGCGTTGATCAGCGACAGTCCGTCCTTGGGTGCGAGGCTGACGGGGGCGAGGCGCGCCAACGTCAGCGCCTTGGCCGCCGGCATGCGCCGGCCCTGATAGTCGGCTTCGCCTTCGCCGATCAGCATGCGGCCAAGTGCTGCCATCAGCACCAGATCACCGGCGCCGATTGAACCCAGCGACGGCATAACCGGATGGACGCCCGTATTGAGCGCCTCGACCAAGGCGACAAACACGTCGGGCGAAATGCCCGAACCGCCGGCCGAAAGCATCGATGCGCGGGTAAGCATCGTCGCGCGCACGATCTCTTGCGGCAGCGCATCGCCGATAGCGCCGCTGCGTCCCTCCAGCAACTGACGTTGGAAGGCGCTGGCGTCGCCGCTCACCGACGTGCCGAGATTGGCGCCAAGCCCGGTGTTCAGCCCATAGATCTGCTGCCCGGATGCGGCGGCGTCATTGAGCACTTTTCGTGCTTTGTGAAGCCTGTCGATAACCGAAGGCGCCACCTCGACTTTGCGGCCGTCGCGGGCCACCGCTGCGACGTCTTCGACGCTGACGCCGGACCCGGTGAGGACGAGCGAGCTCATGCGAAGCGCAACCGCTGGCCGATGCCTTGCACCTGCGCCTTGGCCAGCATTGCCTTGCCCAGTGCGATGTCGGAGAGCGACAGGCCGCGATGCCAGAACAGGATCGTCTCGTCGTCGCTTTGCCGCCCAGGCTTGAGGCCGGCGGCGATCTGGCCAAGCTCGGCGTGCAGCGTCTCTTCGCTGAGCCGTCCTGTCTCGACATGGGCGCGCAAGGAGCCGAATTTACCACCCTTGCATTGGCCCCAGTCGTCGACGACGATTTTCTGCATAATATCGGTCAGCGACAGCTCCACCGCGCTCATCGTGCCGTAGGGCACGACCAGCGCGCCGGGCTTGATCCATTCTGTCTTGAGCAGCGGCTGCGGTTCCGGCAGCCGCGAGGCCTCGACGACGATATCGGCGCCTTCGATGCAGGAACGCCAGTCGGCGACGGCCGTGACCGGCTTGCCGAGATCGGCGGACAGCTTGGCGGCAAAACCGTCGCGGCTTTCCGGTCGGCGCGAATGCACGCGGATCTCGTTGAAGTCGAACAGATGATCGAGCAGACGCACGTTCCAGTAGGCGGTACCGCGCGCGCCGATATGGCCGAGGATCTTTGACGTCTTTTTCGCCAGATGTTTCGCACCAATCGCAGTGACGGCGCCGGTACGCATGTCGGTGATGACGGTGGCGTCGAGAATGGCACGTGGTGTGCCGGTGCGCGGGTCAAACAGGTTGAGGATGCCGAATTCCGACGGCAGGCCGTGCAGATAATTGTCGACATAGTCGCCGACGATCTTGACGCCGGCAGCATCGAGCGGCGCGACGTAGCCGCGGAGCACATTGAAATGACCGTGAAAGGACGGGTCCGGCTCAAGATGGACGCGCGGCTCGATCACGGTCTGGCCGTTGCCTTGCGCCACCAGGCCCGCCTCGACCGCACCGATGATTTCGGCGTCAGTCATTGCCAAGGCATCGATGTCGAGGGCGTTCAGATAATCGATATAGATGGGCTTCATGCGAGAAGATTCCTGGTCAGAAAGAGCGAAGCGTCATCGCGGATTGTAAAAGGCCGGTTCGGCGGCAGGGCTAAGTCATCGCATAACCGGCTGCGATGTCACATGAAAGTTTGTTGCCCATGTCTGGACGACGCCGCCCAAATACTGTTGAAACCGGTGCGTCATCGGTTTGCCGGACAATTGGGCGGTTGCCGATGGAGCGGGAGAAAATTCCCTTCGGACAGTTCTGCGCATGACCGCCATTCCCGAAAACGACCCCTTGCCCGAAGCCACGACGGCGGCGCAGCAAGCCCGGCGGGTGGCGTTGATTGTCGCCGTCGCCTTTTTCATGCAGCTTCTGGATTCGACGATCATCTCGACATCGCTGCCGCAGATGGGAGAATCCTTCGGCGTGCCGGCGGTGGCGATGAGCATCGGCATCACCGTCTATATGCTGACCATGGCGGTGTTCGTGCCGCTGTCCGGCTGGCTCGCGGACCGTTTCGGCGCGCGCAACATCTTCCTCGTGGCGATCGCCCTGTTCACGCTGGCCTCGATCGCCTGTGGCATCTCACAGAACCTGACCGAATTCGTCGCGGCGCGCGCGGTTCAGGGCCTGGGCAGCGCGCTGATGACGCCGGTCGGCCGCATCCTGGTGCTGCGCAATGCGCCGAAATCCGAGCTTCTCAGCGCCACCGCGCTGATCACCTGGCCGGCGCTGTTTGCGCCGGTGGTCGGGCCGGTACTTGGCGGCTTCATCACCACCTATCTCTCTTGGCACTGGAATTTCTTCATCAACATTCCGCTCGGCGTTGCCGGCCTGTTGCTGGTCGCCCGCTTCATTCCTGGCGACCGCGAAGCCGGGGCCAAGCCGCTCGACTGGCCGGGCTTCCTGCTGACCTCCGTCGGGCTCGCCTCGATGCTCTATGGCCTCGAGCGCATCGCGCATCCGGAAGACGGTGTGTTGCCGACCGTGGCACTGCTCGGCACGGGCATTTTGGTCGGCTGGCTGGCGGCGCGGCATCTGGGACGCGCCAACCATCCGTTGCTCGATCTCACAGCGTTCAAGGTGCAGACTTTTGCCATCTCGACGCTGTCGGCCGGCACGATTTTCCGGATCGCCATCAACGCCACGCCATTCTTGCTGCCGCTTTTGTTCCAGGTCGGCTTCGGCCTGAGCCCGGTCGATGCGGGCATGATGATCCTGGCCTATTTCCTCGGCAATCTCGGCATGAAGGCGGTGACGACGCCGACGCTGAGGCGCTTCGGCTTCCGTTCGGTGCTGATCGTCAACGGGGTGATCGCCTCTTTGTCGATCATGGCTTGCGCAGCGCTTTCGCCCCAGACGCCGCAAGCATTGGTGGTGGTGCTGATGCTGATCGCCGGACTGTCGCGTTCGATGCAGTTCACCGCGCTCAACACGCTGGCCTTCGCCGACGTGGCCTCGCCGCAGCGCAGTTCGGCGGCAACGCTGTCCAGTATGCTGCAGCAGGTGGCGATGCTGTTCGGCGTAGCGGTCGCGGCGGCACTGCTCAACCTGTCGCAGATCGCCAGGGGCGTGGCGGCGCTCGATCTCGTCGACTTCCGCCTTGCCTTCCTGGTGATCGGCGCAATCGGGCTCGTCGCCTCGTTTCGCTTTCTGGCGTTGCCGAAGGCCGCCGGCGCCGAGGTCTCGGGCCATGTTTTGCGGATTTGACGCGGGAACTCCGCGGCGAGCGCGGACATAAATTCTGCTTGCTCCGCTCGTCTTGGAGCGAACCTTCGCCAGCGGTTCGATCGGCACGATCAATTGCAAAAGTGCTTGAGTTCCGGGCATTGCGCCGGCGTCGCCAATCAATGCGCCCAACAGCAGAATTTCCTCGCAAGCCGGCCTGCAATGCGCGGATTCATTTGACGAATTGGTCTTGAGCCGATTAGCTTTCGTTCCGATGGCCGCAGAGGGAGCAGGGCGTAGCCATCGCGGGTGAAAGCGGGCAATGAACGCGATCGGCTGGCTAAACTGGAGAAGCCTGAACCAGGAGGGCATTGTCTTTGCCATCGCGGTTGTGCTGTTCATTGCCGCTGCGATCGGGCTGCCCGGGTTTATCAACTCGAACAATCTCGTTGCCATCGTGCGCTCGGTCTCGGTGCTGGGCATATTGGCCCTCGGCATGGCGGTCGTCATTATCGGCAGAGGCATCGATCTGTCGGCGGTGGCGATCATGGCCATGTCGGTCGCGTGGTATTTGCAACTGCTGAATTCGGGGACGTCCGACGGGCTGGCCTTCGCCTATGTGCTCGCCGGTGTTCTCGCCATCGGGCTGTTGAACGGAATCCTGGTCGCCTACGCCGAGGTCCCGGCGATCTTCGTGACGCTGGCGACCGCGTCCTTCGTCTTCGGCTATGTGCGTTCGCAACTGATCACGCAGGACGCCGTGCCGGTGCCGCCCGGCCATTGGGTCGAGCTTTTGGGCGGGCTGCGCTTCCTCGACATCCCGGTCGAGGTCTTTGTCTTCGCCGGGCTGGCTTTCGCCTTTTTCCTGTTCCTGCGCTACACCAAATGGGGCCGCTACGTCTATTTCGCCGGCGACAATCCGGTCGCGGCGCGCAACATCGGCATTCCGGTGCGCCCGATGCTGGTGCTGCGCTATGTGCTGTCGGCCTTGGTCTCGCTGGTGGCCGGCTTGCTCACTGCCGCGAGCCTGCATTCGATCAACACCCGTATCGTCAACTCCACGCTGCTCTACGACATCGTGCTGGTGGCGGTGATCGGCGGCATCGGCCTGTCGGGCGGGCGGGGCGGGGTGCGCAACGTGCTGGTCGGTGCCGCGCTGATCGGAATCCTGCTCAACGCCATGACCATCATCGACATTCCGCTGCTCTATCAGAACCTGATCAAGGCGGCGATCCTGCTGGCGGCGATCATCGTCGACGGCTTCATCAATCCGCGCGACGAGCAGACCGCCCAGCAAGGCGACATTTAGACTGAGGCGGACGGTTGGGGGCCGGCCGCGAACGACAATAACCAAACCAGAGGATGTGACATGAGAATCATCGGGACATTTATGGCTGCCGCGGCAGCGCTTGCTGTCTCCGCCTTCGTGGCGCCAAGCTTCGCCGCCGAGGATCCGGGTCCGGCCGCCTATTCGCAAGCGCTCAAGGGCAAGCGCGTGATGCTGGTTCCGATGGCCATGGGCTTCGACCTGGCACAGGGCTGGGCGCATTTCCTGAAGACGGAGGTCGAGGCCTGGGGCGGCATCTTCGAAACGCGCGATCCGAACTGGGTGGTCGATGCGGGCGCGCAGGCGATAACCGACGCGATCTCGTCGGACACCAGGCCGGACGTGCTGATCATCCACTCGCCGGACCTCAACTCCTATGCCAAGCTGATGAAGAAGGCGCAGGCCGCCGGCACCTATGTCCTGCTGGTCGACAATCCGGCGAACTTCCCGGCCGATGCCTTTGTCGGCAGCGACTGGGATCGGCTCGGCCAGCTCGAAGCCGAAGCGGCAATCAAGGGTTGTGGGCCGAACTCCTCCAAGAAGATCGGGCTGGTGCAGGGCGACCAGGCCAACTCGTCGAGCCTCTACCAATATGCCGGCATCATGAAGGTCCTGGACAAGAACCCCGACTTCAAGGTCGTGGCCAAGCCGGACTCCAACTGGGATGCGACGACCTCGCGCAATGTGACGACGACGATGCTGCAGCAGAACCCCGACATCTGCGCCATCATCGATTTCTGGGACGGCGACGCGACCGGTGCTTCGGCTGCGATCCGCGACGCCAAGCTTGACGGCAAGGTGTTCCTGGTCACCACCGGCGGTGGTGAGAAGACCGCCGACTGCGACAAGTTGCAGGACGGCACCTATGGCGCGGTGGTGATGACCGATCTTGCCCGCCAGTCGGGCGACATGAATGCCGTCATCAAATTCCTGCTGCAGAGCGGCCAGCCGGCCGGCACGTCGCACACCTACATCTACACGCTGGAGAAGGCGACAACCAAGGCCGACCTCAAGCCAGACAGCTGCTGGGACTTGAAAGCACTGCAAGCCCAAGCTGCGGCCAAGTAAACCGCGGTCCGTTGCACGCATCGACGAGGTGGCCGGACCGGGTTCGGCCGCCTCTTTCTCTCTTGAGTGGCAGCAGCAACCGATGTCCTTTCGCGAACGCCTTCAGTCCTGGCGCTACAATCTCGTGCCCGACCACCTCGTCGGCGAGATACTGAGCAAACGCTGGACCGACAACGCCATTCCTTTCCTGGCGCTGGTGGCGACGCTGGCGACGTTCGGTTCGATCATTCCGGGCTTCTTCAAGCCGATGTCGCTGCAGGAATCGACCCGCCAGCTCGGCGAGTTCTCGCTGGTCGTCACCGGCATGACGGTGGTCATGCTGGGCGGCGGCATCGACCTTTCGGTCGGCTCGATCTTCGCGTTGTCGTGTTTTTCCGCGGTCTTTGTCTTCTTCATCCTCGAACAATCGGTGTGGCTGGCGCTGGCCGCCTCGATCGCCTCCGGCCTGCTGTTCGGCGCGATCAATGGCTATCTGATCGGCTATTTCAGGCTGCGCGCTTTTCTGACGACATTGGTCACCTTCATTTTCGGCCGGGCGCTGTTCGACATACTGGTCACCACCTATGCCGCCGACGTCCAGCTTTCCAATGCCACATCGGATGTGCTGGACTTCATCGGCGACGATACCTTCTGGGGCCTCTCGGTCGCGGTGTGGGCGGCGATTATCCTGGCCATCATCACCCACGTCGCGCTGACGCGCTCGCGGCCCGGTTGGCATGTGCAGGCGGTAGGCGGGTCGCGGCGCTCGGCCCACAATGCCGGTATCCGCGTGCGCCGCACCGTGTTCATGACCTATGTGTTCTCCGGCTTCTGCGCCTCGCTCGGCGGCTTCCTTATTGCCTGCCGGCTGAGCGGGGCAGGGCCGGGCACAGGCCTCAACCTTGAGGTCATGGCGTTGACGGCGGCGGTCGTCGGCGGCGTCAGTCTGGGTGGCGGCCGCGGTTCGGTGATCAAGGGGCTGATGGGCGCGATCATCGTGCTGACGATGACCAACGGGCTGATTCGGCTGGGCTATGGCACCGGCACCAACCAGATGGTGCTGGGCATCATGCTGGCGGTCGCGGTCACGATCGACATTCGCTGGCTGAAGAACCGACACAAGGTGCTGGACGAGGTCTACGTCGCACCGGTCTATCTGAAGATGGGCGCAACGCAGTCGGCGGCACCGGGCTCCGGCACCCCTTTCGAACTCGACAACCGGCTCTCGGAGGCTGACCATGTCGGGCTCGGCGAGCTGGAAGGGCCGGAAGACGTCATCCTCGACCGCGACGATCATCTCTATTGCGGCACCAGGCATGGCGAGATCGTCCGTTGCTTCGCACCGGATTACAAACGCTCCGAGGTCTTTGCCCATATTGGCGGCTTTCCGCTCGGCCTGGCCTTCGACAAAACAGGCAATCTGATCAGCTGCGTCGGCGCGATGGGGCTTTATTCGGTCTCACCGGAGCGGGAGGTGAAGCGGCTTTCGGCGGAAACGTCGCGCTCCTGGACCTCGATCGTCGACGATGCGCGGCTGCGCGATCCCAATGATTGCGATATCGCGCCGGACGGCCGCATCTATTTCACCGACTCCACCAAGCGCTATGACGCGCACGACTGGGCGCTGGATTCGATCGAGAACCGCGCCACCGGGCGGCTGCTCGTTTATGACCCGAAGGACGGTTCGACGAAGACATTGCTCGACGGCTACCGCTACACCAACGGGGTGTGCATGGCGCATGACGGCAAGTCGCTGTTTTTTGCCGAAAGCTGGGCCTGCCGCGTGCACCGCTATTGGTTGGAAGGGCCGAAGGCGGGCACCGCTGAATGCGTCATCCGCGACATGCCTGGCTACCCCGACAACATCAACCGTGCCTCCGACGGCAATTACTGGATGGCCTGGCTTGGCATGCGCACGCCGAGCTTCGACCTGTCGCTGCGCCATCCAGACATGCGCAAGCGCATGACGCGCCGGTTGCCGCAGGACGAATGGCTGTTCCCCAACATCAACACCGGAGGTGTGGTGAAATTCAACGAGACGGGCGGCATCGTCGAAGCGATGGGCGACCTGTCGGGCGCCACGCATCCGATGGTGACCTCGATGCGCGAGCACAAGGGCTATCTCTTCGTCGGCGGTATCCTGAACAACCGCATCGGCCGCTACAGGATTGCCGGCGCCGATCCGAACTGGACCAGCCCCGCTTCCTATTGGGGTGCCAAGCCATGATGCTGGACCCGATCCTCGACATCTTTCGCGGCAAGGCGGTGACAATCCCGCCGCTTGACGGTGCCTTCAGGCCGAATACGCTGCTGGACGATGCGCCGGATTTTGCCGATCTGACCGAGCCCGACAATCTGCTGGTCGCCGACGGCCGGTTGATGGCCTCCAGCGGCAATGCCGTCTACACGGCCGCCGCCGCTGGCGCGCCAACGATGGTTGAGACATTTCCCTCGCGCGTTACCGCGCTTGCGCTTTCGCCCGCCGGCGAACTGACCGTGGGGCTCGAAAGCGGCAAGCTTTTGATTGCCGGCAAGGAGGCTCCCCTGCCGGCAGAGATCCGCTGCATTACAGCACTCGCCTATGCGGCAGATGGCGCACTTTGGCTGGCCAATGGCTCGGCCGAACATGCGCCGTCGGAATGGGCTGCCGACCTGATGAAGAAGGGGGCATCGGGTTCGCTGTGGAAGCGTGAACCGGCGGGCAGCGAATTCCGCAAGGTCGCCGGCGACATCGCCTTTCCTTATGGGCTGCATCCTGCCGGCAAGGATGTGCTGGTCAGCGAGAGCTGGCGCCATCAACTTGTCCGCTTCGATGGCGCGACAGGCAGCCGCTCGACGGTGCTGGCGCATCTGCCCGGCTATCCCGCACGGCTGTCGCCTGCCGCCGATGGCGGCGCCTGGCTGACGCTGTTTGCGCCGCGCAACCGTCTGATCGAATTCGTACTGCAGGAAACGCACTATCGAAACGACATGCTGACGCAAGTGCCGCCGCAACACTGGATCGCGCCGGCGCTCGCCTCCAACCGAAGCTTCCTCGAGCCGCTGCAATGCGGCGGCATCCGCACCATGGGCATCCACAAGCCGTGGTCGCCGAGCCGCTCCTACGGGCTGGTGGTCAAGCTCGACCGGGACATGCAGCCGCAGCACAGTTTGCACAGCCGCGCCAACGGCACGCGCCACGGCATTTGCAGCGCGATGGAACGGGACGGTCGTCTGTTCATCGCTTCGAAAGGCGGCGATTGCCTGCTGGCCATCGATCTGGCTTCAGGAGGGCATCGCTGATGGAGCCGATCGTCCGCCTGGAGAACGTGACCAAGACCTATCGCGGTGTGCCCGCGGTGAAGAGTGTCAGCTTCGAGCTGCGCAAGGGCGAGATCCACGCGCTGCTCGGCGAGAATGGTGCGGGAAAATCGACGCTGACCAAGATCATCGCCGGCGTCGTCGACGCGACATCGGGAAAGATGTTCCACAAGGGCCAGGAGATCGCCTACGCCTCGCCGCATGCGGCACTTCAAGCCGGCATCGCCATGGTGTTCCAGGAGACCAGCCTGGTGCCGTCGATGACGGTGGC
This sequence comes from Mesorhizobium sp. M0060, assembly GCF_040323155.1. Taxonomy (NCBI): domain Bacteria; kingdom Pseudomonadati; phylum Pseudomonadota; class Alphaproteobacteria; order Hyphomicrobiales; family Phyllobacteriaceae; genus Mesorhizobium; species Mesorhizobium sp. M0060. Next base: position 225,755 of record NZ_JAMYUP010000005.1, read on the forward strand.
GCAGAACCTTTATCTGGGTACCGAAAGCTTTCTCAACCGACTGCGCGGCACCTACATTTCGGCGCAGCAGTTCCTGCAATCGCTGAACTTTCCCGTCGATCCGAACGCCATTGTGGCGACGCTGGGTGCGGCCAAGCGGCAGATGGTCGAGATCGCGCGCGCCGTCCACCACAATGCCGAGATCATCATCTTCGACGAGCCGACAGCGACGCTGACACCAGAGGAAAAGCGGCACTTCTTCGCACTGATCCGCCGGCTCAAGGGAAGGGGTGTGTCGATCGTCTTCATCAGTCATGCGCTCGAAGAGGCGCTTGATATCGCCGACCGCATCACCATCCTGCGCGACGGTGAACTGGTGATCACCGACGATACCGCCGCCTTCGATCGCGACAGGATCGTTGCCGCCATGGTCGGGCGCACGCTTTCGGGACAGCTCTACAGCCAGCGCGACGAAACGAAACTGCGCAAGCCCGGCAAGAAAGTGCTGTCGGTGCAGGACATCTCGATGAGCAATGTCGTGCGCAACAATTCCTTTTCGATCTTCGAGGGCCAGATCACCGGCGTCTTCGGACTGATCGGCTCGGGCCGCACCGAGACGTTCAAGATCGTCTCCGGCATCTACAAGCGCGACTTCCTGCGCGGCGGCACTATCGAGCTGGACGACCGGCCGGTGCGCTATCTCGTGCCCAGCGAGGCCGTGGCGGACGGCATCGTTTATGTCACCGAAGACCGCAAGAGCGAGGGGATTTTCGAGACCATGGACGTCGCCGAGAACCTGTTCGGCGGCTTTTTGGCGGCAGGGCGGGAAAAGGGCTGGGTGATCAACGCGCAGGAGATGCGGACGCTCTCGGCCGAATGGACAAAGACGCTGAATGTCAAGGCGATCAACGACAATGCCCGCGTGGTCGAGCTCTCGGGCGGCAACCAGCAAAAGGTGGTGATCGGCAAGGGACTGGTGCAGAAACCGCGCATCGTCATCTTCGACGAGCCGACGCGCGGCGTCGATGTCGGCGCGATTGCCGAGATCCACCAGATCATCAACCGGCTGGCCGATGAAGGCCTCGCAGTCGTCGTCATCTCGTCCTACCTGCCTGAGATCATGAACCTGTCCGACCGCATCCTGGTCTGCCGGCAGGGCCGCATCGTCGAGGAGTTCTCGCCGGCCGAGGCGACGGAGGAGAAGATCATGTATGCGGCGGTTCACTAGATTCAGCTGAGGCCGGCCTGCAAATGGCGGCTTCCTGCGCTTCCGGTGCTCACGTACGAAAAGTACGCTCCGCTCCGGTTCTCGGAATCCACCATTTTCGACTCGGCCTGACCTGAATCTCTACGTCGCCGCCGGAAAAGTGAATCAGCGAATGGATTGGCAGCGATTGCTCAAGGCCTGATTCAATTCACACGACGATCAAGCGAAAGGAAATGCCATGGCCACCACAAGACTTCTGAGCGATGCCGAGGTGGAAAAAATCCCGGCGGTCAAGGCGGTGTTCGACGACATCCGTGCGACGCGCAAATCCGATTTCGTCAACAATTTCTGGCGTGGGCTGGCCAATGATCCCCCAGCGCTGAAGCGGATCTGGGAACAGCTGAAGGTAGTGATGATCGCGGACAGCGTCATCGACCCGCTGACCAAGGAGATGATCTACATCGCGGTCTCGACCGCCAATGGCTGCTCCTATTGCGTCCATTCCCACACGGCGGCGGCCCGCGCCAAGGGCATGACCGACGCGCAGCATGGCGAACTGGTGGCGATCATCGGGCTGGCCGGGCAGACCAATCATTTGGTGACGGCGATGCAGGTTCCGGTCGATCCAGAGTTTGAGGTGAGGTGAGGCGAGGCGAGACGCGGCGCCTTCCCTTCTCCCCTTGTGGGAGAAGGTGGCCGAGCGAAGCTCGGTCGGATGAGGGGTGCCGGAAGGATCGCAACATTGAAGCGTAAGTGCTTAAATTGCTTTATATTTCCTCCGTCGCGTTCCTTCCGTCTCGGCGCTTCGCGCCGATCCACCTTGTCCCACAGGGGGAGAAGGGGAGGTCTGCGCGTCTCACGCCGGCCGATATACCTTCTCCGCCGTGTTCCAGAAAATATCCGCCTCGGCCGCCGCGCCGTGTTTCGCCACCGCTTCCCGGTGCCCCTTGATCAGCTCGGAATGGCTGGTCCACAACTTCTCGATCGGGAAGTTCGAGCCGAACATCAGATGATCGCTGCCGAGGATGTCGATCGCGTTGTCGACGATATAGGCGATCAGCGCCGGATCGTTGCGGTGGACGAAGGTGCCGAGGCCGGACAGTTTTGCATAGAGGTTGGGCGCCGCCGACAGCGTGCGCAGACCGGCCTTCCAGGCCTCTGTGGTCTCCCGCTCCATGTCGGTCAGCATGCCGGCATGGGTGAGGATGAAATTGGTCTCCGGATTGTCGCCGACCAGCGTCAACCCGTCTCTCATCTGGGCCGGGAAAAGCTGCAGGTCGAAGGACAGGCCATAGTCCTTCAGCCGCGCCACGTTGGCCCGCACCTTCGGGTCGATGACCTGATCGGCGGACGGGGCAAAGCGGAAGGCCGGCGTTTCGTGCCAGTGCAGCTGCATGCGCACGCCGCGCAGCAGCGGATACTTGATCAGCCGGTCGATCTGGTGACGCACGTCGTCCACCGTCATGTCGGCATAGCCGACGATGGCGTGCGGCCAGCCGGTTTCTTCCGCGGTCTTCTGCAGGAAGGCGACCTCGTTCTCGAAATCCTCCTTCGCCCAGTTGGTCTGCACATAGACCGCCTTCTCGACGCCCGAGCCTTGCTGGTCGGCGAGGAATTCCTCGATCGGATAGTCGCGGCGGATCGGCTCGTAAGGGCCAAAGATGCGCGGCACCATCGGCCCGCGCAGCCAGGGCTGGTCCTCTCGGCGCCAGATGTGGAAATGCGCGTCGATCGCCTTCTGCATCATGAAACCCTCGTCCAGATTGCCGCGGCCGCCGGGGCAGGGCGGGCGAGCGACAGGATGAAATCGGTGAGGCCGGCGATCGACGAGCCGTCGACCAGATCGTCGAGCACCGGCAGGATGGCGCGAAGTGCTGCCGTGGCCGGCTGGAAACGCGGATCGCCGGCCAATGGCGTTGCCAGCGAAAGCCGATAGGCGCGGGCGCTCAGCCGGCGCATCGCCATCTCCAGCTCGGCATGGTCGCCACGCTCCAGCGCATCCGACAGGATGACGATCGCCGCCCCGCGTGCAAATGCCGAAAAGCGCGGTACTGAGAGGAAGGCGAGCAGCGTCGGCCCCATGCGGGTGCCGCCGTCCCAGTCGTCGACCTGCGCGGCCACGCGGGCGAGCGCCTGGTCGCGGTCGCGAATGCGCAGCGCCGAGGTGATGCGGGTCAGCCGTGTGCCGAAAGTGAATACCTCCGCTCGGTCGGCGCCTTGCACGGCCGCATGCACCAGCTTGAGGTAGTCGGCGGTGTAGAGTTTCATCGAGCCGGACACGTCGATCAGAATGAGAAGTTTGCGCGGCACGCTCTGCCGCCTGCGCAGCAGCGGCGACGGCACATCGCCGTCGGCACTGACGATCTCCCTAAGCGAACGGCGCAGATCGAGCTTGCCGCGCAAATGCGTGCGCACCGTGCGGAAGGAGCGGCGGGCGGGCAAAGCGGTTGCGAGCTTGCGGCGGAAGGCGGCAAGCCCGTCGCTGTCGCGCTGGAACTCGCGGACGCTCAACTGTTCGCTGGCCGAAGACAGTTCGCCGCCTTCCTCCTGGCGGATCACTTTGATTTCCTGTTCGCTCGATCCGCCATCGTCCTTGATCCGGGTTTCCTCGTCGCTGTCGCCTTCGGCCAGGACCGCGCTGCTTCCATAGAAATGGCTTTGGAAATACGCCTCGAATTCGTCGCGGCGGTCGGGCGGTGGCGCCAGCATGGCAAGGGCCGCCTCATGGATGTCGCTCATTGAGCGCGGCCCAAGCAGCGTCACCGCCTGCATGAAACCGGACACCTGCTCGGGCGCCACCGGGAAGCCGTAGCGGCGCAGCAGCCGGCCGAAGCCGAGGAAGGGCCTCGCCCCTTGAGGCAGGGCTGCGGCACTCACGCCAGCGCCTCCTCGACAATTTTGCCGAGCTCGGGCGCGATGCAGGAAAGGTCCTCCTCGTCCTTGATCAGCACGCCGATGGCGCGGCGAAACGCTTCCGGCCACGGGCTGCCGCCCTTTTCGAGGATGGTGGCGGCATTGGCCCATTCGACCGCCTCGGCGATGCCGGGCGGCTTGGCCAGCGGGCGGGCGCGGATGTCGCGGACGGCAGAGGCCACGGCGCGCGCCGTGGCCTTGGCGACGTCGCCAGCGCGCAGCATGATGATCTCGGCCTCGCGCCCGGCATCGGGATAGCTGATCCAGTGATAGACGCAGCGACGCCGCAGCGCTTCCGCCAGCTCACGGGTGCGGTTCGAAGTCAGGATGACGATCGGCTGCGCCGTCGCGCGAATGGTGCCTCGCTCGGGAATGCTGATCTGGAAATCGGACAGGAACTCCAGCAGCAGCGCTTCGAATTCATGATCGGAACGGTCGATTTCGTCGACAAGCAGCACGCGCTTTTCCGGCGCCTTCAGCACCTGCAGCAGCGGCCGCGCGATCAGAAAGCGGTCGTCGTAGATGTCGATCTCGTGCTCGCCGGCATGGCGGATGGCGAGCAGCTGGCGCTGGTAGTTCCATTCGTAGAGCGCATGTGCTGCGTCGATGCCCTCATAGCATTGCAGCCGAACCAGATCGCGCCCGAGAACGTCAGCTATCGCTTTTGCGGCCTCGGTCTTGCCGACGCCGGGCGCGCCTTCGAGCAGCAGCGGCTTGCCCAGCCTTATCGCCAGGAAGATAGCGGTCGCCAGGCTTTCATCGGCCAGATAGCGCGAGGCGGCGAGGCGCGACGCGACCGCCTCCGGCGAGGTCGCGACTGTCTCGGCACTTCTCTTGGGCATTTCCAACACTCAGTTCGATGCTTGCGCCTTCAGCGCCCGCAGGATGCGTTCCGGCGTGATCGGCAGCGTATCGATGCGCACGCCGACCGCGTCGAAGACGGCGTTGGCCACCGCCGGGATCTGCGGGTTGGCGCACATCTCGCCCGGCCCCTTGGCGCCATACGGCCCGTCCGCCGAGGGCCGTTCCAGCACGATGATCTCGGTTTCGGCAAGATCGCCCGGCCCCGGCATCAGATACTGGTTGAAATCGGTGCCGCCATGGTCGCGGTTGGGATAATAGGGTTCGGTCGTTTCGTAGAGCGCATGGCTGATGCCCATCCATGAACCGCCGACGAGCTGCTGTTCAACCATTTTCGGGTTCAGCGCACGGCCGATCTCAAACACGTTCTTCACCGTCAGCACGGTGACCTCGCCGGTCTCGTCGTCGACCTCGACCTCGGCCACCGTGCAGGCATGCGCATAGCAGGTCGACGGCTTCATCGCGCCGGTCTCCTTCTCCGGGTACGAGCGTGGGATCAAAAACATGCCGCGGCCGGAAATCGAGCGGCCGCGCTTGAAATGCGCCGACAGCGCGACATCGAAGATCGAGATCGATTTCTGCGGCGCGCCCTTGACCAGGATGTTGCCCTGGCCGTCGGTCTCAAGGTCGGACGCATTGACTTCCAGCTCCTCGGCCGCCACTTCGAGCATCACCTGGCGGGCTTCCCTGGCGGCCTGGATGACGGCGTTGCCGGCGCGGTGGGTGCCGCGCGAGGCGAAGGTGCCCATGCAGTGCGGGCCGGTGTCGGTGTCGGCGGTGTCGACGACGACGCGATCGGTCGGCACGCCGATCGTCTCGGCGCAGATCTGCGCCATGATCTGCTTCATGCCTTGGCCGAGATCGACACTGGACAGCGTGACCATGAAATTGCCGGTCGGCGTCGAATGCACCAGCGCCTGGGTCGGGTCGCCGCCGAGATTCATGCCGGTCGGGTAGTTGATTGCGGCGACGCCGCGTCCGCGCCTGATCGCCATCTCAAGCTCCCTTCGCGTAAGACGACATGGAGAGGTATTTTTCCGCCACCGGCCAGTTGGCGGCGCGCGAGGCTTCCTGCATGCACTCGATCAGCGCCGCACCCTCGGTCGGCTGGCGATGCGCCTTCATGTCGCCGTCGCGATAGGCGTTGACGAAGCGGAATTCGAGCGGGTCCATGCCGATCAGCCGGGCGAGCTTGTCCATTTGCACTTCAAGCGCGAAATCGCCGATGGTGACGCCGAAGCCGCGCATGGCGGAGGAGGGGGTGCGGTTGGTGTAGACACAGTAGGTGTCGATCCAGACATTCGGGATCGTATACGGCCCGGGATAATGGCCGGCGCCCTTCTGTGCGCCATAGGGCGAATGGCGCGAATAGGCGCCGGCATCGGTGTAGCCGGTCACTTTCCGCGCGACGATGCGACCGTCCTTCATGACGCCATCCTTGATGACGACTTTTTCCGCCGCGCGCGGCGAGGAAATCTGCATCTCCTCCTCGCGGCTGTAGATGAAACAAACCGGGCGCCCGGTTAGTTTGGCGCCGAGGATGGCGATTGGCTCAACGATGACATCGACCTTGCCGCCAAAACCGCCGCCGACGGTGCCGCCGACAAAATGCAGTTTGTTGCCGGGCATCTGCAGGATGATCGAGGCGTTGTCGAGGGTGAAGAACATCGCCTGCGTGTTGGTGTAGCAGGTGAAGCGGTCATTGCCCTCGGGCGCGACGATGCAGCCGGTCGTCTCGGTCGGCGCATGCTCGATCGGCGACGATTGATAGGTCTGTTCGAGCACGTGGTCGGCCCCGGCGAAGCCTGCCTCGACATCGCCGAAGCGCACCTTGCGGCATTCGCCGCTGTCATAGAGGTAATAGTTCTGGCCGTGATATTCGTTCACTATCGGCGCGCCGGGCTTCAGCGCTTCCTCCATGTCGAACACGGCCGGCAGCACCTCGTAGTCGACCTTGACCTTGGCGGCGGCCTCCTGTGCGGCGCGCTCGGTTTCGGCCAGCACCGCCACCACCGCCTCGCCCTTCCAGCGCACCTTGCCGTCGGCCAGCACCGTCTCGTCCTCCGGCCCGATCTGGATCAGGATCAGGATGGTGTAGACATTGTGCGGCACGTCCTTGGCGGTCAGCACCTTGACGACGCCCGGGTGCTTTTCCGCTTCGGACGTGTCGATGCTGCGGATGCGCGCATGATGGTGCGGGCTGCGAACCATCTTCAGATGCAGCATGCCGGGAAAATTGCGATCGGCGAAATAGGCCGTCTTGCCGGTGACATGGCCAGGTGAATCCGAACGTGGCCGCGGTTGGCCGATCTCATGCAGATCGTCCTTGCGCTGGTCGGCGAAATAGCTTTTGCGGAGTTCCATTTTCCTGACTCCCTCAAGCCGCGTTCTGCGAATTGGACCGCGCGGCGGTCAACACCACCTGGATGATAGGCTCGTAGCCGGTGCAGCGGCAGATGTTGCCGGACAGCGCCTCGACCACCTCGTCGCGGCTGGGCTCCGGCGTGTGGTCGAGCAGCACCTTGGCCGCCATGATCATGCCTGGCGTGCAGAAGCCGCATTGCGTGGCGAACGCATCGAGGAAGGCGCGCTGCAGCGGATGCAGAACGCCGCCTTCCGAAAGGCCTGATGTCGTGGTGATGGCAGCACCGTTGCAGGTCTCGGCCAGTGTCAGGCAGGATAGCCGGAGCTCGCTGTCGATGATGACGGAGCAGGCGCCGCAAGTGCCCTGGTGGCAGCCGCCCTTCGGCGAGGTATCGCCGATCTTGTCGCGTAACGCATGAAGCAGTGTCGTGCCGCTGTCGATGAATTCGGCCTTTTCGGCGCCATTGAGCGTGAACTGAACCGGGACCTTTGCCATGTTTTCCTCCCTTGCGCGCTTTGCCTGTTTTGGGAAGCGCGCCCCCCCCAACCGGTTATTTCAGGCCAGCAGCAACCCGCCGAGAAGGACCGGCAGGGCATGGTTGCCGTAACACGCACAGGCGAT
>NZ_JAMYUP010000006.1:0-227682 GCF_040323155.1 Mesorhizobium sp. M0060
ACGCCGGAGTTCCTGGCGATCGCGGCACGCGTGCGCGACGGGCTCAGGGCGGGGCACAGCTATGATGATTGAGGCGGCGGAAGATGAGCTCCCTCCTCTCCCCGACGGGGAGAGGGTGGCCGGAGCGAAGCGGAGGTCGGGTGAGGGGGCCTTGGCGGATCCGACCAAAAGAAAGGTCGGTGCAACCGCTCGCGCTCGAAAGCTGCGGTTTGACGAGACCGAGGCTGAATACAGGCTTTGGGGGGAACTAAGAGGGCGCCATCTCAACGGCTACAAATTTGTGAGGCAAGTGCCGCTTGGGCCGTTCTTTGCAGATTTCGTCTGTCGTGAGAGCGCGCTGATCGTGGAAATCGACGGCAGCCAGCACGCGGAATCTCCAACCGATGCCGCGAGAACTGCTTGGCTGAATGGTCACGGTTATTCCGTTCTTCGGTTCTGGAACCATGAAGTCTTGGCCGAACGCCGAGCGGTCCTTGATACGATCTTGGCTTGCCTCGACGGAAAGATTTCTACCCCCTCACCCGGCCTCCGCTTCGCTCCGGCCACCCTCTCCCCATTGGGGAGAGGAGGGCACCCATCCCGCGAGGACCACTAGATGGACTCGTTTCGCGACAAGATCGTTCCGGTGACCTCGATCCTCTTGGGCGTGGTCGTCGTCTGGTACGTCATGGCCGTTGTCCTCAACGCACCGTTCCAGCGCGATCTCGACCGCCGCGCCAATCAGACACCGGGCGTCGTCGAGTTCATCGGCAAGACGCTGGCGCAGCCGAAGCCGACGCTGCCGGCGCCGCATCAGGTGGCAGTGAATTTTTTCGAAAACACCTTTCTGCGCAGCATCACCTCGAACCGCAGCCTTGTCTACAATGCCTGGGTGACGCTGTCGTCGACGCTGCTCGGCTTTGCCTTCGGCACGGCGCTCGGCATCGTCATCGCCGTCGGCATCGTGCATGTGGCGACGCTCGACCGCAGCCTGATGCCGTGGATCATCGCGTCGCAGACCATTCCGATCCTGGCGGTGGCACCGATGATCATCGTTGTGCTGGCCGCTGTCGGCATCACCGGGCTGATCCCGAAGGCGCTGATCTCGACCTATCTGTCGTTCTTCCCGGTGGCGGTCGGCATGGTGAAGGGGCTTCGCTCGCCCGAGCTTACCCATCTCGACCTGATGCACACCTATAATGCCAGTCCTTCGCAGACCTTCTGGAAATTGCGGGTGCCGGCTTCGGTGCCGTTCCTGTTCACCTCAATGAAAGTCGCGGTGGCCGCCAGCCTCGTCGGCGCCATCGTCGGCGAGCTGCCGACCGGCGCCGTCGCCGGCATCGGCGCCAAGCTGCTCGCCGGCGCCTATTACAGCCAGACCATAGACATCTGGTCGGCGTTGGTTGCCGGCTCGGTGGTGGCCGCCTTGCTGGTGATGCTGGTCGGCATAGCCGGGCGCCTGGTCGACCGCGCCATGGGCGGGAGGCCGGCATGAGCTCGCTCCTGAGCCTTTCCTCAATCACACCTCGATCCTGGCAAGGGTATGCCGCGCTCATCCTTCTTGTCGGCGCGCTGCTTCTTTGGCCGCTCGTCAGTGCCGCGCCCGGTTACGCCATGGCGACCACGGCTTTGATGTTCATTTTGCTGCTCGTGGCAATTGAGGCCGACAACTTTCCACCGATGATCGGGGTGGTGTTGCTCTTCCTTGGCGCGCATGGCGCGGCGTGGATCCTGCTCGCCGGCATAACCGGCAATGAGGGCAGCGCTGGCGCCCCCTTCTATCTGCTGCTCGCCGCGGCATGGTTTTTGGCCTGGCGCTGCGTAACGGTCCTGTCGTCGTTTCGCCCGACGTCGCGCTGGGCGTCAACCGCCCTGCGCCTGATCATCCCGGCGATCTTCGGCGCCTGGATCCTGATCATCTGGGAGGCGGTGACCCGTGGTGCCGGTATCCCCTTCATCCTTTTGCCGCCGCCAAGCGCCATCGGCGCACGCATTGCCACTTCGCTGCCAATCCTGGCCGCCGACGTGCGTCAGACGATCTTCAAGGCGGTGATCTTCGGTTACGTCGTTGGAAGCGGGGCAGGTTTCATTGCCGCCATCATGGCCGACCGCGTACCGTTCCTGCGGCGCGGACTGCTGCCGATCGGCAATATGGTGTCGGCGCTGCCGATCATCGGCGTGGCGCCGATCATGGTCATGTGGTTCGGCTTCGACTGGCAGTCCAAGGCGGCGGTGGTCATCATCATGACCTTCTTCCCGATGCTGGTGAACACCGTCGCCGGGCTTGCAGCCTCCGGCTATATGGAGCGCGACCTGATGCGCACCTATGCCTCGGGCTACTGGCAGACACTATTCAAGTTGCGATTGCCGGCGGCGGCACCGTTCATCTTCAACGCGCTGAAGATCAATTCGACGCTGGCGCTGATCGGCGCCATCGTCGCCGAGTTCTTCGGCACACCGGTGGTCGGCATGGGATTCCGCATTTCGACGGAAGTTGGACGGATGAACATCGACATGGTGTGGGCCGAAATCGCAGTTGCAGCACTTGCGGGTTCGGTCTTTTATGGCGTGGTCGCTCTTTTCGAGAGAGCAATCACGTTTTGGCATCCCTCTGTCCGTGGTGGATAGGGGCGGTGGGTTTAGGGCGCTAACTTCAGAGGGTAAAAACATGAAAAGACTTGTTGTTTCGATGCTGGCCGGCGCGATGTCGCTGGCCGCGTTCCAGGCGATGGCCGCGGACAAGGTGACGCTGCAGCTGAAATGGGTCACCCAGGCACAGTTCGCCGGCTACTATGTCGCCAAGGCCAAGGGCTTTTATGAAGCCGAGGGCCTCGATGTCGATATCAAGCCCGGCGGCCCCGACATTGCGCCGGAGCAGGTGATCGCCGGCGGTGGCGCCGACGTCATCGTCGACTGGATGGGCGGTGCGCTGGCTGCGCGCGAAAAGGGCGTGCCACTGGTCAACATCGCCCAGCCGTTCAAGAAGGCCGGCATGGAGCTGGTCTGTCCGAAGGACGGCCCGGTCAAGACCGAAGCCGACTTCAAAGGCCACACGCTCGGCGTCTGGTTCTTCGGCAACGAGTACCCGTTCTATGCCTGGATGAACAAGCTTGGCCTCAAGACCGAAGGCGGCCCGGACGGCGTTACCGTGCTCAAGCAGAGCTTTGATGTGCAGCCGCTGATCCAGAAGCAGGCGGATTGCATCTCGGTCATGACCTACAACGAATACTGGCAGCTCATTGACGCTGGCTATAAGCCGGAAGAGCTGACCGTTTTCAACTATTCCGCCATGGGCAACGATCTGCTCGAAGACGGGCTCTATGCTTTGGAAGACAAGCTCAAGGATCCGGCCTTCGAGGACAAGATGGTGCGTTTCGTGCGCGCTTCGATGAAGGGCTGGAAATACGCCATCGACAATTCCGACGAGGCAGCTGGCATTGTCATGGACAATGGCGGCCAGGACGAGAACCACCAAAAGCGCATGATGGGGGAAGTCGCCAAGCTGATCGACAATGCCGATGGCAAGCTCGATCCGGCGACCTACGAGCGCACCGCCAAGGCGCTGCTCGACCAGAAGATCATCAGCAAGGAGCCGACCGGCGCCTACACGACCGCGATCACAGACAAGGCGATCAAATAGGGCTGTCAAGCAAGCTCTGTTGGAAGACAAAAAGGGGGCGGGCGACCGCCCCTTTTTAGTGGGATGTAAAATGAACGTTACCGGCGGAAACATCCGCTCGCAAAATCGTTGTGCCGATGCATCCGCTTCAAGGGTGCCACAACGGAGGTTTCCATGCGCATCCAGTCCTTCACGCCGATGCTTTCGGCGCTGGCCATTTCTGCAGCCATCTTCTCGGTGTCACCAGCTCTGGCCGAAACCGTAAAGATGACGGCGACGCTCAATGGCGCTGAGCAGAACCCGCCCGTCACCACGAAGGGCAAGGGCACCGCCACGCTCAGGTTCAACACCGCCACCAAGAAACTCAGCTGGACCGTGAGGTATTCCGGCCTCAGCGGGCCGGCGACCGCCGCACACATTCACGGCCCGGCGGCAAAGGGTGAAAACGCCGACCCTGTGGTGCCGTTCAAAAAACTGAAGAGCCCGATCAAGGGCTCGGCGACATTGACCGACAAGCAGGCCACCGATCTGGAGGCCGGCAAATACTACGTCAACATCCACACTGCGGCCCACGCGGACGGCGAGAACCGCGGGCAGATCGAAAAGGCGCCAGCGTCGATGTAGCGCAACGTCGCCCGAGAGCGACCATAGCGCTGCATCAACCTGTCGAAGTTTGCGAAGGGATTCGACCTATCCCGTTGGCGCTCAGGCCCTGTCGCGTATCTGCGTCATGGTCCGGGTCGGCGTGATCGCTTCGGGATCAAGCCTGATCTCGACGATCGCCGGCTTGCCGCTGGCGCGCGCACGCTGGAAAGCCGGCGCGAAGTCGGCGGTCTTCTCGACTGTTTCGCCATGACCGCCATAGGCACGCGCGAGCGCCGCGAAGTCGGGGTTTTTCAGATCCGTGGCGACGACACGGCCCGGATATTCGCGTTCCTGATGCATGCGGATGGTGCCGTAGATGCCGTTGTTGACGACAACGACAATGATCGGCAGTCCGTATTGCACGGCGGTGGCGAATTCCTGCCCATTCATCAGGAAACAGCCGTCGCCGGCAAAGGCGATCACGTCGCGCTCGGGGAACAATTCCTTGGCTGCGACCGCCGCCGGCGTGCCGTAGCCCATCGAGCCGGATGTGGGTGCTGCCTGTGTGCCAAAACGCCGGAAGCGGTGATAGCGATGCACCCAGGTGGCGTAGTTGCCGGCGCCGTTGGTGAGAATGGCATCGTCGGGCAGCATCGTTTCGAGATAATTCATGATCGGCCCCATCTGGACGGCGCCAGGGCCGCTCTCCGGAGGCGTCGACCAGTCGAGATAGGCCGCATGCAGCTTCGCTGTCTCAGCCGCCCACACCGGCGCTGCGCCCGGCTTGTGTTTGGCAAAGGCTTCGACGAAGGCCGCGGGCGAGGCATTGATCGCCAGCGCCGGCCGGTAGACGCGGCCGAGCTCGCCGGCGTCGGCATGGATATGGACCAGCATCTGGTCCGGGTAGGGGCTCTTCAGCAGCGTGTAGTCGGACGACGGCATCTCGCCCATGCGGCCGCCGATGAGCAGCACAAGGTCGGCCTGCTTGATGGCGGTTGCCAGCTTGGGGTTGATGCCGATGCCGACATCGCCGGCATAGTTCGGGTGAAGATGGTCGAACAGCATCTGGCGGCGGAAGGAGCAGCCGATCGGCAGCGACCAGGCCTCGGCGATCGTCCGTATTTGCGCGACGGCTTGCGCGTCCCAGCGCGTACCGCCGAGAATGACGAAGGGCCGCTTTGCCTTGTTAAGCAGCTCTTCCAGCGCGTCGATTTCGGCCTTGCCCGGCCGCGTTTCGACCGGTGTGTAGTGCAAGGCTTCCGGTGCCTCGGCAAGGCTGGTCAGCATGTCCTCGGGCAGCGAAATGACGACCGGGCCGGGCCGGCCCGAGGTCGCCACTGAAAAGGCCCGCGTGACGAATTCGGGGATGCGCGAGGCCTCGTCGATCTCGACCACCCATTTGGCGATATCACCGAAGAACCTGACATAGTCGACCTCCTGGAAGGCCTCGCGCCCCTTGGCGTGGCTGGCGACCTGGCCGATGAACAGGATCAGCGGCACCGAATCCTGCATGGCGATGTGGATGCCGGCCGAGGCATTGGTGGCGCCGGGGCCGCGGGTGACGAAGCAGATGCCGGGCCTGCCGGTCAGGCGGCCATGGCAGTCGGCCATCATTGCGGCACCGCCCTCCTGGCGACAGACGATGGTGCGGATCGGTGAATCATGCAGCGCGTCGAGCACCGCGAGATAGGATTCGCCGGGCACGCAATAGATACGGTCCGTTCCGTTGGCTTCGAGCGCATCGACGATGAGTTGTCCGCCGGTCTTCATTTTCCAGACCTCTCCAGTTCGGCAAGGATTTCTTTGGTGTGTTCGCCGAGACGCGGCGAGGGCCGTTCATAGACCAGCGGCGTGCCGGACATGACCATCGGCGCACGCACCGAGGGCAAGAGATTGCCATGGCCGTCGTCGAGGTCGAGCCGCATGCCGCGCGCGATGGTCTGCGGGTCCGCAAACATCTGGCCGATATTGTTGATCGGGCTGGCCGGCACGCCGGCGGCCTCGAGCTTGGCCAGCAGCGGGTCGCGATCGAAGACTTTCAGCGCCTCGATCATCTGCTCGCGCAGCTTCGCCCGGTTGGCAACGCGGGCGGGATTGGTGGCGAAGTCAGGGTTAGACGCCAGCTCGTCGAGGCCGACGGCAGCGCAGAACTTTGCGAACTGGCCGTCATTGCCGACCGCCAGGATGATGTGGCCATTTTTCACCGGCACCACCTCGTAGGGCGCGATGTTCATATGCGCATTGCCCATCTGCACCGGCGATTGTCCGGAGACGAGATAGTTGAGGTTCTGGTTGCCGAGCGTCGAGATCTGGGTGTCGTAGAGCGCCATGTCGATATGCTGGCCTTCGCCTGTCTTCTCGGCATGACGAAGCGCCGCCTGGATGGCGATGACCGAATAAAGCCCGGTGAAAACATCTGAAATAGCGACGCCGGCCTTTTGCGGTTCGCGGCCGGCTTCGCCGGTGATCGACATCATGCCGCCCATGCCCTGGATGATGAAATCATAACCGGCGCGCGGCGCATACGGTCCCGACTGGCCAAAACCGGTGATCGAGCAATAGATCAGCCGCGGGTTGATTTTTCTCAGGCTGTCATAATCGAGGCCGTACTTCTTCAGTCCGCCGACTTTGAAGTTTTCGATCAGCACGTCCGATGTCGCGGCCAACCGGCGCACCGTCTCGGCGCCCTCGGGCGTCGAGAAGTCGATGGCGATGGAGCGCTTGCCGCGGTTGCAGGAATGGTAATAGGCGGCCGAAAGGTTCTCGCCGTCATGGCCGATGACGAAGGGCGGCCCCCATTTGCGCGTGTCGTCGCCGCCGTCCGGGCTTTCGACCTTGATCACATCGGCGCCGAGGTCGGCAAGCAGCTGCCCGGCCCATGGCCCGGCAAGGATGCGTGCGAGTTCGATGACGCGGATGCCTTTGAGCGGAGGCTCAGTCATGGATCACCGTGATTGGTCGAAAGCGCAGCCTTAGATCTTTTTTGTGCATGTCGTTATCCCAAAACCGCTGCGCACTTTTGGGCGACATCCCACTATCAATCCCGCGTGCCGCTGTCACGGCCCTTGCGATGGGCCAAGCGTTACGGCGCCCTCAGCACGCGGTCGGCCCAGAGCGCAAAATCCTCCATGATGATGTCTCGATTTACCTCGTTCAGGCTTTCGTGGCGGGTTTCGGCGTAAACCCTTGAAACGAGATTCGAAAAGCCCATCATGTGCATCCGGCCGGCAAGATGGCTGACCGCCTTGCCGCCGTCCGAGGCCGGATCCTTCTCGCCTCCGACCAGATTGACGAACAGGTCGCGCCGCACGCCGGAAAAACCGCTGTCGCTGCCGCAATCGAGCGCCATCTTGACGACGTCATGCCACATCGACACCGATGCGTCCCAGCCGCAGAGCGGGTCGGCGATGTATTTCTCCACTTCGACGGCATCGCGCGACAGCCAGTCGAACGGCGTCCGGTGATTGGGCACGGCTTTGCCCCAGGCCCGGAACGTCAGCCGGGGCAGCAGGCGCGACGGCACGTCGGAACCAAGCCGGAATTTTTCCCAGGCAAGCATGCCGAGCGCGATTTGGCCGAGCAGGCCGGCCGAGAAATTGCCGTTCCAGATCGCCGCGCCCTGGATGCGCGCAGAGTGGCGCAAGACGAAATTCAGTGCGACCGACGCGCCCAGGGAGTGGCCGAAGACGATGACCGGCAGGCCCGGCCGTTCCTTGGCGATGAGGTCGTGGACGGCAGCGACATCGGCGATGACCTTGGCACCGCCATCCGTGTCGGCGAATCTGCCAAGCGGGGCATCAGGCGCCCTGGTCGCGCCGTGGCCACGGTGGTCGTGGGCGTAGACCTGGTAGCCGCGCGCGCCGAGGAAATCGGCGAAGCGGGCATAGCGCGCGGCATGTTCGGCCAGCCCGTGGTTAATCTGGACAATTGCGCGTGGTTGGCCGGTGGCGTGTTTCACATAAAGGTTGAGCTCGGCGCCGGTCGGCGATCGAAGCACAAGCTGTTGGTCGAATGACATCGCCGCTTCGTCTCCAATGCCCGCGACACGATACCGGACGCGAGTTTTGTTTGCGCCGGCGCCGGTTTTGCGTCAATCCGGCGTGGCCGATTTGCGCGGTGGGGTTTATCGCACGTTCGCAATTCTGACATGGTGACAACGGCAGTCTGTTGCCGCAGTTTTTTGATCCGAGGGACTCTTATGCGGACAGGTTTTGTTTTCGGATTGGCGCTTGCGGCCGTGCTGCTGGTCGGCGCGGCGCAGGCCGATGTGAAGATGACCGGCTCATTCGTCGCCGATGCCGCCTGTCCGGCGACGCAGGCGATCAAGAGCGGCAAGAACCTGGGCAATGTCTCGACCGCGGCTGGCCAGAGCTATGATCTCCTGGCCGGCAACAAGGATGCGCCCACCCACTATCTCATTCGTGTGCCGGGCGCCGATCCGGAGCGCCGCTGGGTCAAGATCAGCTGCGGCCACGTTTCGGGCGGCAATGCGTCGACGATGCCGGCTGCATCGGCGCCTGCCGATCCGAACAAGGCATCGGCGTCCGGAAAACCGGAATATGTCTTCGCGCTGAGCTGGCAGCCGGCTTTCTGTGAGACCAAGTCCAGCAAGACCGAATGCCGGGCGCAGACCGCGGCCGGTTTCGATGCGACCCATTTCACCTTGCATGGGCTGTGGCCGCAACCGAACGGAAATTTCTATTGCCAGGTCGCGGCAAGCGACAAGGCGAACGACGATCCGGCGCACTGGCGGGACCTGCCGCCGGTCACGCTTGACCCGAAAACGCGATCGGAACTCGACCAGGTGATGCCGGGCACCGCATCCGCCCTCGAAAGGCATGAGTGGATCAAGCACGGCACCTGCTACGGCAAGAGCCAGCAGGAGTATTTCTCCGACGCTTTGAACCTGATGCGCGCGGTGAACGCGTCGCCGGTACGCGATCTCTTCACCAAGAACATCGGCAAGCAGCTGACGTCCGATCGGATCCGCAGCGCCTTCGACAGCGCCTTCGGCACAGGCGCGGGCGACCGGGTCCGCGTATCCTGCGTGGTCGATCCTTCGAACGGCAGGCGGCTGATCGGCGAGCTGACGCTTGGCCTTACCGGCCCGATTGCTTCGAACGCCTCGCTCGGTGCGCTGCTGCTTGCCTCGGCGCCGACAGCCAAGGCCGGCTGCCCGAAGGGCACGGTCGATCCCGTCGGTTTCCAGTAAATAGGCCGAACGCGACTGTCGCTTTGCACCGGGGGTGGTATGATCCCAGGGGCATCATTCGGCGGGGGTAGCGATGAGTGGCATGACGAGCGGCGCGTTGGCGCGGCTGGCGTTCTGGGCCAAGGGCATGACGGCGATCCGTGACGGCCATATGGAGTGGCCGGGTTTTTCCTACACCGAAGCGGAGTGGGCGCGCATGAGCACGCTCGCCAAACCGATCGGCGCCGGCACCTACCAATTGTTCACACTGGTCAACGCGGCGATCTTCATCGCCATCGCTGCGCTCGGTATCTTCGGTATCTTCCTGCCGCTGGCGACGCTGCTGTTCCCGGTACCGGCCGAAACCAGTGCGCTCAAGTTTTCGCTGCTGTTGGCGGCATGCGCCTTCCTGATCATCGGGATCGGCCTGCCGATTTCGCTGCGCCTTTCGACCGCGCTGGTCGCGCCGAAGTCGCTGCATACCAACCTTGTCGCCGTGGCCGGCGATCAGGCGCTCGCGGCAAAGGTGTCGTGGCAGATCAACCGGATCATGCTGGTGCTCTGCGGCTTGCTGGTGCCGGGCATTCTTCTGTTCATCGCCTATGATATCGATGCCAGCCCGATCATCGCGGCAATGAAATAGCTGGCGATCGCACTGATGGCGGTTTCGGTCGCGATCGGCGCATGGCAGCGGCGCAAACAATCCTGATTGCGCCAATTGCAGCGTTATGCGCCGACGCTGCGCTCCGGCCTGGTCCATGTGTTGCGGCCGTCAGCCTCGTTGCCGCCCGGCTCGCCGACAACGCGGTCGCGTCCGGTCGATTTGGCCTTGTAGAGACGCTGGTCGGCGAGCGCGAAAAGATCGGCAAGGCAGCGGGTCGTCTCGCCGACGGTCGAGATGCCGGCGCTGATGGTGATGTCGAACCGGCTGGTGCTCGTTGATGTCTTGACCGCGTGCCTGATGCTCTCGCCCAGCAGCCTGGCCGCCGGATGCGGGCGCGAACAGAGGATTGCGAATTCCTCGCCGCCGATCCTGAAAACCTGGTCCTCGGGACTGACAATCTCGCCAAGCAGGGCTGCGATGGATTTCAGCACCTTGTCGCCCTCGGCATGGCCGAAGCGGTCGTTGATCGACTTGAAATGGTCGACATCGATGATCAGCAGGCTGAGCGGCTTGGCCGTCCGCAGGCTGGCGGCGACGGCGGCTTCGCCGTCGCTGTCGAAGCGGCCCCTGTTCAGCAGGCCGGTGAGGCCGTCGCGCCCTGCCTGCTCGACCAGCGCTTCATAGCGCTCGCGATAGGTCAGCGTGTCGAAAATGTCTGAAAGCCCACGCGGCGCCGGGATCTGCCGTGCCTCGAACCATCTGAGATAGGCGACAAGCATGATGCTAAAAGCAAGGGCCGCCCCCATCTTGGCAAACCAGCCGCCAAGGAAAACCGCGACCGGCGCCCCGGCGATGAAATGCAGCGCCGTGAAGAACCCCGCCTGGTCGAATGTGAGTACACAGGCTACCGAGACCAGGATGCGGGTGAAAAGCGCATTGCGCAGGTATTTGCCGAGTTTTTCATAGAGCAGGATGATGAGGATGGCATCGATGAACAGCAGCGAAGTGCCCCATGCCATCAGCCAACCCATCTTATCGATGAAGGCGATGTCGGGAAGCTTGCCGTCGGGCAGCGGTGCGATGTCGTGCAAGCGCAGGATCAGCACGAGCCCGATCATCAAGGCATTGCCGAGCAGCAGGCCGTAGATGGGCTGCCGCACGGTTGCCGCGTCCTCCTTGATGTAGAGCAGGAGAAGCATCACCAGTTTGCCGGAAAACAGCACAGCCGAGCCGGGCGATACCATGCCGAACGGCAGCGCGACATAGAACACGCTGGCCAGATAGGTTTCCAGAAAATGCATGGCGCCAAGCGCGCAGACAAAGACGCCGAGGCCGATACGGTTCCTGAAACCGAAAAGCGTGACCATTGTGCCGAAATAGAAAACCGCTTCGGCAAGCAGCAGGAAACTGTTCAGCACGACCCGATCTCTCTTCCGAAATCGCGGTTGCTGGCGATTCCCCACCCAACACTGTTTTGACGCGGAATGGTTAACCGGAGCTTTCGTCTGGGCGTCGGCACGAAATGAACGGCTAAGCGTTTGCGGTGCGACCAAATTCGCTTAGGGCCAAAACTGTTTGCCGTTCGCGGCCGCATCGCTTACATAGCGCGCAACTTCCATTCAATCCGACATCAGTCGATTTTTCAGGGAAAGCGCGCGTGGCACGCCAGTTCATCTATCACATGGCCGGCCTCAACAAGGCCTACGGCACCAAGAAGGTGCTCGAGAACGTTCATCTGTCCTTCTACCCGGACGCCAAGATCGGCATCCTCGGCCCCAACGGCGCCGGCAAGTCGACGATCCTCAAGATCATGGCCGGGATCGACAAGGAGTGGAGCGGCGAAGCCTGGCTGGCCGAAGGCGCGACCGTCGGTTACCTGGCGCAGGAGCCGGCACTCGATCCGAACAAGAATGTGTTCGAGAACATCATGGAAGGCGTCGTCGCCAAGACCGCCATCATCGAGCGCTATAACGAATTGATGATGAACTATTCCGACGAGACGGCCGACGAGTCGGCCAAGCTCCAGGACGAGATGGACCGGCTCAATTTGTGGGATCTCGAGCAGCAGGTCGAGATGGCGATGGAGGCGCTCGGCTGTCCGCCCAAGGAAGCCGACGTCACCAAGCTGTCGGGCGGCGAACGCCGTCGCGTCGCGCTCTGCCAGCTGCTGCTGCGCCAGCCCGATTTGCTGCTGCTCGACGAGCCGACCAACCATCTCGACGCCGAGACGACGGCGTGGCTGGAAAAGCATCTGCGCGCCTATCCGGGCGCGGTGATGATCATCACCCACGACCGCTACTTCCTCGACAACGTCACCGGCTGGATCCTCGAGCTCGACCGCGGCCGTGGCATCCCGTACGAAGGCAACTACACCAAATATCTCGAAGCCAAGGCCAAGCGCCTCAAGCAGGAAGGCCGCGAGGACGATGCGCGCCAGCGGGCGATCGGCCGAGAGCGCGAGTGGATCCAGTCCAGCCCGAAAGCCCGGCAGACCAAGTCGAAAGCCCGCATCCAGGCGTTCCAGGATCTGCTGGATGCGGCCGACAAGCGGCGTCCGAGCGACACCCAGATCGTCATTCCGCATGGCGAGCGGCTCGGCAATGTGGTGATCGAGGTCGAGGGTCTGTCGAAAGGGTTCGGCGACACGCTGCTGATCGACGATCTCGAATTCAAGCTGCCGCCCGGCGGCATCGTCGGCGTCATCGGCCCGAACGGCGCCGGCAAGACGACGCTGTTCCGCATGATCACCGGGCAGGAAAAGCCCGATGCCGGCACGATCCGCGTCGGCGAGACGGTCAAGCTCGGTTATGTCGATCAGAGCCGTGACGCACTCGACCCAACCAAGACCGTCTGGGAAGAGATCTCGGGCGGCGCCGAAGTGGTCAAGCTCGGCAAGTTCGAGGCCAACACCCGCGCCTATTGCGCGTCGTTCAACTTTCGTGGCGGCGATCAGCAGCAGAAGGTCGGCAACCTGTCCGGCGGCCAGCGCAACCGCGTGCATCTGGCAAAAATGCTGAAGACCGGCGGCAATGTGCTGCTGCTCGACGAACCGACCAACGATCTCGATACGGAAACGCTTGCCGCACTCGAAGACGCGCTGGAAAACTTCGCCGGCTGCGCCGTCATCATCTCGCACGACCGCATGTTCCTCGACCGGCTGGCGACGCACATCCTCGCCTTCGAGGGCGACAGCCATGTCGAATGGTTCGAGGGCAATTTCGAGGATTACGAGCAGGACAAGATCCGCCGCCTCGGCCCGGACGCGGTCAACCCGCACAGGATGACGTATAAGCGGCTGACCAGGTAGGGCATGGCACTCTTCGATCGTCTTTCGGCAAAAGGCTTTCAGGTCGAGTTTCATTCGCACGCTGAAGCGATTCTCTCTGTCGACTTCCCAGACGCGGTATCGGAGCTGGAGGCTGTTCTTCTAGCTGCATCAATTCCGATCGAAGAAATAATCGCTGGCGGTGGTGGTGAAACAAAGAACACGCAGCGCTTACGGCGAGGGTTGGTTGCTGCGGATTGGTTGACGACAACTTTCACGATCGAAAAAGTAATTAATGGAATCGCGAGAGAAGCGATTTCCCACAAAATGGATCATGTACGGCATCTTCGGCAGCGGAATGATTCCGATGCGGTGGTCGCACTAGAAATCGAATGGAATAACAAAGACCCATTCTTTGATCGCGACCTTGAGAATTTCAAACGTCTTCATGCCGAGGGAGCTATTTCAGTCGGAATTATTGTCACGCGAGGAAAATCGCTTCACGACAATGTGCTCAGTCTTGTGCAGCGATTTTTCGACGAGCGGCAAATTCAATCGTTCGATGACTTGTTGCGCTGGGGATACGATCCCACAACACGTCAGCGCGCTGCGATCATGAAACGTATCGAGCGCTCGAAAGATCCGGTTACCTTCAGAGAAGCATTCTCGAGCAAATTTGCAGCAGACAAGTTCGGTGAAGCTACCACCCATTGGCGAAAATTAGACGATCGAATCTCTCGCGGTGTTGGCAACCCATGCCCTCTGGTTACAATTGGGCTGCCAGATTCAATCGTCAGCTTTGGTGAGGATCCTTCGGGTCTCCAGCCAATAATTGATGCAGTAGGAGGCGACGAATAATCGCTATTCGGCAGGCTCTACTGCCGAATTGTAGGCATATGTTTTCCAAGTAGGCTTATAGTCCTCATCTGCCTGATTGCCCCAATACGTCCATCGGGGTCTGGTGCCACGTGCAAAAAGCTCCAGATACGGACCTTTGGAGCAGCTTTCGATCAGTTCATATTGCTCATCGGGTTTGCGGGAATGTTCCCGCTTTCGCGATGACATGTAGTTGACCTGGCTGCGGCCGGGAGATTCCGTACGAGCATTTTTTCCGCGCACGCCGAACAGAAGCAGCTCGGTCACGTTGCGAAAATAGAAGCCGACGCCGCGGCCATCAGAGCCGCCGTCCTTTCGCACTTTGTGCCAGACGATGTTCGACTTGTATTCGAATCCCCAGGCTCGCATGACTCGCAGAGCATCCGGCAGCAGCGCATTCGGAACCCAGAGGTAGAGATGTGCCGGTTGCAAAGTCAGTTCTGATATCGGCAGCGCGCAGATGTCATCGGTCGTCAGCGTTTCATAGCGTGACAGACGGCGATGTTCGGGCGCAACTTTGCCGGTACGATTTGTGAAGCGCCAAGGAGGATCGGCGAGCACCGTGTGAAAGCGCTTGCCACCTGTTTTCTTCGCCAAGTCGATGGCTGCATTCATCGCTTCGGCGTTCACAATGGCCCCCTAAGAAAATAAGAACAAAGACAGAACTTTCTGCCCGTGTCAAGACTGCACGATTCGCACCGACATGTCTGGCACATTGTGTGTCTGTCGACAGATGCCTATTGAACCGACACAGAAGACAATCTTCGCGAGAACAGCATGTCTAGACCCGACTGGTCCGCCGCCCTCTACCTGAAGTTCGAGGACGAGCGCACCCGCCCCGCGCGCGATCTCGTTGCGCAGGTGCCGATGCGGGAGCCACGTCGGGTGGTCGACATTGGCTGCGGGCCGGGCAATTCGACCGAATTGCTGGTCGAGCGCTGGCCAAAGGCGCAGATCAGCGGCTTCGATACCTCGCCTGATATGATCGAGAAGGCCAAGGCGCGTCTGCCCGGCGTCACCTTTGCGCTGGCGGATGCGGCGGCGTGGCAGCCGACGGAACCCGTCGACGTGATCTTCGCCAATGCGGTGTTTCAGTGGCTGCCGGAGCATCCGGCGATTTTCCAGCGACTGATGGGATTTTTGGCGCCCGGCGGCGCGCTTGCCGTGCAGATGCCGGATAATATGGCCGAGCCGTCGCACCGGCTGATGCGGGAGACTGCGGCCGAGATGCCGTTCACCGAAAAGCTCAGCGACGCGGCCCGCGCGCCGCTGCCGCCTGTCGCGTTCTATTACGACCTGCTGTCGCCTTTCTCGGACCGGCTCGATATCTGGCACACGATCTACAACCATCCGATGGCGGATGCCGAGGCGATCGTCGAGTGGGTGAAGTCGACAGGGTTGAAGCCGTTCCTCGATCCGCTCGACGAAGACGAGCGGCAGCTTTTCCTGAAGCGCTATACGGCCAGAATAGAAGAAGCCTATCCAGCGATGTCGAACGGCAAGGTGTTGCTGCGCTTCCCCCGTCTCTTCATCGTGGCACGGCGCGCTGCTTAGGAACTTTTAGCCACGGCAAAGGGTAGTGCGCAGCGGCCGCTTGACCCGATTTCACCTCCATGCGCATTTCAGCGGCGCAAGGGCAACGGCCCGTCAGCGGCCATGGGGTGGATGATGACACTGAAAAAGATGGTTTTCGGCGGCAGCGTTTGCGCGGCCGCCGTGCTCGCCTTGTCGATGTCGGCGGAGGCGAAGCGGGCGCGCTGCTTTACCAGCGACGACGGCTATTTCTCCTGCAACTACCGGGCGCTGGACGGTGACGGCAGCTTTCGCATCTCTGCGCCAGGCTATCCGACTTATGTCCTGGAGGTCGACGGGCCCGGTTTTGCTTACGGCTACGTCAATCTCGGCCGGCGCAATGTCTCGCTGCCCGGGCAATTCGTGCGCGCAGCAACGATGACGGCGCCTGCTGGAACAATCCGCAGACCAATACCAAGCTCTGCGCCTGGTAAAGACCCGTTCCAGGGGCTTGATTTAAGCCGGCATAAACTGGCTAGGTGCAAAAGAGGTTGCGCCGAGCTTTTTGCGGCGTCGACATGAGGCCGCAACGTCTGCGCATGGGACGAACTGGAAATGCATCGCGTCATCATCAGCGGCATCGGCGTTGAAATCCCCGAAGCTTCGATCACCAATGAGGAGCTCGTCGCCAGCTTCAACACCTGGGTGGACACAGAGAATGTCCGCCGCGAGGCCTCGGGCGAGACGCTGCTGCAGAAATCGGACAGTGCCTTCATCGTCCATGCCTCGGGCGTCCAGACCCGCCATGTCATCGAACGGGAAGGCATCCTCGACCCGACCCGCATGGCGCCGCGCTTCCCGGCGCGGCCCGACGATGCGCTGTCGCTGGAGGCCGAGTTCGGTATCGCCTCGGCCAGGAAGGCGCTCGATCATGCCGGGCTGAAGCCTGAGGATATCGACCTGGTGATCTGCTCGGCTTCGCACCATCAGCGGCCCTATCCGGCGATCGCCATCGAAATGCAGCAGGCGTTGGGGACGAAGGGCGCCGGCTTCGACATGGGGCTTGGCTGCTCGTCGGCGGCGGCCGCATTGCACATCGCCGTCAATCTGGTGCGGGCAGGGGCGCACAAACGCGTGCTGGTGTCGACGCCGGAGATCATCACCGGCCATCTCAATTTTCGCGACCGGCAGACGCATTTCATCTTCGGCGACGCTTCCGTGTCGATGATCGTCGAAGGGCTCGCCCAGGGCGAGAAGCGGCCGGGGCGCTTCGAGGTGCTGGATACGCGCACCTGGACGCAGATGTCCAACAGCATCCGCACCAATCTCGGTTACTATACCCGCGCAACCCAGGACGATCCGTACATGATCGATCTGGAAGGCAATCTGATCAAGCAGATCGGTAACAAGGTGTTCAAGGAAGTTACCGTCGCCGGCCACAAATTCATCGTCGAATTCCTGGCCGAGCACGGGCTGACGCCGCAAGCGATCCGGCGCTTCTGGCTGCATCAGGCGAATGCGCGGATGAACGCCATGATCCTGAAACTGTCCTTCGGCCATGAGGTCGACCATGACCGCGCGCCGATGGTGCTGGAGCGCCTCGGCAACACCGCCGCCGCCGGCGCCATCATCGCCCTGTCGGAGAACCATGCCGACATGAAGGCCGGCGACTATGGCCTGCTCTGCGCCTTCGGCGCCGGCTATTCGATCGGCGGCGCGCTGTTGCGCATGCTTTAGATTTTTGTTTTATGCATGTCGTTGTCCCAAAACGCTGCACACTTTTGGGCGACATGCATTAGCTCGGCGCGAACGGCACCAGCATGGGAACGCGCCTGGCATAGTCGTCGTAAGCGCTACCCAGTTCGCCGCGGAGAAAGCGCTCCTCCAGCCTTGCTTTCATGACGATGCCGACGATGAGGAGGATGGCCCCGGCAACGCCCCAGACCGTGCCCTTCGCCGCCGTGGTGGCGAGGATCGCCAGAAGCAGCCCGGTGTAGATCGGGTGGCGGACCAGCCGGTAGGGACCGGTGTCGACGACGCGGTGCTCAGCCTTGGCGGTGACCGTGCCCGACCACAGGCGGCCGAGGTGCAGCCGCGCCCACCAGGCGAATGCCAGACCGGCAGCGATCAGCGCGAAGCATATCCACGCGTCGGCAAGGGTTGGCATCCAAAGTCTCAGCGGGCCGGCATAGCCGTGCGCCGGGATGAAGAGCAGGATCGTGCCGAGCACCAGCACCGCCCGGTAGGGAAGTTCCGCGTCGAAACCGGCGCGTTTTTCGGCCCGGTCGGCCCAGAAGGCGGCCGCGGCCCATGTGACGACCCAGAGCAGCCAAAGCTGCACGATCGCCGATGCGGGATGCATGATAACCTCCGCAGGCCTTCGTCTGACCCTGTTATCCAATCGATACAGCGCGGCAGCAATGCGGCACGGGCGCGGAATGGAGCTGGTCCAGCCTGGAAGGGGGTTGTCGGCGCCGAACCGTATCAGCCGCCTTGATTGGAGCATCAACGCTTTCGACTGGACGCTGTAAATCGACTTCGGCTAACTGCGCCCCGTCGCAAGGAATGAAACCAATGCTGGATATGTTTCCCGCAGCCGAGAATCCGGTCGAGATTGTCCCGGCGCGAAAACTCGCCGCCAAGGTGGCCGCGCTTTACGTCGCGCCGTTCGATCATTTCGAGACACGAGTCGTGGATGCGTTGCAACTCGGCTTCGATGGCATCGATGGCGATTTCCACGCCGGCACGACGCGGCGCTCCGGTGGGCGCGAGCCCTGGTATCCGCGCGGCACCGAGATGCGCAACGAGCGGCAATTGTCGATCGTGGCGGCGGGCGAACTGGCCATCGTCGCCGAGCGGATGGGCATCGCCGAGATCAAGCCGGAATGGATCGGCGCCAATCTCGTGATCGAAGGCCTGCCGCACCTCTCCATGCTGCCGTCCGGGACGCTGCTGTTCTTCAAAGGTGGCGCGACCGTCAAGGTCGACGCGCAGAACGGACCTTGCCGCATCGCTGGGCGGTCGGTCGCCGAACATGCCGGGATGGCCGACCATGACGCCGGCGCGCTGCTGTTCCCAAAAGCGGCGAAGCGGCTGCGCGGGCTCGTCGCCTGGGTCGAGAAGCCCGGCACGATCACGGCCGGCGAGGAGATTTCGGTGCGCATGCCGGAGCAGTGGATCTATCGGGCCTAGTCCAGGCAAGGCGGCATTGCCAGCCGAAGCCGCGTTCCTTCGCGCCCCCTCTGTCCGGCAGGGCAGAGGGGCACTGTCCCGCGACCTTTCAAGACCTTGGTTCCTCGCCCACCGCGAAGCGGGGGAGAGGTGGCCGCCCACGGGTCTTGCCTTCGGCAAGCCCGAGGACAGGCACCGCGGCCGGCGAGGCTTTTCGTAGAGCGCGGTTCCCCCTCTCCGTCTCGGCTTCGCCGAGCCACTTTCGTGGGGCGAGGAACCCAAGCTGGAATGAGGCCGCGACGCCAACCTGAAGCGATTTTCCTGATGTATAGCAACTTTGTTCTTGCTTTGTGCCGGCAGCTATGCTACTAATCTTGCTATGGTGCTGATTCGCCCCGCTGCCCCGCCCATTGAGGCGGGTTTTTGTTTCAGGCTTTGAACGTTTCGATGTTGCCGACGTTGACGTTGGCGGGACAGCGCCGCGCCAGGCCAGCGAGGGTCAGGGGTAGCGCACCGGGGTCGACCATGCCGGTTCTTCGTGCTTTTGCCAATAAAGCGCCGTCAGTCGGCTGGTGATCGCACCGACCTTGCCGTTGGCGACCGGAGCGCCGTCGATCGTTGTCACCGGCATGATGCCGCCAGCGGTTGAGGTGATGAAGACTTCGTCGGCCGCCTTAAGCGCGGCGATGCAGACGTCGGTTGCTGCGGCGGCAAGCCCGGCCTCGGCGCAGAGATCGAAGACGGTGCGCCGCGTGATGCCCGGCAGCACGCCGACCGCTGGTGTCGACAGTTTTCCGTCCTTCACGCAAAAGACGTTGAAGCCCGGGCCTTCGGCGACATTGCCGTTGAGATCGAGGATCAGCGCGGTCTCGGCGCCGCGGTCATAGGCGTCGTAAAGACCGCGCACCAGGTCGAGCCAATGATAGTTCTTGATTGCCGGATCGACCGAGGTCGGCGGGATGCGCGCCTTATCGCTGATCGCGACATTGAGGCCGCGCTGCAATTGCTCGGCATTGGCGACCGAGCCGAAGGGAACGGCGAAGGCCATGAAGCGGTTGACCGCCTGGCGCGGGTCGCGGCTGAAGGTCGGAGAGGTGCCGCGCGTACAGAGCATCTCGACATAGGCAGCCCGATGGCCAGACAGCGCCACGCAGTTTTGAAGGATTTCGGCCACGCCTTCGTGGTCGAACGTAATCGTCATGCGCAGCTTTTCCAGCCCGCCGAAGAAGCGGTCGAGATGCAGGTCGAGACGGAAGAAGCGACCGTTCCAGACATGCACCGTATCGTAAGTGGCATCCGAGTGCAGGAACCCCCAATCAAGCACCGGGATCCTGGCCTGCGACATTGGCAGATACTGGTCGTCCAGAAAGGCGACGCCGTCCGGATAGGAGTGCGGGTCGACATGCTGTACCGAGAGCAAAGGCAGCGGTTTGGTCAGCGGATCCCCAGCGTTGTCCATCTCGCCTCCTTCATGCCCTCGCGCGGTGGCCGCTGCATCCGGGTAGAACAGCACGGCCGGCCGGACAAGACACAGGCCGGACTTGCCGGATAGGCCATTGCTAGCCTGTCACTCCTCGTCCTCATCATCGAGCAGACGGGTGGCGCGCCAGCGGGTCAGCACATTGTTGGTCTGTTCGATGACGAAGAAGCGCGCGGAATCGCGGTCATAGCCTTCGGCCAGCAGCTTTTCGTAGTCGGTGTGCATATGGCGGATATGGGCGATGGTCGCCAGCCACACGGCAATCGTCGGCGGCAGCGTCTTCATATGCACGGCGCCGGCATCGGCACGGATCTTTTCCATGTCGGCATAGGGCGCCAGCGGCAGAAGCGCTGTCAGCGCCTTGGCGATGGCGCGGCGGCGGCCGGTCGGCGCGCTCATCACTCGACCCGTCCTGGCTCGTCCCGCCCGGCCATGGTTGCCTCGGCAAAGGCATCGGTCGAGGCGAAATAAGGCTTGAGGTCAATGACCGGCGTGCCGTCGAGCACGTCGATGGCGTCGAGATCGATGCGGCCGGTGTCGATGTCGAGGGCGACGAGCTTTGCGACATGCAGTCCGATCGGGTTCGGCCGGGCAGGGGAGCGCAGCGAAAAAACGCCTTTCGGCTCCGTGGCATGGCGGGGTTTCTGCACAATCAGTTGCCGCGGTGCATGGTGCAGCCAGGACAGGATGATCACGTGGCTGGCGCGTTCCAAGCCAAGCAGGCCATCACGATAAAGCGGGTCGATCGTGAGAGCCGCCGGCCGTCCCGTCTCCCGCGCGGCTTTCATGTTCTTGGGGCAAGTTTCCCGCGTCGTCCACGGCGAGGCGATGCGGCCGATGAAGACGACATGGCCATCCGGCGGCATCGTTGCCGGGTCGGTCTTCAGAAGCTTTTCGCCGCTACGCGTTTCGAACATGGTTCTCGCCCCGATCATGCTTCCGGCTTTGCGCGATCCGCCACGCATGCGTCATTTTCTTGTCCGGAAGCGACATAGCGCTTGCAAGGCTATCAAAATCGACATAAACATATGTTTATATCTTTTCAAAGAGAATGCTCGCATGCATGTCGCTCTCGACACGATGGTAGATACATTGAAGGCGGCGGCCGAATCCAGCCGGCTGCGCATATTGGCGCTGCTGTCGCGCGGCGATCTTACCGTTTCCGATCTCACCGAAATCCTCGGCCAGTCGCAGCCGCGCGTCTCGCGGCATTTGAAATTGCTGCTGGAGGCCGGGCTGATCGGCCGCTATCAGGAGGGGTCGTGGGCCTTCTTCCGGCTTTCGGATTCCGACGCGTCGCGCGATTTCGTACTCAGGCTGGTCTCCGGCATCCGCGGCGCCGATCCGCAGGTCGAGCGTGATCTCGAACGGCTGGCCGCGGTCAAGCGCAAGCGGCAGGACCGGGCTGCCGAATATTTCTCGGTAAACGCCGCAAGCTGGGACCATATCCGGTCGCTGCATGTGCCGGACCGCGCCGTCGAAGCAGCACTCGTCAAGCTCGTCGGCAAGCGACCGTTCCAGTCGATGCTCGATCTCGGCACCGGCACCGGACGGCTGCTCGAGATCTTTTCGCCGCTCTATCGGCGCGGTGTCGGCATCGACATGTCGCGCGAAATGCTGACGGTGGCGCGCGCCAATCTCGACAAGGCCGGCGTTTCGAATGCGCAGGTGCGGCAGGGCGATATTTTCGCGCCGCCGGTCGAGCGCGACGCCTTCGATCTCGTCACCATCCACCAAGTGCTGCATTATCTCGACGATCCAGCTCGCGCCATTCGCGAGGCGGCGCGGCTGTTGCGCCCGGCCGGCCGGCTGGTGATCGTCGATTTCGCGCCGCACACGCTGGAGTTTTTACGCGACGAGCACGCGCATATGCGTCTCGGCTTTTCCGACCGGCAAATTGCCGACTGGTTTTCCGAAGCCGGCCTCGACCTCGAGGACAGCCAGGAATTCGAGCCGCGCGGCGGCAACGAGGCCAAGCTCACCGTAAAACTCTGGCTCGGCCGCGATCGACGCATGCTGATCGCCGAGCCTTCCAACGACAGACAACCGGCCACTGCGTATCCGATAGGGGAAACCGCCTGATGAACCAGTTCCGCTTCTCCCGCCGCCCCGACATTGGCGACAAGGTCAGGGTTTCATTCGAGTTCTTTCCGCCGAAGAACGACGAGATGGAGGCAAGGCTGTGGGACACAGTCACCCGGCTGGAGCCGCTCAAGCCGAAATTCGTTTCGGTCACTTATGGTGCCGGTGGTTCGACCCGCGAGCGCACGGCCCGCACCGTCAAGCGCATCCTCAACGAAACGACACTGACGCCGGCGGCGCATATGACTTGTGTCGACGCGGCGCGTCACGAGGTCGACGCGGTGATCCGGGAATTCGCCGATATGGGCGTCAAGCGTTTCGTCGCGCTGCGCGGCGATCCGGCCGAGGGCGTCGGCGCGGCCTACCGGCCGCATCCGGACGGCTATGCCAATGGCGCCGAGCTGGTTGATGCGCTGAAGGGCGCCGGCGATTTCGACATATCGGTCTCGGCCTACCCGGAAAAGCATCCGGAAAGCCCGGATTTCGCAACCGACTTCGACATGCTGAAGCGCAAGGCCGACAATGGCGCGACGCGGGCGATCACCCAGTTCTTCTTCGACAACGATCTCTATGAGCGCTATGTCGAACGGGCACGGCGGGCCGGTATCTATATACCGATCGTGCCGGGCATATTGCCGGTGCACAACTTCACCCAGGTCGCCAACTTCTCGGCGCGTTGCGGCGCTTTGGTGCCGGCATGGTTGGCCGAGCGCTTCGATGGGCTGCAGAACGACCCGCAAACGCATGCGCTGGTGGCGTCGGCCGTGGCCGCCGAGCAGGTGCTCGACCTTGTCGAGCGTGGCGTTGGCGATTTCCACTTCTATACGATGAACCGGGCCGATCTGGTCTTTGCCATCTGCCACATGATCGGCATCAGATCGCACGAAGTCGAGGCAGCGGGATCTGCCGCGGCCTAGGGGCAGGCGAGTCCTGTGAAATGCAAAAGGTTGGGGAAATGCAAAAGGCCGGGCAAAATGCCCGGCCTTTTCAATGGTTTGTAATATTCGGTGCTGGTCTTCCGCCGCTCAGCGGCCTTATGGAAGGACGCCCATAATGAGGGCGCCGATGAATGCAAACGCAGCACAAATCATCAAAGCGTTGATTGGCCTCGTCAGTCCCATGTCATAGCCTCCTCTTAAGAGCTATGGCGAGAGTCTAGGGTCATTTGTGCCACAGGCAAGCAGAAACTTTGCTGCAATGCGACGAAATTGTGGAATTTTCGACCTGCTGTTTGCCGTTAGGTATTGAAACTCTTGGTCAAAAGCCGGCCTTGGACCTGTGAATAATTTGTGGCGAAGCCGTGGCATGGCAGCGCTACCCAGCCCCGAATTGGAATCGCTTTTCGGGGCGACGCAATCAGGCGCGGCGTTCTAGCGTCGGCCGAACAGGCGCCCATCAATGGTGACGAGGCCGAACGCGATCAGCGCCATGCCGCCGAGTTCGAACAGTTCGAGCCGCTCGCCCAGGAACAGGAAGCCGAGCAGGATGGCACTGGCCGGCACGATGAGCGTGACCAGCGAGGCGTTGGTGGCGCCGGCCGAGGCGACGAGGTTGAAATACAGGATATAGGCGAAGGCGGTCGACAGCAGCGCCAGCGCCAGCACCGCCGCCCATACCGGCGGCGAAGCCGAAAACAGATTGGCAGCGTCATAGGTGAACAGAACGACCGGGATCATGATGATGGTCGAGCAGGTCAATTGTCCGGCGGCGATGACCGGCGACGGCACACCCTTGAAGCGGCGGGCAATCATCAG
The DNA here is from genome assembly GCF_040323155.1 of Mesorhizobium sp. M0060. NCBI lineage: Bacteria > Pseudomonadati > Pseudomonadota > Alphaproteobacteria > Hyphomicrobiales > Phyllobacteriaceae > Mesorhizobium > Mesorhizobium sp. M0060. The sequence goes on from NZ_JAMYUP010000006.1 coordinate 24,119, forward strand.
GGCAACCGCATAGGAGAGCGAGGCGCCGATCAGCGCGAATTTCGCCCAGACCGGACCGCCGAGCCCGGCAATCAGCCCGGGACCGATCATCACCGCAGTGCCGGCTATGCCGAGCGCGATGCCGGCAAGCTTGTTCCACGACAGTTTCTCGTCACTGGTCAGCGCATTGGCGAGGATCAGCGTCCAGAACGGCGTGGTCGAATTAAGCACCGAGGCGACACCGGCGCCAAGCTCGGTCTGGCCGGCAAAGATCAGCGAGAAAGGGATGACATTGTTGGCGAGCGCCAGCAGGAAGAACAGTCCGACATGTGGGAAGGCGAGGCGAAAGGACGGGCCGCGAACCGCAAGATAGAGCTGCAACGCGATCGCCGCGATGGTGACGCGAAACAGCACCAGCACCAGCGGAGGAAGTTCCGATACCGCAATGCGGGCAAAGAAGAACGAACCGCCCCAGATGGCGCCGAGCAGCAGAAGCTGCGCCCAGTCTTTGAGCACCATCGGCCCGCGTGCCGTGGCGGTGGTGGCAGCTATCGCCATTGGTCGTCCTCCCAGACGAGATGCCTTGCTCTTCAGGCATCTGTTCACGCATACCCGGTCCGGCGGCAAGGGCCACCCGAAACCTGAGCGATGGCCTAGCTCTCTCATAACCGGCGTACAGAACCGGCGTAGCGCCGCGAAGCCAGGGCTGCGAGACATAGAATTGTTTTCATTAGCCGCTAGCTTGGATTAATTGTGCGCAGCCTCAGTCAAGGGATTCGTCCATGCAGCGATTCGAAAATGCCCGTGAGGCAGCGCTGGCACTTCGCCCGGACGATCCGGTCTACTGCTTCCGGCCACAGGTGCTGAAGGCGGACGCCAAACAGTTCATGGGCATGTTTCCCGGCAAGACCGCTTATGCGGTCAAGACAAATGGCGAGCACATCGTGCTCAACGCCCTGGTCGAGGCCGGGGTCACTGCCTTCGATGTGGCATCGCCCGGCGAATTCGCCGCCGTGCGTGCCGTCTCGCCGGACGCCGAGATGCTCTACATGCACCCAGTGAAGGCGCAGTCGGACATCAGGCTGGCGCTGGAAAAATACGCCATCCGCGTCATTTCGCTCGACCATGAGGACGAGATCACCAAGCTGACCAGGGTGGTGCGGGCGCTCGACATCGATCCGGGCGCCATCACCGTGTTCGTGCGCATTCAGACGAAGGGATCGGCGGCATACGAGCTGTCGAAGAAGTTCGGCGCCGGACCGGCCAATGCGGTCGAACTGGCCGAGCGGCTGAACCGGACGGGCTACAAGGTCGGGCTGTGCTTCCATGTCGGCAGCCAGATCGAGGATCCCGACACCTATGAGCGGGCGCTGGCCTCCGCCGACTGGGTGCGCAACCGCGTCGGCTTCGACATTGCCGGGCTGGATGTCGGCGGCGGCTTTCCGGCCGAATACGGCCATGATCCGAACAGCCGCAAGCCGGAAATGCCGTCGCTCGGTCAGATCATGTCGCGGCTATCGGGCGACCTTAGGGAATACCAGTTCGACCAGATGCCGCTGGTGGCCGAGCCCGGCCGGGTGATCGTGGCGCGCTGCCTGTCGCTGATCGTGCGCGTGCTGCTGCGCAAGGGCAAAAGGCTCTACATCAATGACGGCATCTGGGCGTCGCTGTCGGATTCATGGACCGGCAAGATCACGCTGCCGGCACGCTTCATCCCCGATCCGGCGATCCGCTCGCGCAATGGTGTGGAGAAGACCATCGTGCCGTTCAAGGTCTGCGGCGCGACTTGCGATTCCGTCGACATATTGTCGCGGCCGTTCTGGCTGCCGGAAACCGTCGATACCGGCGACTGGATCGAGATCGGCCATATCGGCGCCTATTCGCTGTCGCTCAGGACACGGTTCAACGGGTTCTATCCCGACACCTTCGTCGAGGTGGCGACGCCGTTCGACGAAGGCGATGCGCCGCAGGGGTTTGCCAGCCTCGAGACGATGGCCGATTAGTTAATGGTGAATAGTGAATAGTGAATAGTGAATAGAAGTAGTTCTTGCGTTCCGTCCGGCTTCGGTGAATTGTCACCATTCACCATTCACCATTCACCATTCACCATTCACCATTCACCATTCACCATTCACCATTCACCATTCACCATTCAGTCAGGCTACTCCACCGCCAGCCTGGATATTCTCGCCGGTCAGCCAGCGCGCCTCGTCGGAGGCGAGGAAAACCGCGACATCGGCTACGTCGCGCGGTGCTCCGATCCTGCCGAAGGGCGACATGCCGGCGGCGATCGCGCGGTCCCGCTCGGGCAGTAGGTCGGTGTCGGTGAAGCCTGGTGAAAGCGCATTGACGGTAACGGCGCGCGGGCCAAGTTCGCGCGAGAGGACGCGAACGAACTGCTCGACGGCTCCCTTGCTGCCGAGATAAAGCGCCGTCTGCGTGAAAAACATTCTGGTTCCGCCGGTGGAGACAGCGATGATGCGGCCACCGTCACGAACGCGGCGCGCCGCTTCCTGAAGCGTGAAGAAGGTGCCCTTGGCATTGGCGCCGAAGACATGATCGAAGTCCGCCTCGGTGGCCTCGACGAGCGGCTTTATGACGGCGACGCCGACATTGGCGACGACGATGTCGATCGCCCCCACCTGCCTTTCGCTTTCATCGAACAGCCTGCGAATGTCGGGGATGCTGGAGACATCCGCCTGGACGGCGACGGCTTTTCCGCCATTCCCTTCAATGGAGGCAACCACTTCCCAGGCGGCTTTCTCGTTGCCGACATAGTTGACGACCACGGCCGCACCCTTGGCCGCGAGCCCCTCCGCGATGGCGCGTCCGATGCCGCGCGAACTGCCGGTCACAAGTGCGGTTTTGCCCTCAAGTGGACGATGCATGGCTGTTCCTTCCGTCTGGCTGCGGCCGCCTCGATCGAGCGGCGTTCCAGGGAAAGCTAAGGACATGCTATTGCTCAGAGAATAGCCTATTATCTAACTGACTTGTTAAGTCTGGGATACATAATGCGAGGAACCGAGTTTTCCGAACTCAGGGCATTTGCAACAATCGTCGAAGAGGGCAGCTTTGTCCGCGCCGCGGCCAAGCTCAGGATTTCGCCTCCGGCGCTCAGCCAGACGATACGCGGGCTGGAAGAGCGTCTCGGTGTCCGCTTGCTCAACCGCACCACGCGCAGCATGTCGCCGACTGCTGAGGGCGAGAAGCTATTTGCCCGCATCGCACCGGCGTTCAGCGAACTGGAAGGGGCTGTTGCGGACGCTCATGCATCCCGCGGTCGGCCGGCAGGCTCGCTGCGCATCAATGTTCCGCGCATCGCCGCCACGCGTTTCATCGCGCCGATCCTCGGCGATTTCCGCCGCGCCTATCCCGACATCGCCCTCACGATCATCGTTGAAGACATGCTCACCGACATCGTCGAGGGCCGCTTCGATGCCGGAATCAGATTGGGCGAGCGGCTGCACAAGGACATGGTAGCGGTGAAGCTCAGCGAGGAGCTCGAGATGGCCGCAGTGGCCGCGCCGAGCTATCTGGAGCATCACCCGATACCCCGTCACCCCGCGGACCTGCATCAGCACCAGTGCATCGATTTCCAGTGGCCGAGCGGCGGCAATCTCTACCGCTGGGAGTTCGCCCGGGGCCAACGTGCCTTGGAAGTGGCTGTCAGCGGCGGCCTGACGGTCAATGATACGGAACTGATGATCGGGGCGGTTCTGGATGGGGTCGGCGTGGCGTACATGCTGGAATACCAGGTCCGGCCGTGGATCGAAGCGGGAAAGCTAATTCGCTTTCTCGAAGCCTGGTCGCCGAGATTTCCGGGTTTTTATCTATACCACGCGAGTTCCCGGCAGGTTCCGGCCCCGCTGCGAGCCTTTATCGATTTCCTGCTTGCCAGGCGGTGATGTGATGCGGATCTACCACCCGATCATCTTTACGAAACCGTCGAATTTCTCGATTCCAAGCGGGGCAGGGTAACGCCTGACGAATTCAGCCGGTTTGAAAGGGTTTGATAAATAGTTGAATTCCCAAGTGTCGCGGGAAGCTTGATAGTCAATTCGCAGGTTGTCCCGATTGAATTCGATCGGATTGTTGACGCTGACAACTAGCGTATGCATCGACGTAAATGCGTAGAATCTGTTCGCCGCATAAGCAGACCGGATGTGGCGAATGAGATCGACCATCGGTTGTTGGTCGAAGGCGTCTTTGGTGAGTGAGACGTAGAAAGCCTCTATGCCACCCAACGGTCGCGGCGAGGTAAGGCTGGGCGTGTAGGTATTCTTTGGGTCGTAGAGGCTCATACCTGACTTCCACATGCTTGCTGCCAACAAGCTGCAGAAGTCATACTTGCAATTTTACAGCTTCGCCAGCAGCTCCGGAGTCGGCCAGCCGTCGACCGGCAGTCCCAGACGCATCTGCTCCTTGCGGATGGCTTCGCGGGTGTTGGTGCCCAGGATGCCGTCGACGGTACCGACATCATAGCCTTTCGCTTCGAGCTTGGTCTGTAGCGCCTTCATCTGGTCGCCGTCGAGGCCGGGTTCGGGGTTGCGCGGATCGAATCGCGGCGCCCCCCCCAGCCGGGCGGCAAGATTTGCCGCGGTCAGGGCATAGGTGAAGGACTGGTTCCATTCGAGATACACGTCGAAATTGTCGTAGGTCAGGAAGGCTGGCCCCTTGCGACCCATGGGCAGCGCCAGGCCGGCCTTCAGGCCGTTGTCGAGAAGCGGCGTGCCGTCTGGCCTAGTAACGCCCCACTGGGTCCATTGCGTCAACGGCAGCTTGTTGGTGCGCCCCGTCTGCTCCCACGGCAAGTCGTCGGGCACACGGACTTCCTCGATCCAGGGCTGATCGCGCTTCCAGCCGCGCGACTGGATCTTGCTGGCCGTGCTCATGATCACATCAGGCGCGCTGCCGCGCAGGTCGACCAGACCGTCGCCGTCGCCGTCGACGCCGTGACCGAGATAGTCGGAAGGCAACATCTGCGTCTGGCCAATCTCGCCGGCCCAGGCACCGGTCACATCGGCCGGCACGACGCCGCGATCGATCAAGGTCAGCAGCGGGAGGATCTGCGGCCGGAACAGCTGGGGGCGGCGGCAGTCATGCGAGAGCGTCACCAGCGCGTTCAGTGTATGAAAATCGCCTTGCACGGCGCCAAAATCGGTTTCCAGAGCCCAGAAGGCGGCAATGACCGGCGCCTGCACGCCGAATTCGCGATCGGCGCGGGCAAAGATCTCGGCATATTTTTGCAGATTGGCCGCACCTTGCTTCAGCCGATGGGACGAGATCATGCGGTTCGAGAATTCGATGAAGGTCTGGGTGAAGACACCCTGGGCGCGGTCGCGTGCCAACGCCTTTTCATCGAGGGTGGCGCTTTCCAGCGCATCGAGGCCGGCAGTGCCGACGCCGGCCGCCCGGGCCTCCGCCGCCACGCCCTGCTTCCATGCCTCGAAATCGCCGCCACATTGCTGTGCCGTGGCGGGCGAGGCGGTCAGGAGCAGCGCCGCGAGAGTTCCAAAGCGCAATCGCATCGCCATCCTTCCGAGAAGATTACCGGCGGTTGCAGGCATTCGTCATTGGCCATGTCGAAAAGCAGGCGGCAGGCCCGGTGTCAACGGGTGTTCTGCCGCAACCACTTCTTCCAGGCGGCTTCGGTGCCGTTGAAGATGTTGATGTCGGCGTTTCCGGCCATGCCCGGCACGACACCCGTTCCGGTATACTGCCAGAAGGTGAAGGGATGGCTGCCGTATCTCTGGCGCGGGTGCCCGGCGACGGAGCGCAGCCAGTAGGGGTAGCCGCGGAAACCCGACAAACCATTATCTTCGAAGAAGTCGACCGACGTGTAGATGATCGGCTTCTTGCCATAGTGTTTTTCAACGATTTCGAGGAATGTGCTCATCTCGCTGCGCACCGTGGCGGCATCGGGCCGCAGCTTGCAGGTCGGCGATTTCGGGTTCCATTCCATGTCGAGGACCGGCGGCATCGCCGAGCCGTCTTTGGGGACGTTCTGGATGAACCAGCGCGCCTGGGTCGCGGCGGGCGTACAAAAATAGAAGAAATGATAGGCGGCGCGGGGAATCCCCGAGGCTTTCGTGCGGCTCCAATGCTCGTTGAAAGCTTCATCGAACCGGTCTCCGCCTTCGGTTGCCTTGATGAAGGCGAAAGAGATGCCGCTGGCCCTGGCCGCCGGCCAGTCGATCGAGGTCTGGTATTTGGAGACGTCCGTGCCGTGGACGGCATAGTTCCACGGTGTGCCGCTGTCCCATTCATGCGGGTCGGAGTCGGCGAAACGGGGGGCGCGTACCGCAACCGTAGGGGCGCTGGACGACGACAGCGATGGTGTCAGATCCTCGACCGTCGAGCAGGCGCCAAGCAGCGTCAGCGTGATGAGGACCGCGAAACGGCGCATCGCTACTTCCTGAGCCGGTTTCAGCCGGCCGCTGATGGGTCTTTCTGCGGGTGGCCCCTCGACCGGGTGCGGCGCGTTTGAAACCGACTTACGCCACGCACCTGGATCTTCGTTTCATGCATTCCCAAAACCGCTGTGCAGTTTGGGACGCATGCATTCAAGCCCCGCCGGACGGTCACCCCACAGGATCGCCCGGTTCTCTCTCGTGATCGCCGATCATGGTTGATATTCGGTTGACGACGCTCGACAAGAGCCGCGATTTTGCCGAAACAATGGCGGCAAATCGATGACATAGATCGAGCGCTCAGGGGGAGTTCGAAAATGCAGATCCTTCTGAAGTTCGTCAAATGGCTGCTGGGCCTGGCTGTGCTGGCCGCCGCGACACTCGCGGGCTGGCTGTATTTCGCGCCGCCGGAACTGATCCGCGTCGGTTCCGGCTATTCGGCCAAGATCGTCTGTTCGAACGTCTTCATCGCAGGACGAGACGCCGACGACGTGCTCGCCGTCGATGTGCAGGCGCCGGGTCATCCGCTGCTGAAGCTGATGAGAGTGTCGGTGGACAAGGAGAAGGGAACGGTTTCGGCGGGCCTGTTCGGCGTGCTCGGCAAGAGTGTCGCGGTCGTCCGCGACGGGCTCGGCTGCGCCTCGGTTCCCGACGGCGATATTGCCGCCGCCAAGGGCATCGTGGGAGCTGCACCGACGCCGGCGCCGCTGCCCGATGCGATCTGGCCGGAGGGCGACAAGGTCGATGCCTCGCAGGATCCCGAGGTCACGGCAATCCGCGACGATCCGGCGTTGACCGGCGCCGGCATGCGTGCGGTGGTGGTGGTCAAGAACGGCCGCATCGTCGCAGAGCGCTATGGCGACGGCTTTTCCGAAAAGTCGCCGCTATTGGGCTGGTCGATGACCAAGACGGTGAATGCGGCGATCGTCGGCACGCTGGTGAAGGACGGCAAATTGGCGATGACCAACCAGGGCCTGTTCGGACCCTGGCAAGCAGATGGCCGCGCCGTGATCAGCCTCGCCGACATGATGGCGATGTCGAGCGGGCTGGAATTCAACGAGGACTATGGCGACGTCGCCGATGTAACGCGGATGCTCTATCTCGAACCGGACATGGCGGGCTTTGCCGGATCCAAGCCGCTGACCGGCGAGGTCGGCAAGGTGTTTTCCTATTCGAGCGGCACGGCGGTGATGCTGTCCAGACTGTGGCAGGACGCGATCGGAGACAAGGCATTGGCCTGGCCGCGGACCGCGCTGTTCGATCCGCTCGGCATGCGCAGCGCAGTCATGGAGGCCGACGAGCACGGCACCTTCGTCGGCTCGTCCTATCTCTACGCCACGGCACGCGACTGGGCGCGCTTCGGCCAGTTTCTGCTGCAGGGCGGCGTCTGGAACGGCAAGGATATTCTGCCTGCCGGCTTTGTCGACTGGATGCGCGAAGCAGCACCTGCCTCGAAAGTCTACGGCAAGGGGCAACTATGGATCGAGGGGCCAGGCGATGAGGAAAGCCCCGGCGCCGGCGTTGCCGCGGGCCTGCCCAAGGACACATACTGGATGGAGGGGCATGACGGGCAAACGGTCGCCATCGTCCCCTCGGAGCAACTGGTCGTGGTGCGGCTCGGCCTGACGCCGGCCAGGCTCGGCTACCGGCCGCAGGCGATGGTAGCGGCGCTGGTCAAGGTGCTGCACTGAGGGGCGCTGCACCGAGGGTGCCGCATCTCAAACAGGTCCCACGCTATTTGCGGGGGCCGACCACAGCGAGCCACGCATAGCCGCGATAAAGCGTTTGGAAACGGAGGCTTGCACGGGTTCTTGCAGATTCCGAATCCAGAACCGCACGCAGCGATTCACGCGGCTCGACATGGAATTTCCTCAACCAGCCGCGCAGCAGCGCGCGGAACCAGCCGGGCAGGGTTTCCTGCTGGCCGAAATCGACGACGTGCAGCGAGCCGCCAGGTGACAGGGCTGCAACTGCTGCAGACACCGTCTTCTCCCAACCGGGGATCATCGACAACGAATAGGACACGAATATCCGGTCGAAATTCTCGACGCCGAACAGCGCTTTGGCGTCGAAATCAGTGGCGTCGCCGCGCGCCAGCATGACGCGGCCGGAGAGGCCTTCGCGGGCAAGGGCGAAAGCGGCCGTCTCCAGCATCTCGGCCGAAATATCCAAGCCGAAGAAGCGCGCGCCGGGATAGCGGCGGGCGGCGAGGATGATGTTGCGACCGGTGCCGCAGCCAAGCTCGAGCACCGTGCCGCCGGCCGGCACATCCAGCCCGGCGATAAGCCGGTCGCGGCCGAGCAAGTAGTATTTGCGGGTCAGGTCGTAGATATGACGCTGCCAGCGGTAGACGCCGTCCATCAGCTCGGCATGGCTGGCCGGCACCTCGGTCGTGCTCATGCGCCCTGCTTCACATAGAGATGGAAGCCGCCATAGATGGCCGAGCGGTCGCGGGCCGAAAACTCGCGCGAGGCGTCGTTCTCGTAGCGCCACTGGTCGAGCAGCGAATTCGAGACGCGGCCGGGCAGCAGGCTGGGTTCAGCGGCGGTGCGGAAGATGACGCGGGCACCAGTGGAGGCGGTTCGGGTGATCTCGGCCCACAACCCGTTAAGCTGGTCGTCAGTCATCCAGTCCTGTGCGTCGAGCAGCACGAAGCGGTCCACCGAACCGGCATCCTTGCCGGCAAGGAACTCGACCAGATTGGCGTGGTGGACGGCGACGCGGTCGACATTGTTGCGGATCGTCTTGTAGTTGCGCTTTTCGAGATAGGCGGGCAGGGCGGCCTCGCCCGGATTGGGATAGCGGCGGGCGAAGGCCTGCCAAGCGAAGTAGTTGCTCTTCAGCGGAAAATCGCAGGCGAGCTTTTCCAGCCGGGCTTTTAGAACGCTGGCCATGGTGCCGTCACCCGAGGTGATCAGCGAATCGTACTGGGCAGGCGGAATGCCGAGGCCGAACAGCGAGGCTTTTCGCGAGGTCGCCCATTTCAGCAGCGGCTTTTCGAAGACCGGCGCCAATTCCTCCTCGAAGAAGCGGCGCTGATCGGCGATGGTTTTGGCATTCATGATGCCGGCCGGATCAACGCCGAAGAACTTGGCGGTGCGGTGGCCCATGGCGATGAACAGGCCGAGCAGGCCGGTCTGGTAGAAATTGCGGTCGAAGACAGCGATGCGGCGACGGCCGCGCCAGTTGCGGCGCTCCCAATAATGACGGCTGACCGGGTCGAGATGCGGTGCGATGAAGCGGTCGTAGGCTTGCGAATTGTGCCGGGTCTCAGTCGCTCCGAAGAAACGGAACAGGTCGCCCTGCGACGGCAGGTGACGCACCGCTTCGAGCTTCATGCGGTTCAGCGCGATATGGGCAGCGTTGAGGTCGACGGCGTCGATCCTTCCCGGCGAGCGGGTGAGATAGGCAAGAATGTTGCAGCCGCCCGACGCGATGGTGACGATGCGGTGGCCCTTGCCGAGCTGCATCGCATCCATGTCGACCTCGGGGTCTTCCCATATCTGCGGATAGACGAGCCCGGAGAACAGAAAGGCAAAGAGCCGTTCGGAAAGGCCGGCCTTCGACAGCGGGCGGTTCTGGTAGACGGCTTTGCCAACTTCCTTGCCGCGGCGAAAAACCAATTCCCCAGAAATGTCCGTCATGGCAAGGCGAATCCCCGTTTGCTTTGCCGCAAGCGGGTAGCGCAGGGTCATGACAGGCCGGTGACAGGCTCTTTATGCCTTGCCAAATCCGCCCGGGGTGGGCGTCGTCACGATGACGGCGTCGCCGGCGTCGAGAACCGTCTGGTCGCAAGCTTTCAGCGCCTCGATCGCGCCATCCTTGCGGCGGACCTTGGTCGAACCGGCCTCGCCGTCGCCGCCTCCGTCCAGTCCCTGCGGCGGGCGGTTGCGATGCGAAGACAGGATCGCGCATTCCATCTTTTCGAGGAAGCGGATGGTGCGCTTGGTGCCGTCGCCGGCGCTCCATTTGCCTTTGCCGCCGGAGCCTTCGCGGATATGGAAATCCTCGAGCAATACCGGGAAACGCAGTTCCAGCACTTCCGGATCGGTGAGGCGCGAATTGGTCATATGGGTGTGGACGCCGGAGGTGCCGGCAAAACCACGGCCATTGTTCATCCGGCCGGCCGGCGAGCCCGAGCAGATCGTCTCGTAATACTGGTACTGCTTGTTGCCGAAGGTGAGATTGTTCATCGTGCCTTGCGCATTGGCCATCGCCCCCATCGCGCCGAACAGCGCGTTGGTGACGTGCTGCGAAGTCTCGACATTACCGGCGACGACTGCCGCGGGATAGACGGGCTTCAGCATCGAGCCGTCGGGGACGATGATGTTGATCGGCCGCAGACATCCGGCATTCATCGGGATGTTGTCTTCGACCATGACGCGGAAGGCATAAAGCACCGCGGCACGGGCGACCGGCTCGGGGGCGTTGAAATTGTTCTTCATGACCGGCGACGTGCCGGTGAAGTCGACGGTGGCTTCGCGCTTCTGCCGGTCGATAGTGATTTTTACCTTGATCACCTGGCCGGTGTCGGTCGGATATTCGTATTCGGAACGGTCGGGCAGCCGCTCCAGCACGCGGCGCACGCTTTCGGCGGCGTTGTCCTGAACATGCCCCATATAGGCTTCGACCACGTCGAGGCCGAAATGCGCGACCATCTTGCGCAGCTCGGCGACGCCCTTTTCGTTGGCGGCGATCTGCGCCTTGAGGTCGGCGATGTTCTGGTGCGGATTGCGTGCCGGGTAGGGGTGGTCGGTGAGCAGCGTTTCCAGTTCCTTTTCGCGGAACCGGCCGCGATCGACAATGCGGAAATTGTCGAACAGCACGCCTTCCTCGTCGACGGTGGTGGCGAGCGGCGTCATCGAGCCGGGCGCCGTGCCGCCGATGTCGGCATGGTGGCCGCGCGAGGCGACGTAGAAGAGGATCTCCTCCCCCCTTGAGGGGGAGGTGCCGCCGAAGGCGGCGGTGGGGGTCTCCTCAGAAGGCACCGCCGGAACGTCGAGCACTGCCCCAGCGACCCCACCCGGCCGCTCCGCGGCCACCCTCCCCTCAAGGGGGAGGGAAAACACCGGCGTTACCACTGTGATATCAGGCAGATGCGTGCCGCCATTGTAAGGGGCATTCAGCGCAAAGACGTCGCCGGGGTGAATATCGCCGGAGTTCAGCCGGATGATGGTTTCCACCGAGCGGTCCATGGAACCGAGATGCACCGGCATGTGCGGCGCGTTGGCGACCAGCGCGCCATTCCGATCGAAAACGGCACAGGAGAAATCGAGCCGCTCCTTGATGTTGACCGAGTAGGCGGTGTTCTGCAGCGTCACGCCCATCTGCTCGGCGATCGACATGAACAGGTTGTTGAAAACCTCCAGCATCACCGGATCGGCTTCGGTGCCGAGTGCAGCCTGCCGGCGCTTTTTCTCGATGCGGCGCATCAGTACGTGGTTCTTGGCGGTGATCTCGGCCTGCCAGCCCGGCTCGACGACGATGGTCTGGTTCGGCTCGATGATCAAAGCGGGGCCGACGGTCTTGTTACCGGGCTTCAGCGTTTGACGAGGGAAGATGCCGGCATCGCGCCATGCGCCATCGACGAAGATTTTCCGAGTCCCGGAAGGACTTGCGGCCACGTCTTCAACAACTGAATCGCTTTCGTCGCGGCCGGTGCCGCCGGTATCGGTGCCTTCTATGCCGACCGATTCGACGATCATCGGCTTGTCGTCATAGACGAAACCGAACTGCGCCTTGTGCGCTGTTTCAAAGTCCGCCTTGGCCTGTGCGATCGAACCGTGCTCGAAATTCACGGGCAGTGCTGTATCGGTGCCGTCATAGCGGATCTGCAGCACCGGCTTCGCGGCGACCGCGTCTTCGGTGATGCCTTGCGCGGCGAGTTCGTCGATGACGGCTTTGCGCAGCGTTGCGATGATCTCATCGATCGTCGCCCTGGAGTCGTCCACCAGCGGCTTCAGCAGCGCCTGCTGACGTGACGCAAACACTGAGGACAGGCCGATGCCATAGGCCGAAAGCAGGCCGGAGAAGGGATGGATCATCACCGCCTCCATGCCGAGCGCATCGGCGACCAGGCAAGCATGCTGGCCGCCGGCGCCGCCGAAACAGTTCAGGAGGTATTCGGTGACGTCGTAGCCGCGCTGCACGGAAATCTTCTTGATGGCGTTGGCCATGTTTTCGACGGCGATGGTGACGAACCCTTCGGCCACGGCTTCCGCTGGGCGGCCGTCGCCGATTTCGGCGGCAAGTGCGGTGAATTTTTCGCGAACCGTCTGCACGTCGAGCGGTTCGTCCTGGCCCGGTCCAAAAATGGCCGGGAAGAACTCGGGCTGCAGTTTGCCCAGCATGACGTTGGCGTCGGTGACGGCCAGCGGACCGCCGCGCCGGTAGGCGGCCGGGCCGGGATTGGCGCCGGCCGAATCCGGCCCGGCGCGAAAGCGGCCGGCCTCGTAATGCAGGATCGAGCCGCCGCCGGCGGCGACCGTATGGATGCGCATCATCGGCGCGCGGATACGCACGCCGGCGACCTCGGTGTCGAAGGTGCGCTCGTAATCGCCATCATAGTGGGCGACATCGGTCGAAGTACCGCCCATATCGAAGCCGATGACCTTGCCGAAACCGGCGAGCTTTGCGGTCTCGACCATGCCGACGACGCCGCCGGCCGGCCCGGACAACAGCGCATCCTTACCCTGGAACATATCGGCGGCGGTGAGGCCGCCCGACGACATCATGAACATGAGGCGGGGTGTTTCCCTCCCCCTTGAGGGGAGGGTGGCGGCGAAGCCGCCGGGTGGCGTCGGATCGACCGGATTCGACGTTGTGGCGGTCCCTTCTGAGATGACCCCCTCTGTCGGCTTCGCCGACATCTCCCCCTCGAGGGGGGAGAAAACGCCGAGCTCTCGACCAACCCTTTGCACATACCTTGCCAGGATCGGCGACAGATAGGCGTCGACCACCGTGGTGTCGCCGCGGCCGACCAGCTTGATCAGCGGCGAAACCTTGTGACTGACCGAGACCTGCGAAAACCCGAGTTTTCTGCAGACCGTCGCAACTGCTCTTTCGTGATCGGGATGTTTCCAGGCATGCATGAAGACGATCGCGACCGCATCGATGCCGTCAGCCTTGGCCTGTTTGATGGCCAGGCGCACGGAAGCGACGTCGAGCAGGCGTTCGACACAGCCGTCGGCGCGCACGCGCTCATCGACTTCGATGACACGCTCGTAGAGCTGTTCGGGAAGGATGATCTGCTTGGCAAAGATATCGGGCCTGGCTTGATAGGCGATCCGCAGCGCGTCGCGAAAGCCTTTGGTGATGAGCAGCAGCACCCGGTCGCCCTTGCGCTCGAGGAGCGCATTGGTGGCGACCGTGGTGCCCATTTTGACATCGCCGATCAGAGCGGAGGGGATTGGAGCGCCGGGCTGGACGCCGAGCAGTTCGCGAATGCCTTGGATGGCGGCGTCGGCATAGGCTTCCGGATTTTCCGAAAGGAGTTTCCTTGGATGCAGTCCGCCTTCCGGGCCTCGACCGATGACGTCGGTGAAGGTGCCGCCGCGGTCGATCCAGAAATCCCATTTTGCGGTCATGGCAGCGCCTCCGGCATTTTCATCCATGCATGCTGTTAGTGCTCAACGCGTTGTCCGGCAACGGCCAAGCGCTTGATGTTACATGCGGAAACGCAACGTTACGAAACTCATCATGGCCTGATGCATTGTGTCCTGGACCGTCGCCGGTAACGGAGGCGTGATTAGAGGAGAGATATCATGAAGAAACTCATTCTTGCGTCGGTTTCGGCGCTTGCCTTGCTTGGCGTTGCAGCCTGCAGCGACAGCGGCACCGATACCACCACGACGCAGAGCACCAACCCGCCGGCATCCGACCAGACGATGAAGCCGGCTGCTCCTGACGCAAACAAGCCTGCCGAGCCGGCTCCGGCACCTGCTCCTGCGCCGGCTGCCCCGGCGCAGTAGTCAATCTCACAAACCAGGAAAGGCCGGCCTCACACGCCGGCCTTTCTTTTGCTTACGAGACCCGCGCCTTGCGGCCGAGCGCGACGACGCTGGTAACCGCAACGCGAAAAGTACTGCCTCGCCCCCTCACATGCCGCCGAAATGACGATACCAAGGCGAATCGCCGGGCTCATCGTTTGCGCGCCGCAACTGCCGTTTGCGGATTTTCCATGGGTGAGCACTAGCGCCAGCCGCCTCAGGCATTCCGCCAAATCGATTGGGCCAGCCCCTGCGGCACTGTCTTGGCTTGATAGCGATGGGCGGTTGGCCCTATGAAGCCGTCATGTCGATTTGGGACCGCCTCGGCGACTTCGTCACACGCGTTTCATCTTCAGCGTCGTCAGGCGTCGCCGAAGTGGTCGAAGCCGTGCGCACGGTTTTCTCCGGCGATGCCGACTTGCGCCGGCGCGTCGCCTTCTCGGTGGCGATGATCGCGCTGTCGGCCAAGATGGCCAAGGCCGACGGCATCGTCACGCAAGACGAGGTGCGCGCCTTCCAGGAAATATTCGAGGTGCCGAAGGAACAGAGGCGCAATGTGGCGCGGCTCTACGATTTGGCCAAGCGCGACATTGCCGGCTTCGAGACCTATGCCGAGCGGATGGCACAGCTTTGCGGTTCGGGCCATTCGAATTGCCTGATGCTGGAGGACATACTCGACGGGCTGTTCCACATCGCCAAGGCCGACGGGCTGGTGCATGAGCGCGAGGGCCAATTCCTGCATCGCATCGCCGAGATCTTCCGCATCGACGAGGCGCATTACCAGAGCATCCTGGCGCGGCATGTCGATCTGGGTGCCGCCGATCCTTATGTTGTGCTCGGCATCGAGCGTGGGAAGCCGTTCGAGGAGGTCCGCAGGCGTTACCGCAAGCTGGTCTCCGACAATCATCCGGACCGGCTGATCGCGCGCGGCCTGCCGCAGGAATTCATCAAGATCGCGACGACCAGGCTGGCGGCGATCAACGCGGCCTATGAGATGATCGAGCGAGGCCTGCGGCACGCATGAGCGGCTTCCTGCCCGACGAGCCGAGCGCCGAGGTCAGGGTATCGCCGAATTTCGGACCACGGCGCGGGACGCTCAGACCCGACATGATCGTGCTGCACTACACCGGCATGGCGACCGGCGCCGGTGCCGAGGCATGGTTGTGCGATCCGGCAAGTGAGGTGTCGTCGCATTACCTGGTCCATGAGGACGGCCGCATCGTTCAGATGGTAAGGGAAAGCGACCGTGCCTGGCATGCCGGCAAGAGTTCGTGGTTCCGGCTGAGCGACGTCAACTCCTGTTCGATCGGCATCGAGATCGTCAATCCAGGGCATACGCTCGGCTATCGCAACTTTCCAAAACGGCAGATCGGCGCGGTGATCGGCCTGTGCGCCGGCATCATCGAGCGCCATTCCATTCCAGCACAGCGGGTGCTCGCCCATTCCGACGTGGCACCGGGGCGCAAGGTCGATCCGGGCGAGAAATTTCCATGGAAAGCCTTGTTTGCCGCCGGTGTCGGCCATGTTGTGCCGGCAGCACCGATCCGGCGCGGCGCCGTGCTGAAGCCAGGCGATACCGGCGCCGAGGTCGAGGCGCTGCAGTCGATGCTGGTACTCTATGGTTATGGCGTCGAGATCACCGGCGCCTTCGACCGGCAGACCGAAATCGTGGTTGCGGCATTTCAACGGCATTTCCGGCAGCGCTTGGTCGATGGCGTGGCTGACGGATCGACGATCCGCACACTGGAAAGGCTGCTCGCTTCCGTAAGGATAGCTTCTCCCAAATAGTCTTTCCCAAGCTTAAAAGTTACAATCTGTTACTCAAAGTGACTTGCCTCGCCTTCTTTGACGCCAATTCGGTCGTCAAAGGCGATCCGTACAGATTGTCGGACCTCTATCCCCCAAGATGTTCCGATGTTGATTGAGGGTATCTGCGCGAAGTTCTTTGTGCAGATCAAACAGAACAGGATCACATGCAGAAATTGACCGTTTTAACGGCAGCCATTGCTGCCGGCGTAATGACTTTTGCCTTCAGTGCGGCGAACAGCGCGCCGCTGAGCCAGCGGGCCGATCAGGGCTTCAGTGCCGCAGCCGGCAAAACCGCCATGCCGAAAGCCACCCGTGGTGCAAAAGTGGAGAAGACCGCCACCGCAAAAGTGGAAAAAGCGGCCGCGATAAAGACGAAAAAGCCAGCCGCTGCGAAAAAGCCAGCCGCTGCAAGAAAGACAATCTCCAAACAGCATGTGAAGCGTAACCGCAAACGCATCGACCACATGGCAACGGCATCGGTCGGCCCGAAGAGCAGGGCGGCGCCCAAGGCGGCGGTCGTCGGCGGCAGCGGACAGTATTCGGCGATCATTGCGCGTTATGCAGTCAGCTATGGCGTGCCGGTGTCGCTCGCCAATGCCGTCATCAAGATCGAGAGCAATTACCAGCCGAACCAGGTCGGCAGCGCCGGCGAGATCGGCCTGATGCAGATCAAGCCGGCGACGGCGCGGATGATGGGCTACAGCGGTTCGGTTCAGGGTCTCTACGATCCCGACACCAACATCAAATACGGCATGAAGTACCTCGCCATGGCGCGGGATCTCGGCGGCGGCACGACCTGCGGCACGATCCTGAAATACAATGCCGGCCATGGCGCCACACGGATGAACCCGGTGTCCGCAGCCTATTGCGGCAAGGTCAAGGTGCAGCTGGCAGCACTTGGAGCGCCCGCCTGACGGGCGATAAACTTGCTTTTTCGTTTGCGTTTTCCGGCCTGAACCCCTTTATACGCCTTGCCAGCTGGCCGGGCGGCCGCACCCGCGAAGCCGAAAGGCTGCGGGTGAGGAAAGTCCGGGCTCCATGGAGACACGGTGCCGGTTAATGGCCGGCGGGGGCGACCCCAGGGAAAGTGCCACAGAAAGCAAACCGCCACGATCTCTCGTGGCAAGGGTGAAAGGGTGGGGTAAGAGCCCACCGCGCGACTGGCAACAGGAGCGGCACGGTAAACCCCACCGGGAGCAAGACCGAATAGGGACGGTGCGAGGGGCAACCCTCGAGGGCTGTTTCCGGCTCACCGTCCGGGTAGGTTGCGTGAGGCGCATGGCAACATGCGCCCAAGATGAATGGCCGCCACGTTCTCGCCCCGCAAGGGGCGAGGGCCATACAGAACCCGGCTTACAGGCCAGCTGGCAGTTTCCCCGATAAAAGCAAGTCGTCTGAAATCAGCAGGTTGCGCCCTTCGGGCGCAGCTGTTGTTTCACTTTCGACCCGGCAATCGAGTGTGACAGTCCTTGAAAATGGTGCGATTAAATCGTACCATTTGGATGGCGGTATTCAGGAGCGCGTCATGGGCCAGGTCGATAAACGCAGCATCACGCTGTCGCCGGAACTGGCGGCGGCGGTCGACGACGTGGTCGCCGCCGGCGAATATGCCTCGGCGAGCGAGGTGATCCGCGACGCGCTGAGGCAATGGAAGGACCGGCGCGACCTGCTCGGCTACACGGTCGAGGAATTGCGCAAGCTGGTGCAGGAGGGGATCGACAGCGGGCCGGGACGGTTTGCGTCGATTAACGAAATCAAGGCCGAAGCGCGGAGACGATTGAAACCCAACAGCGCGGCATGAATTTGCTGCCCATCATCCGAACCGCAAATGCGGAAGAGGATTTGATCGCGATCTGGATTCATGTTGCGCAAGACAACGAGGCTGCAGCCGATCGATTGCTCGATCGGATCGAAGCCCGCTGGCAGCAAGTGGCCACTTATCCCTTCTCAGGTGCGCCGCGCGAAGACATCGCGACTGGAATCCGTCATCTGATCGTCGGCGAATACCTCACCCTGTACCGCGTCAGTGAAGAGGCGATCGAAATCGTTCGCGTGCTGCACGGCCGGCGCAAGATCGAGGCCGGCGATCTGAGTTCGTGATTGCCGATTCAGCTAGCGACTGCGTCTAGCGACGCCTCGATCGCCTGCCAAAGCTCTTCCACAGGTTCGCAGCCGACCGACAGGCGAACGAAGCCGGGCGGAACGGCGTCTCCTCTTTTTGCGCGCCGTTCGGCCGAAGTGTGCACGCCGCCGAACGAAGTCGCTGCCTGCATCAAGGCGCAGTTGTTGATGAAATCCTCGGCTTTGTCCTCCGAGGCAAGCGCGAACGAGATGAGAAAACCGAAACGCTCCATCTGGGCGCGGGCAAGATTGTGCGACGGGTCGCTTTCCAGTCCCGGAAAGCGCAAGCCGTTGACCGCGCGATGGTTTTTCAGCCGTCGCGCTATCATCTCGGCGGAAGCGCACATGCGGTCGAAACGCACGTCCAGCGTTTCGAGGCCGCGATGGACCAGCCATGTCTCGAACGGCCCGGGGATGGCGCCCGACGTCTCGCGCCAGTCGGTCACCCTCGAGATAATATCCGCGTTGCGGCTGGCGACATGGCCGAACAGCACATCGGAATGACCGTTAGGCGCCTTGGTGTCGGCAGCAATGACGATATCGGCACCGAGATCGAGCGGTCGTTGCCCGAAAGGCGTCATCGTCGTGTTGTCGACCACAAGCACCGCACCCGCTTTGTGCACGGCTTCGGCGACGGCTGCGATGTCGCATATATCCAGTCCTGGATTGGCGGGCGTTTCGACGAAGGCAAGCTGATACCCGTCAAAGCCGCCGTCGAGGAAGCTCGATGTCGGCCGGACATCGTAGGCGACGCCAAAGGATTTCAGGAAGCGGTCTGCCAGCGCTCTCGTCGTATGATAACCGTCGGACGGCAGCAGGATACGGTCGCCGGCTTTGAGCAGGCCGAAAAACACCGCCGAGATTGCAGCCATTCCCGAGGGAAAGGCGACGCATGGGGCGTCCTCCAGATGCGCCAGCATGTGCTCGACCGCATCCCAGGTCGGATTGCTGAAGCGGCCATATTGATCGAAGCCAGTGGCATCGCCGGGCGCGTGGAAAATGGCGGCCATGGTCAGGGGCAAGGGGATTGGGTCGCCCTTGGCAAGCCTGCCGCGACGCAGATGGGGAAGTGCCGCGGCGCGTGACTTGGCTGTTTCGGACATGATTTCAAACCTCGTTACTGACCGGAAATGGAGATGCCGAAGCTATGCGCGGCAGCGAGCCGCAGCAAGCCGCCTCCGGTTGGACCACACGGGTCTAAACTCTTCGTTAGGCTTAATAGAGGATAAAGACCTGAGTGCCGTCAAAGCTGCTCTCCCCAGTCGTGGCAGGCGCGTTTTGAAGACTGTTCCCGTTGACGCCCATAACACCCCATGATATCCCATTCCGATACTCAAGCCTTCGTTCCGTGTCAGGGTGAAGCGTACGCCAATCGGGCAGCCGCGGCGGCTGCGCGTTTGCCTGCGTTCGCCCGTCATAACGAAGTGCGTTTTGGGCAGCGACCGGGCCGCGGCGGCGCGGACGGGAAGATGCAGAGGGGTGCGGCGGCGCAAGCGGCCGTAACGCGTAATGGACCGGTTTCTGTCGAACGCGGTGAACAGGATCGATGCGAAGGGGCGGGTGTCCGTGCCGGCACATTTCCGTGCCGTTGTGCAGAAACGCGGCTATTCGGAACTTTATGCGCTACGCTGCCTGGATCGCCCGGCGATGGATGTTGGTGGGCTCGACCTGCTCGATCGCTACGAGCAGCGCATCGCGCAGGAAGACCCGTTCCTGCAGACGGCGGACGACATGTCGTTCTTCTGCCATGGCGATGGAACGTTTCTGAAGCTCGACCAGGATGGCCGTATCACGATGAGCGATTTCATTCGCGAGCATACCGGCATTTCAGCGGAAGTGGCCTTCGTTGGCCGCGGCAATTTCTTTCAGATCTGGGAGCCGGGACGGCTCAGTGCCTATGGGACGGAAGCACGCGCCCGGCTTTTGCAGCTTCGGCAGGGGACGAAGCCTGGGGAGCGGCCGGAATGATGGCGGGCGACGGCGATGAAGTTCATGCTGTTGGCGGACCAGCCCGTCATATTCCGGTCCTCCTTGCCGAAGTGCTGGAGGCTTTGTCGCCGACAGAAGGCGAGGTGATCGTCGACGGCACGTTCGGTGCCGGCGGCTACACGAAGGCCATTCTGGCAAGCGGAGCCTCGGTCGTCGCCATCGACCGCGATCCGGATGCGATCGCAGCGGGGCGGGCCCTTGAACAGCAGTCGGGCGGCAGGCTCAGGCTTGTCCAGGCACCGTTCTCGACGCTTGACGAGCAGGTTGAAAGTGCCGATGGCGTCGTGCTCGACATCGGCATCTCCTCCATGCAGATCGACCAGCCGGAGCGCGGCTTTTCATTCCGCGCCGATGGACCGCTCGACATGCGCATGGCGCAGGCGGGCCTGAGCGCCGCCGACGTCGTCAACACCTTCAAGGTGGGCGATCTTGCCCGCATCTTCGGTTTTCTCGGCGAGGAACGCCATGCTGGGCGCATCGCCCGTATGATCGAGAGCCGTCGCGAAAAACGCCCCTTCGAGCGCACGCTCGACCTTGCCGATGCCATCGAGACGCATATCGGCCGCGCGCCGAAAGACAAGATCCATCCGGCCACCCGCGTTTTCCAGGCGTTGCGCATCTTCGTCAATGACGAGCTCGGCGAACTGGCCAAGGCGCTGTTTGCCGCCGAGCGCGCGCTGAAACCGGGTGGGCGGCTTGCGGTGGTGACGTTCCATTCCTTGGAGGACCGCATCGTGAAGCGCTTCATCGCCGACCGTGCGGATTCAGCGACCGGATCGCGGCATCTGCCCGAGGCGCAGGCGCGCACCGCCACCTTCACGAAGAAGGGCAGCGGCGTGACGCCTGGCGATGCCGAGATATCGGCCAATCCGCGGGCGCGCTCGGCAAGGCTGCGCGCTGCGATCCGTACAGAGGCGCCGGTGCGCCCTGGCGATTTTTCGATTTTCGGCCTGCCAAAACTGCCTGGCCCAAAGCTTCCCGGTGTCGATCGACCGGGAGAGAGGTGAGCACGTGTTTCGTACCAGCGACATAGTCCTGATCGCCGTCATGGTCTCGGCGGCTGCCCTGACCTACAAGACCAAGCGCGAGGCCGAGGAGCAACTAGCGGCAGTGCACAAGATCCAGGCGCAGATCCGCTATGAAGAGGACACGATCGACCTGCTCAAGGCGGACTGGAGCCTGCTTACCCAGCCGTCGCGCCTGCAGAAGCTGACCGAGCTCTACAAGTCGCAACTCGGACTCGAGCCGGTCAATGCGCGGCAGATCGTCGGGCTGGACGATCTGCCGGCGAAACCCGTCAACATCGAGGACCTTTCATCCCAGCGGCTGGGCGGCATGGCCGATATCGGCGGCAAGGATCCCGTGGTGACTGGAGGCATCGTCCAATGATCACCGGATTTCCAATGGCCGCCAGATTTCCAAAGATTGGGAGGCTGCTGAAGCGCGGTTCGAAGCCCGGCGCGGGCGGATCGATCGTGGTCGAAGGTGCCCGCAAGGCGACCGGTGGCAAGGGCAGAACCCGCATCGTCATGACGATGGCGGTGTTCTTCGGCATCTATTCGACCATTGCCGGGCGGCTGGTCTATCTGGGTTTCCAGAATCCCGACCTGTCGGGCGGCCCGCAGAGCCGGGTGACGGCATCGCGACCCGATATCGTCGATCGTAACGGCGAAGTGCTGGCGACCGACATCAAGACGGCGTCGCTGTTTGCCGAACCGCGCCGCATCGTCGACGCCGACGAAGCGATCGAAAAACTGTCGACGGTGCTTCCCGAGATCGACTACGAGCAGACATACAACAAGTTGAAGAGCGGCGCCGGCTTCGTCTGGCTGCAGCGCCAACTGACACCGAAGCAGCAGGCCGACATCATGCAACTCGGCATCCCCGGCTTCGGCTTCCGCACCGAAAAGCGCCGGTTCTATCCGGCCGGCGAAACCTCGTCCTACATTGTCGGCCTCACCAACATCGATAATCAGGGCATCTCCGGCATGGAGAAATACATCGACGAACAGGGCTTGAGCGACCTTCAGGCGTCGGGCCTGGCGGTAGCCAAGGATCTGAAGCCGGTGCAACTCTCGATCGACCTGCGCGTCCAGCATATCGTACGCGACGAGGTCGCCACGGGCATGGAGAAATACCACGCGATCGCGGCGGGCGCCGTCGTTCTCAATGTCAAGACCGGCGAGGTGCTGGCGATGGCCTCGGTTCCGGATTTCGATCCGAACAACCCCTATAACGCGCAGGACAAGGACCGGCTCAACCGTATGTCGGCCGGCCTCTACGAAATGGGGTCGACCTTCAAGAGCTTCACCACCGCCATGGCGCTCGATTCCGGCAAGATAACGCTGCAAAGCCGTTTCGACGCATCGCGCCCGATCAGGATCGGCCATCAGACCATCCATGATTTCCATGGCAAGGGCCGGGTACTGTCGGTGCCGGAAGTGTTCATCTACTCATCCAACATCGGCTCTGCCAAGGAAGCCGAAGCGGTTGGCATCGACGGACACCGCGAATTCCTGCATCGCCTGGGAATCCTCGAGAAGATGCAGACCGAACTGCCAGAAGTCGCCCGGCCGACCGAGCCCAAGGTCTGGAAGCAGGTCAATTCGATCACCATCGCCTTCGGCCACGGTGTGTCGACGACGCCGCTGCAGACGGCGGTCGGCTGCGCCGCGCTGATGAATGGCGGCTATCTGATGGACCCGACTTTCCTGCCGCGCACGCAGGAGCAGGCGATGGCGGTGGCCAAGAAAGTGGTCAGCGACAAGACCGTCGAGGGCATGCGCTACCTCTATGCACTCAATGCCGAAAAGGGATCCGGCCGCAATGCACGGGTGCCAGGATACCGGGTGGGCGGCAAGACGGGAACGGCGGAGAAGGTCGTCAACGGCCGTTACTCCAAGGAAAAGAATTTCAACGCCTTCGTTGCGGCTTTCCCGATGGACGATCCGCAATACATAGTGCTGACGATCGCCGACGAACCGAAGCCGGAAAAGCCCGGTATGGGCGCGACGGCCGCCTCGAATGCGGGCATCATGGCTGCAAACATCATCCGACGTGCGGCTTCCATGCTTGGCGTGAAGCCAGATTTCAGCCATGAAAATGGTGCAACGCTGGTTTCCTATCAGTGATTCTTGGGGCGCGCCGGCAACTGCGCGCTATTTTGTTGCGATGAACGGGGTTCGATGAAGCTGAAAGATCTAGCCGGTATCCTGCCTGTCGAGGGGACAGCTTCCTTCGACATGGAGGTTACAGGGATTTCGTCGGATTCCCGCCAGGTAACACCGGGTGTCGTCTTTTTCGCGCTCACCGGCTCCAAGGCGGATGGCGCAGCCTATGCCGCCGATGCCGCGAGCCGCGGCGCTGCAGCGATCGTGGTCGGCAAGGGCAGTGTGGTCGCCGGGCTGCCAGTGCCGGTTCTCTCGGTCGACGATCCGCGCCTTGCGCTGGCGCTGAGTGCTGCCCGTTATTTCGGCAAGCAACCGCAAACCATGGTCGCGGTGACCGGCACCAGCGGCAAGACCTCTGTCGCCGCATTCACCCGGCAAATATGGGAGCAGGCGGGCTTCGCCGCCGCCTCGATCGGCACGACCGGCGTGGTGGCGCCGGGCCGCAACGAATACGGCTCGCTGACCACGCCCGATCCGGTGGCGCTGCACAGGCTGCTCGAGGAATTGGCGGAGGCCGGCGTCACCCACGCCTCGATGGAAGCGTCCAGCCATGGCCTCGACCAGCGCCGGCTCGACGGCGTCAAGCTTGCGGCCGGCGGCTTCACCAATCTCGGCCGCGACCACATGGACTACCATCCGACGGTCGAGGACTATCATCGCGCCAAATTGCGTCTGTTCGACGCGCTGCTGCCGAAGGGCGCGCCGGCCGTGATCTTTGCCGACGACCCGTGGTCGGAGCCGACGATCCAGGCGGCGCGGGTAGCGGGACTGAACGTGCTGACAGTCGGCCGCCGCGGCGATTTCCTGCGGCTGAAGCGGGTCGAGCACGAGCGCCACCGCCAACGCGCCGAGGTGGAAGCGGACGGCGTCCTCCACGAAATCGACTTGCCGCTGGCCGGCGATTTCCAGATTGCCAATGCGTTGGTGTCGGCAGGCCTCGCCATTTCGACCGGAACATCCGTCGGCAAAGCGTTGATGGCATTGGAGAAATTGAAGGGCGCGCCGGGACGGCTCGACCTCGTTGGGACGGCCGCCAATGGCGCACCGGTCTATGTCGACTACGCGCACAAGCCGGACGCGCTGGAAAACGTGCTGGCTTCGGTGCGCCCCTTTACCACTGGCCGCGTCATCGTCGTGTTCGGCTGCGGCGGCGACCGTGATCGGGGCAAGCGGCCGATCATGGGCGAGATCGCCACAAGGCTGGCCGATGTCGTCATCGTCACCGACGACAATCCCCGCTCGGAAGTCCCCGAGACGATCCGCACCGCAATCCTCACGGCCGCGCCGGGCGCGATCGAGATCGGCGACCGGCGCAAGGCCATTCACGAGGCGGTCGCCATGCTGCATGCCGGCGACACGCTGATCGTGGCCGGCAAGGGCCATGAGGAAGGCCAGACCATCGGCACCGAGACGCTGCATTTTTCCGATCACGAGGAAGTTCGCTCGGCGCTCAGGGAGCATGCGGCGTGAACTATCTGTGGACCTCCGAGGCGCTGGTTGCGGCCATAGATGGCCGGCCGCTCGGTCCGATGCCTGAAGGCATCGCCGGCATTTCCATCGACAGCCGCAGCCTGCAGCCAGGAGACGCCTTCTTCGCCATCAAGGGCGAGGCGATGGACGGCCACGATTTCGTCACCGCCGCCATTAAGGCGGGCGCCGGCGTGCTTGTCGTCGCCGAGGGCAAGCTGCCGTCGCTGGGGCGGCTGACGGCACCGATGATCGTCGTGGAGGACGTGCTTGTCGCGCTGGAAAAGCTCGGTGTCGCGGCGCGCGCTCGCTCAAAGGCCAGGGTCATTGCCGTGACCGGCTCGGCGGGCAAGACCACCACCAAGGAAGCGCTGCGCCACGCTCTGTCCGCGGTCGGCACTGTGCATGCATCGGCCCAGTCGTTCAACAACCATTGGGGCGTGCCGCTGACGCTGGCGCGCATGCCGCAGGATTGCGACTATGCCGTCTTCGAGATCGGCATGAACCATCCGGACGAGATCCGGCCGCTGGTCAAGATGGTCCGGCCGCATGTCGCCATCGTCACGCTGATCGCGGCCGCTCATCTCGGCTTCTTCCGCAATCTGGACGAGATCGCCAAGGCCAAGGCGGAGGTTTTCGAAGGGCTGGAGCCCGGTGGCGCCGCCCTTCTCAACCGCGACGACCCGCGTTGGAAGCTGCTGGAGAAGATGGCGAAAGAGGCCGGCGTCGAGCATGTTTACGGGTTCGGCGAGAATGCCCGGGCGACCTTCAAACTGATCAAATGCGAGCTCAATGCCGATCACTCCGTCATCACCGCCAAGATTGGCGGGCACGAGATCGTCGCCAGGATCGGCGCGCCGGGCCGCCACATGGTGCAGAATGTGCTGGCGGTGCTGGGTGCAGCGCATCTGGTCGGCGCCGACGTCACCAGGGTTGCTCAGGCGCTGGCCGATCTTTCGCCCGAACGCGGACGCGGCAAGCGCTATGTGTTGCGCCATCCCAAGGGCCCGATCACGCTGATCGACGAGAGCTACAACGCCAATCCGGCCTCGATGAGCGCTGCAATGGCACTGCTCAACACGACACCGGTGTCGGGCGAGGGCAGGCGAATTGCCGTGCTTGGCGATATGCTCGAGCTCGGCAGCCATTCGGCGAAATTGCATGCCGCCCTTGCCGACCTGATCGTCGGCACCGACACGCGCACGGTCTTTCTCGGCGGCCCGGAAATGCGGGCGCTGGCCGACGTGCTGCCCGGCGAGATCAAGACGGAGTACCGCGCCGGCGCGGAAGATCTGAAGCCGGTGCTTCTATCGGAATTGAAGCCCGGCGACGTGGTCATGATCAAATCGTCGAAAGGCATAGGCTTTTCAAAGCTGGTCGAGGCATTGCTCGGCAAGTTTCCGGCGGAAGCCACAACCAGCAGACAGACCTAGGATCGGTCCGGGGGACGCAAGCGCATGTTAACACTGCTCGTCGATTTTGCGGACAAGATCTCGGTCTTCAACGTCTTCCGCTACATAACTTTCCGCACCGGCGGAGCGCTGATCACAGCGGCACTGATCGTGTTCATCTTCGGACCGACCATCATCAATTCGCTGAGGCTGCGGCAAGGCAAGGGCCAGCCGATCCGCGCCGACGGGCCGCAGACGCATTTCAAGAAGGCTGGAACGCCGACCATGGGCGGGCTGATGATCCTGTCCGGCATCGTCGGCTCGTCGCTGCTGTGGGCGAACCTGTCCAGCATCTACGTGTGGGTGGTGCTGCTGGTGACGCTGGGGTTCGGCTCGATCGGCTTTTATGACGACTACCTAAAGGTGACGAAACAATCGCATCTCGGCTTTTCCGGAAAAGCGCGGCTGGGGCTCGAATTCGTCATTGCCGGCATCGCCGCCTGGGTGATCATGCATAACGGCCAGGCGCCGTTCTCGTCATCGCTGACGTTTCCTTTCGCCAAGGAGCTTCTCGTCAATCTCGGCTGGTTCTTCATCCCGTTCTCGTGCTTCGTCATCGTCGGCGCCGGCAATGCGGTGAACCTGACCGACGGCCTCGATGGACTGGCGATCGTGCCGATCATGATCGCGGCGGCGTCCTTCGGCGTCATTGCCTATCTTTCCGGCAACGCGGTATTCGCTGAATATCTGCAGATCCATTTCGTACCCGGTACCGGTGAGCTTGCGGTGGTCCTCGGCGCGGTGATCGGCGCCGGGCTCGGCTTCCTGTGGTTCAATGCGCCGCCGGCGGCAATCTTCATGGGCGACACCGGCTCGCTGGCGCTGGGTGGGCTGATCGGCACGGTCGCGGTGGCGACCAAGCACGAGATTGTGTTGGTCATCGTCGGCGGCCTGTTCGTCGTCGAGATATTCTCGGTCATCATCCAGGTCGGCTACTTCAAAATGACCGGCAAGCGCGTTTTCCTGATGGCGCCGATCCACCATCATTTCGAAAAGCTCGGCTGGACCGAAAGCCAGGTGGTGATCCGCTTCTGGATCATCGCCGTCATCCTGGCGCTGGTCGGCCTGTCGACCCTGAAGCTCAGATAGGAGGCCGCTTGATCCCCGCCGCATGCTTTTCAGGCAAGCGCGTTTCGCTCTTCGGGCTCGGCGGCTCGGGGATTGCCACGGCGCGCGCGCTGATCGAGGGCGGCGCTGACGTCCTTGCCTGGGACGACAATCCCGACAGCGTCGCCAAGGCCGGCGCGATCGGTATTGCGACCGCAGACCTGCGCGGCGCCAACTGGGCGAGGTTCTCAGCCTTCGTATTGTCGCCCGGCGTGCCGCTGACGCACCCGAAGCCGCACTGGACGGTGGAGCTGGCGCGAGGTTCAGGCGTGGAGATCATCGGCGATGTCGAGCTTTTCTGCCGCGAGCGGACGGCGCGGGCGCCGGCAGCACCTTTTATTGCGATCACCGGCACCAACGGCAAGTCGACGACCACGGCACTGACGGCGCACATCCTCAAATCGGCCGGGCGCGACACGCAGATGGGCGGCAATATCGGCCGCGCGGTGATGACGCTTGATCCGCCGCAGCCCGAGCGGCACTATGTGGTTGAGTGCTCGTCCTACCAGATCGATCTTGCCCCCTCGATCAATCCGACGGCCGGCGTCCTGCTCAATCTGACGCCGGACCATCTCGACCGCCACGGCACGATGCAACACTACGCCTCGATCAAGGAGCGGCTGGTGGCCGGCAGCGAGACGGCAATCATCGGCGTCGACGATTCCTGGTGCGCCCAGATCGCCGACCGGCTGGAGCGGGCGGGCCGGCAGGTCATTCGCATTTCCAAGCGCCTGCCGCTGACCGACGGCTATTTCGCCGACGGCACCAATCTGATGGAGGCGGTGCATGGCCGCTACAGCCGTATCGCCTTTCTCGAAGGCATCGGTTCGCTGCGCGGCCAGCACAATGCGCAGAATGCGCTGGCCGCCGTCGCCGCCTGCCTCAAGGTCGGGCTCGATCTCGGCGAGATCCAGTCGGGACTAGAGAGCTTTCCCGGATTGGCGCACCGCATGGAGCAGGTCGGACGCAAGGGCCATGTGCTGTTCGTCAACGATTCCAAGGCGACCAATGCCGACGCGGCGGCACCGGCGCTGTCGAGCTTTGCGCGTATCTACTGGATCGCCGGCGGCCTGCCGAAAGAGGGCGGCATCGAGCCTTTGCGCGGCTTCTTCCCGCGCGTCGCCAAGGCCTATCTGATCGGCGAAGCCGCACCGGCCTTTTCCGCGACGCTGGGCGAGGCGGTGCCCTACGAGATCTCAGGCACGCTGGCCGCTGCGGTCGAGCACGCCGCCCGCGATGCAGCGAAGGATGACAGCGGCGAGGCGGTGGTGCTGCTGTCGCCGGCCTGCGCCAGTTTCGACCAGTTCAAGAATTTCGAAGTGCGCGGCGAGGCGTTCAGGCAAGCCGCAACCGCCATTGATGGCGTGAAGCCCATCGGAGGGACACGATAATGCAAAGCCGTCTCGACAAAAGCCCGGTTGCGACCTGGTGGTGGACGATCGATCGCTGGTTCCTGGCGGCGTTCCTGTCGCTGATGGGGCTCGGCATCGTTTTGTCCTTCGCCGCAAGCCCGGCGGTGGCCGAACGCATCGGCCTCGACAGTTTCCACTTCGCCACACGACAGATCATCTTCACCATTCCCGCGCTTGGGGTGATGCTGGCCGTCTCGTTTCTTGAATCCAGGCAGATCAGGCGCATGGCGCTGGTCATGCTGTGCATCATGCTGTTTTTGATGGTGGCGGTGCTCTATATCGGCGTCGAGGTGAAGGGCGCGCGGCGCTGGGTGTCGCTTGCCGGCCTGTCGATCCAGCCGTCCGAGTTCCTGAAACCGGCCTTCGTCATCATCTGCGCCTGGCTGTTCGCCGAGCACAAGCGCCAGCCCGACATTCCGGGCAATCTGTTCGCTATGTTGCTGCTTGCGCTGGTCATCTCGCTGCTGGTGGCGCAGCCTGACCTCGGCCAGACCATGCTGGTGCTCGGCACCTGGGGGGTGATGTTCTTCATGGCCGGGTTGCCGTGGCTGTGGATCGTCGCGCTGGGTGCTGCCGGGGTCGGCGGCGTGTTCGCCGCCTATGCGGTGTTCCCGCACGTTGCCGGCCGCATCGACCGCTTTATGACCGGCGAGGGCGACACGTTCCAGGTCGACATGGGCCGCGAGGCGCTGATCAATGGCGGCTGGTTCGGCGTCGGGCCGGGCGAGGGCACCGTCAAGCGGGTCATACCCGACAGCCATGCCGACTTCGTCTTCTCGGTCGCCGGCGAGGAATTCGGGCTGATCATGTGTTTCTTCATCATGTCCATCTTCGGCTTCATCGTGCTGCGCGGCCTCAACACGGCGCTTAAGGAGCAGGACGATTTCACGCGCTACGCGGTTGGCGGCCTGGTCACGGTCTTCGGCCTGCAGTCAGTCATCAACATGGCCGTCAATCTGCAGCTGATGCCCGCCAAGGGCATGACGCTGCCGTTCATCTCCTACGGCGGCTCCTCGCAGATCGCGATCGCCATCTCGATGGGCATGGTGCTGGCGCTGACGCGCAAGCGCCCGGAAAAGCGCAAGCAGCTGGGCTTCATGCCGTCGCCGCGTGCGATGCCGGCGGAGTGAGATGGCGAAGGGGGTCATCCTTCTGGCGGCTGGCGGCACGGGCGGACATCTGTTCCCGGCCGAGGCGTTGGCGCACGAACTGACCAGGCGCGGCTGGACGGTGCATCTGGCGACGGACGACCGCGCCGAGCGCTTTGCCGGGCAGTTCCCGGCAGCCGCCATCCATCCGATCCAGTCGGCGACGATGGGGTCGAAAAATCCTTTTGCCGTGCTCGCCGCGTTTTGGAAAATCTGGCGCGGGGTGCGGCAGGCATCGGCCGTCATCGCCAGCATCAAGCCCGCCATCGTGGTCGGCTTCGGCGGCTATCCGACACTGCCGCCGCTCTATGCCGCCACCCGGCGCAAGGTGCCGACGCTGATCCACGAGCAGAACGCGGTGATGGGCCGCGCCAACCGGGCGCTCGCCGACCGCGTCGACGCCATTGCCGGTGGGTTCCTGCCGGAAGACACAAGTGCCGCTGGCGCCAAGACGGTGACCACCGGCAATCCGGTCAGGCCGCAAGTACTGGAAGCAGCCAAGACGCCTTACGCCGCATCGGGCGGCGAAGAGCCGTTCCGGTTTCTGGTGTTTGGCGGCAGCCAAGGCGCGCAGTTCTTTTCCGACGCGGTGCCGGCGGCGATCGCTCAACTCTCAGATACACAGCGCAGGCGTCTGGCGATCACGCAGCAGGCGCGCGCCGACGATGTGGCGCGGGTGAAAGCCGCCTATGCCGCGCTTGGCATTGAGGCCGAGGTGTCGCCCTTCTTCACCGACATGGCGGCGCGGCTGGCGACGGCGCATCTGGTGATGTCGCGCTCCGGCGCATCGACCGTATCGGAAATCGCGGTGATCGGCCGGCCGGCGTTGCTGGTGCCTTATCCGCACGCGCTCGACCACGACCAGGCGGCGAATGCGGCGGCCCTTGCGGCAGCGGGCGGTGCCGAGGTGCATCCGCAATCCACGCTTTCGGCGGAACGGATCGCCGCGCTTGTCGGCGGGCTGATGAATGATCCAGGCAGGGCGGCGACAATGGCCGCGGCGGCGAAATCGTCCGGAAAACCGGATGCCGCGCGGTTGCTCGCCGATCTGACAGAGGCTATTGCGTCCAGGAAAACCGTTTCGGGATTCAGGAAGGAGACGCACGCATGAAGATGCCACAGACGATCGGCCTCGTGCATTTCATCGGCATTGGCGGCATCGGCATGAGCGGCATCGCCGAGGTGCTGCACAATCTCGGCTACAAGGTGCAAGGGTCCGACCAGGCCGACAGCGCCAATGTGCAGCGGCTGCGCGACAAGGGCATCGAATGCTTCGTCGGCCACCAGGCCGAAAACCTCCGCGAGGCCGAGGTGGTCGTCGTCTCCACCGCAATCAAGAAATCCAATCCGGAACTGAAGGCGGCGCGTGAGAAGTTGCTGCCGATCGTGCGGCGGGCCGAGATGCTGGCCGAGCTGATGCGTTTCCGGCAAGCGGTGGCGATCGGCGGCACGCATGGCAAGACGACGACGACTTCGATGGTGGCGACGCTACTCGAAGCCGGCGGGCTCGACCCGACGGTGATCAATGGCGGCATCATCAATGCCTATGGCACCAATGCCCGCATGGGCGACGGCGAATGGATGGTGGTCGAGGCCGACGAGAGCGACGGCACCTTCCTCAGGCTGCCGGCCGAGATTGCCGTCGTCACCAATATCGACCCCGAGCATCTCGATCATTACGGGTCCTTCGACAAAGTGCGCGAGGCGTTTCGCCAGTTCGTCGAGAACGTGCCGTTCTACGGCTTCGGCGTGATGTGCACCGACCATCCCGAGGTGCAGGCGCTGGTCGGCCGCATCGAGGACCGGCGCGTCATCACCTATGGCGAAAATGCGCAGGCCGACGTGCGCTTCACCAATCACCGCATGGACGGCCCGACCTCGGAATTCGACGTGGTGATCCGCGACCGCAAGACGCACGGTCAGATAACGATTGCCGGCCTGCGGCTGCCGATGCCCGGACGCCACAACGTTTCCAACGCGACGGCGGCGATTGCCGTCGCGCATGAGCTCGGCCTTTCGGCCGAGGCGATCAAGAAGGGCCTGTCGTCCTTCGCCGGCGTCAAGCGGCGCTTCACCCATACCGGTTCGTGGAACGGCGTCGATGTGTTCGACGATTACGGCCATCATCCGGTCGAGATCACGGCGGTACTGAAGGCCGCGCGCAGCGCTACCAAGGGCCGCATCATCGCCGTTACCCAACCGCACCGCTTCACCCGGCTGCGCGATCTGTTCGACGAGTTTTCCGTCTGCTTCAACGACGCCGATACGGTAATGGTGGCGCCCGTCTATGCGGCCGGCGAGGAACCGATCGAGGGGGTAACGTCCGACGCACTGGTGTCGCGCATCCGCGCCGGCGGCCATCGCGACGCACGCTACATCGAAGGTCCGGCGGCGATTGCGCCGATCGTGCGCGAGGTGGCGAAGCCGGGCGATTTCGTCGTCTTCCTCGGCGCCGGCAACATCACCCAATGGGCCTATGCGCTGCCCAAGGAACTCGGCGGGACCATCTCATGATGCGCGGCCAGGCGTTGATCGAGAAGCTTGGCGACCGGCTTGCCGGACTGCGCGGCCGCATCACGCCCAATGCCGAGATGGACAAGATCACCTGGTTCCGAGCCGGCGGGCTCGCGGACGCATTGTTCCAGCCGGCCGACGAGGACGATCTTGCCGCGTTCCTGAAGGCGGTGCCCGAGGAAATACCGCTGACCATCGTCGGCGTCGGCTCGAACCTGCTTGTCCGTGACGGCGGCATTCCGGGCTTCGTCATCCGGCTTTCGGCCAAAGGCTTTGGCGAGACCGAAGTGATTGCGCCGACCACGATCAAGGCGGGCGCCGCGACGCCCGACAAGCGCGTTGCGGCCGTTGCCTACGAGGCCGGCATCGGCGGCTTTCATTTCTACCACGGCATTCCCGGCGCCATAGGCGGAGCGCTGAGGATGAACGCCGGCGCCAATGGCGTCGAGACGTGCGAGCGTGTCGTCGAGGTGCGGGCGCTCGACCGCAAGGGCAATGTGCATACGCTGAGCAATGCCGACATGGGCTATGCCTATCGCCATTCAGCGGCGCCGTCCGGGCTGATTTTCACATCGGCGCTGTTCGAAGGCGTTCCCGAGGACAAGGCGGCGATCAAGGCTGCGATGGATGCTGTCCAGAACCATCGCGAGACCGTACAGCCGATCCGCGAAAAGACCGGCGGCTCGACCTTCAAGAATCCCGAGGGCACCTCGGCCTGGAAGGAAATCGACAAGGCCGGCTGCCGCGGCCTGATGGTCGGCGGGGCGCAGATGTCGCCGATGCATTGCAACTTCATGATCAACACCGGAACCGCCACAGGCTACGAGCTTGAATATCTCGGTGAGACGGTGCGTGCGCGCGTGCTCGAAAGATCGGGCATCCGGCTGCAGTGGGAGATCAAGCGCATCGGCAATTTTCGGCCGGGCCATGCCGTTCAGGAATTTCTCGGGCAGCTGCTTTAGCGCAACTCGAAGACCGTTGCCTTTCGGACCTCATGAATTCACATTTTGCTGCCGTTTTTGCGGAAAGTGAATCCATCGGAATCGTAAGCACTTGCCAGCGAATCAACTCTCTGATTCTCTGCCCTGAAGCGTTTCCTGATTTGAGTCGTTTCGACGCGTTACTCGCGTTTCCGTCTGGGGGGCAACCTGCCGGGAGACTCGGACTCAATGTTGCGGAAACACGGGAGCAAAGCTGCTCGGCGTATTTGAGTGCGCGCGATGCTTTTCGGGTCATGCACGATGGTGCAGGCCTGCTGTGAGAGGGAATGACGGGGAATGACAAGCAAGCACGTGGCCGTCCTTCTGGGTGGATTCTCGTCCGAGCGGCCCGTGTCCCTGTCGTCGGGCAAAGCCTGCGCCGATACGCTCGAGGGGGAGGGCTACCAGGTCACCCGCGTCGACGTCTCGCGCGACATCGGCTCGGTGCTCACCGAGCTCAAGCCTGCCCTCGTCTTCAATGCGCTGCACGGCCCCTTCGGTGAGGATGGCACCATCCAGGGCATCCTTGAATACCTCGCCATTCCCTATACCCATTCCGGTGTGCTTGCCTCGGCGCTCGCGATGAACAAGGAGCAGGCCAAGAAGGTCGCCAAGGCGGCCGGTATTCCGGTGGCGGAATCGAAGGTGGCCAATCGCTTCGCCATCCAGAACAAGCACCCGATGAAGCCGCCCTATGTGGTCAAGCCGGTCAACGAAGGATCGAGCTTCGGCGTCGTCATCGTGCACGAAGGCCAGTCGCATCCGCCGCAGATCATTGGCTCGTCCGAGTGGAGATATGGCCATACGGTCATGGTCGAGCGTTATGTGCACGGGCGGGAATTGACCTGCGCGGTGATGGGCGATGTGGCGCTCGGTGTCTGCGAGATCATCCCGACCGGCCATTCCTTCTACGACTATGATTCAAAATACGTCGCGGGCGGATCAAAACACGAATGCCCGGCAAAACTTTCATCGAATATTTACCAAAAAATACAGACACTGGCACTCAAGGCTCACCAAGCTATCGGCTGTCGGGGCGTTTCCCGGTCGGACTTCCGTTATGACGATCGTCACTCCGAGAACGGCGAAATTGTCTGGCTCGAGGTCAACACCCAGCCGGGTATGACGCCGACGTCTTTGGTGCCGGAAATCGCCGCGCAAGCGGGACACTCGTTCGGCGATTTGTTGAGTTGGATGGTGGAGGACGCTTCGTGTCTGCGTTGAAGTGGGGACAGGGCAAGGGGAAGGGCGCGGCCGGGCCGACGCTGTTCGGCATGCCGTTGTCGTTCGACCATTTCGTGCTGCCGCGCCTGCTTCGCCGGCCGGTGCGCGTGCTGGCGCGCCTCGGCGAGGGCGACTTCGAAGCGCCGCCCTATTCCGCTGCCATCCTGTCGGCGGCGTTGCTCATATCGGCTAGCGCCTATGGCGCCTATCTCGGCGGACACGCCGACGCCATCGTCCAGAGCGTTACCGCCCGCACCGGCTTTGCCGTCGACCAGGTCAAGGTCGTCGGCAACCGCGAAACCTCCGAGATCGATATCCTTGACAGGCTGGAGCTCGACGGCTGGACCTCGCTGATCGGCTTTGATGCCGAAGCTGCGCGCGAACGCATCACCACGCTGCCCTGGGTCGATGCCGCGGCAGTGCGCAAAGTCTACCCGCATACGCTGGAAGTGCGCGTCGAGGAGCGCGAGCCGTTCGCGCTGTGGCAGCAAGGCAGCGCGCTTTCGGTCATCGAGAAATCCGGCACCGTCATTGCGCCGTTCTCCGGCGGCAAGCAGATATTGCTGCCGCTGATCATCGGCACCGGCGCACCGGCCAAGGCGCCGGATTTCCTTGCCAAGATCAAGAAATATCCGGAGCTTGCCGCGCGGATCAAAGGCTATATCCGCATCGGCGAACGGCGCTGGGACCTCAAGCTTGAGAATGGCATCACGGTCAAGCTTCCCGAAGACGGCGAGGACCAGGCAATTGCCGACCTGGTCAGGATGGACCACGAGAACGGGCTTTTGACGCGCGACATCGCCGCCGTCGACATGCGCCTTTCCGATCGTCTGGTCGTCCAGTTGACGCCGGAAGCGGCGACACAGCGCCAGGCCGCGCTCAACGAAAAGCCCAAGATGCTGAAGCGCAAGCCGGAGACGAAGATATGAACTGGCTTGGCGGCAACAGCGATGCCTCGGCGCGCCGGTCCGGCATACTGACGGTGCTGGATGTCGGCTCCAGCAAGGTCTGCTGCGTGGTGGCCAAGCTCAAGCCGCGCGACGATGGCAAGCTGCTGCGCGGACGCTCGCATCGCATTCAGGTGATCGGCATCGGCCACCAGAAATCGCAAGGCGTGAAATCGGGCGTCGTCATCGATCTCGACCGCGCCGAGCACGCCATCCGTCTTGCCGTCGACGCCGCCGAACGCATGGCGGGACTGACGGTCGATTCGCTGATCGTCAACATGACTGCCGGCCGGCTGAAGAGCGAGGCCTTCTCGGCCACCATCAATCTCGGCGGCCATGAGGCCGACGAGGCCGATATCAAGCGTGTGCTTGCCGCCGGCGCCAAGCAGGCGCTGCGGGCCGAGCGCGAGGTCATCCATTCGCTTCCCGTCGCGTTTTCGCTGGATGCCGAGCGCGGCGTGCGCGATCCGCGCGGCATGGTCGGCGACCAGCTTGGCGTCGACATGCATGTGCTGACGGGCGACGCGGCGCCGTTGCGCAATCTGGAGCTCTGCATCAACCGTTCGCATCTGTCGGTCGAGCGCATGGTGGCGACGCCCTATGCCAGCGGGCTTGCCGCGCTGGTCGATGACGAGCTCGAAATGGGCGCGGCCTGTATCGACATGGGCGGCGGCACCACGACGATCTCGGTGTTTTCCGAGGGCAAGTTCGTCCATGGCGACGCCATCGCGATCGGCGGCAACCACGTCACGCTGGACATGGCCAAGGGCCTGTCGACCTCGCTCGATGCCGCCGAAAGGCTGAAGGTGATGCATGGCTCGGCGCTGCCCGGCAGTGCCGACGACCGCGACCTGGTCTCGATCCATCCGATCGGCGAGGACGGCGAGGTGCCGTTGCAGATCCCACGTTCGGTGATGACACGCATCATCCGCGCCCGCATCGACGAGACGCTGGAACTGCTGCGCGACCGGCTGAACAAATCCGGCTACGGCAATGCCGTCGGCAAGCGTGTGGTGCTGACCGGCGGCGCCAGCCAGCTTGCAGGCCTGCCTGAAGCGGCGCGCCGCATTCTTGGCCGCAATGTGCGTATCGGCCGCCCGCTCGGCGTGGCAGGCCTGCCGGAGGCGGCCAAGGGGCCGGCCTTTTCGACGCCGGTCGGACTTCTGATCTACCCGCAGATGGCGAGCTTCGAGAGCCGTCCGGCGAAGGGAATTTCCGGTCTCCGGATGACCGGAACAGGCGGAAAACTGCATCGAATGAGTCAGTGGTTGAGAGACAGTTTTTAATTTGACGGGGACAGCCCCATAGGCGGCCGCGGCGGCGAAGCGGCGGGAAAGGCAAAGGACGAAGACAATGACCATCAATCTGCAAAAGCCGGACATCACCGAGCTCAAGCCGCGCATCACCGTGTTCGGTGTCGGCGGCGGCGGCGGCAATGCCGTCAACAACATGATCACCGCCGGCTTGCGCGGCGTCGAGTTCGTGGTGGCCAACACCGACGCGCAGGCACTGACAATGTCGAAGGCCGAGCGGCTGATCCAGCTCGGTGCGCATGTCACCGAGGGTCTCGGCGCCGGATCGCAGCCTGAAGTCGGGCGCGCGGCTGCGGAAGAGTGCATCGACGAGATCATCGATCATCTCTCCAACACGCATATGTGCTTCGTCACTGCCGGCATGGGCGGCGGCACCGGCACCGGGGCGGCTCCCGTCGTTGCACGCGCTGCTCGCGAAAAAGGCATCCTCACCGTCGGCGTCGTCACCAAGCCGTTCCATTTCGAAGGCCAGCGCCGTATGAAGACGGCCGACTTGGGTATCGAGGAACTGCAGAAATGCGTCGATACCCTGATCGTCATTCCCAACCAGAACCTGTTCCGGCTGGCCAATGACAAGACCACCTTCGCCGATGCCTTCGCCATGGCCGACCAGGTGCTCTATTCGGGCGTTGCCTGCATCACCGACCTGATGGTCAAGGAAGGCCTGATCAATCTCGACTTCGCCGACGTCCGCTCGGTCATGCGCGAAATGGGCAAGGCGATGATGGGAACCGGCGAGGCTTCGGGCGAGGGCCGCGCAATGGCCGCGGCGGAAGCCGCCATCGCCAATCCGCTGCTCGACGAGACCTCGATGAAGGGCGCCAAGGGCCTGCTGATCTCGATCACCGGCGGCCGCGACCTGACCCTGTTCGAAGTCGACGAGGCCGCAACGCGCATTCGCGAAGAGGTCGACCAGGACGCCAACATCATTCTGGGCGCCACCTTCGACGAGGAACTCGAAGGCGTTATCCGCGTGTCGGTTGTCGCCACCGGCATCGACAAATCGGCGGCCGAAATCGCTGCCGCGCCGATCTCCATCCGCACGGCTCCGCCGAAGCCGGTCAGCCGCCCGGCGGCTCAGGTCACGGAAATGCGCCCGGCGCCTGTCCAGCAACCGATCTATGAATCACGTGCTGCCGATCCGGTCGCCGAGGCCATTCAGCTCGCCGAGGCGAATGCGGCAGCGATGGCGCAGGCCCGCCCGGTACCGGTCGCCCATGCGGAAGACTTCCGTCCGCAGAGCAAGATCTTCCAGGCGCCTCCGGCTCAGCAGCAGCCGATAGCGCAGCCCATGGTTCAGCAAGCGATGCAGCCCGCTCCGCAGCGTGAAATGCCGCAGCCGATTGCCGCAGCACCCCAGCGCATGCCGCGGGTCGAGGACTTCCCGCCGCAGGTGAAGGCCGAAGTGGAAGCCAAGGCCCGTCCGGCCGACCACGAAAACAGCGGTCCGATGGGGCTGCTCAAGCGCCTGACCAACGGCCTGACCCGCCGCGAGGAGGAGCCTGCACGGCTGCAGCCGGCGCAGCCGCGCGAACCGAAACTGCGCCAGGCGCCGGCCGAAGTGCGCCGCCTGGCCAGCCAGGATCCGCAACTTTACGCGCCGCGCCGCGGCCAGCTGGACGAGCAGGGCCGCCTGACGCCGCAGAGCCGGGCTGTCCAGGAAGACGATCAGTTGGAGATTCCCGCCTTTCTGCGCCGACAGGCCAATTGATCTGTTAACGGTTCGTAACAGTTGTTAACAGGCGAGCAGGAGACTGTTCGCCTGTTAACATTAAAAGTGCTTTTAAAACAAGGACTTACGAGGCGCTCCCGCGCTGGATAGCGGTTACAGAGAGTAAGAAACCGTGATTTGGAGTCTCCCTGCGGGACTATTATCTTCGCCACCGACCAAAGTCGGTTTGCTGGGAGTCTCGGGGAAGTGGCCCTGCCTGCCGATTAATCAAGAGCCGCGCCCTCAGGGCAGATGAAGCGGACCTAGGCAGTTATGGGCTATGGGGATTGTTTTGCACGACTATCAGACGACACTTAAATCGCGTGCGACGCTGACCGGCATTGGCGTCCACAGCGGCAACCCGGTCACCGTCCATTTCCTGCCGGCAGATGCCGATACGGGTGTCGTCTTCCAGCTTTCGAATGCAAGCGGAAGCCACGAATTTCGCGCGCTGGTTTCCGAGGTCGGCGCTACCGACCTCTGCACCATGCTTGGCGATCCGCAAGGCGAGCACATTGCCACGGTCGAGCATCTGATGGCGACGCTTTTCGGGCTTGGAATCGACAATCTGGTCATCGAAATCGACGGCCGTGAGGTGCCTATCCTCGACGGCAGCGCGGTGATGTTCGTCGAGGCCGTGGACCAAGCGGGCATCGAAACGCTGCCGGTCAAGCGTCGCTACATAAGGGTGGTCAAGCCGGTTCGCATCGAGAACGGCGCCTGCTGGGCGGAGTTCAGGCCTTATGACGGCACGCGCTTCGAGATCGAGATCGATTTCGAGAGCCCGGCGATCGGCCGCCAGCTTTTTGCATCCGACATGAATGCCGACATTTTCCGCCGCGACGTCGCGCGGGCCCGCACCTTCGGGTTCATGAAGGACGTCGAGCGGTTATGGGCGGCCGGCTACGCGCTCGGCTCCTCGCTGGAGAATTCCCTGGTGATCGGCGACGACAACCGCGTGATCAACATGGGAGGCCTACGCTATCCCAACGAGTTCGCGCGCCATAAGACGATGGACGCGATGGGCGACCTGGCGCTCGCCGGCGCCCGGTTCATCGGCTGTTTCCGCTCCTATCGTGGCGGCCACAGGCTGAACGCCGCGGCGTTGCGCCGCCTCTTGTCCGACCGCTCGGCCTTCGAGATCGTCGAGACGACGCGCCGTGAGCGCGGCCGTACGGCGGAGATGAGCGCCGTCAACGCGGCCCTCTATGCGCCCTGGATGATCTGATTCTTAACGTTTTTGCGGCTCTTCTTGCGATCAGCTGTGTTGCATGGATGCATCACTGGTTGGCCAAATCGCACAGCTTTCGGGGTGGCGCCAAACCGCCACAAAAATGTGCGATTGGCCGGGGATAGCGTTGCCGGGCAAGGCGGTTATGGTTTATGGCTGCTGCCGTCGACTGAACTGACGCCGAAAGGGCGGAATCCAATCATGTTTTTCAAGCGAGTTGATCAATCGAAGGCGCCGCGGCGGGCTGTTTTCCTGGCACTTTCGGTGGTCGTTCCATCGCTGTTTCTGTCGGCTTGCATGTCTTCGGAGAAAGACGTCGATCTTTCGACCTATGTCGATCAGACCGAGCCGGCGGACGTTCTATACAACCAGGGGCTCGCCAATCTGAATGCCGGGCGCCTGCAGGAGGCAAGCCGCAAATTCGATGCCGTCGACCGCCAGCATCCGTATTCGGAATTCGCCCGCAAATCGATGGTGATGGGTGCCTTTGCCGACTATCGTCAGGGCAATTACGACGAGGCGATCGGTTCGGCCAAGCGCTACCTGACCCTTTACCCATCGACCGACGATGCAGCCTATGCCCAATATATTATCGGGCTGAGCTACTACCGCCAGATCAAGGACGTCACCCAGGACCAGAAGGAAGCGCGTCTTACCGTGCAGACGATGCAGGACCTGGTGACGCGCTGGCCCACTTCCGAATATGCCGACGACGCCAAGGAAAAGATCCGCTTCGCCAACGATCAGCTCGCCGGCAAGGAGATGCAGATCGGCCGCTACTATCTCGAGCGCCGCGAATACATCGCCGCCGTCAAAAGGTTCCGCAACGTGGTGGAGAACTATTCCAACACACGCCATGTCGAGGAGGCGCTGGCGCGTCTTACCGAGAGCTACTATGCGATGGGGCTGACGTCGGAAGCGCAGACCGCTGCGGCCGTGCTCGGCACCAACTATCCAGACAGCCAGTGGTACAAGGATTCCTACAAGCTCCTGCAAAGTGGTGGGCTCGAGCCGCGCGAGAATGCCGGATCGTGGATCTCCAAGGCCGGGAAGCTGATCACCGGCGCCTGAGCGGCGCGTCACCATGCTCTCCAGGCTGTCGATCCGTGATATCGTTCTGATCGAGAAGCTGGATATCGACTTCTCGTCCGGCCTTTCGGTGCTGACCGGCGAAACCGGCGCCGGAAAGTCCATCCTGCTCGACGCTTTGTCGCTGGCGCTTGGCGCCCGCGGCGACCCCTCGCTGGTGCGGCATGGCGCGGCACAAGGCCAGGTCATCGCTGTGTTCGACGTGCCGCGCAACCACCCGGCCCGCATGCTGCTTGCCGAAAACGCCATCGAGGACGACGGCGACGTCATCCTGCGCCGCGTCCAGACGGCGGACGGCCGCACGCGCGTTTTCGTCAACGACCAGCCGTCCAGCGTGACGCTGATGCGCGACGTCGGCCATGCACTAGTCGAGATCCATGGCCAGCACGACGAGCGCGCTTTGGTCGATCCCGGCGCGCATCGCGAGTTGCTCGACAGTTTCGGCGGCCACCTCGGCGCTGCTCGGGCAACCGGCGAGGCGTGGCGGCATTGGCGCGCCTGCGAGCAGGAATTTTCACGGCACCGGGCCAAAGTCGAGGCGGCGGCGCGCGAGGCCGATTATCTGCGTGCAGCGGTCGCCGAATTGACCAGGCTCGATCCGCAACCGGGCGAGGAGACCGAGCTTGCCGAATTGCGCGCCTCGATGATGCGGGCCGAAAAGATCGCATCGGAAATCCACGATGCGCAGGATGTGCTTTCGGGCCCGTCATCGCCGCTGCCGCAACTGGCCAGCCTGCTCAGGCGGCTGCAGCGCAAGGTGACGGAAGCGCCCGGCCTGCTTGAAGAGGTCGTCAAATCGCTTGACGAGGCGATGCTGTCGCTCGACGCGGCGCAGTCGGGCGTCGAAGCCGCGCTACGCGCCACCGAATATGATCCGCAGCGGCTGGAGAAAGCCGAGGAGCGGCTGTTTTCGCTGCGTGCCGCCTCGCGCAAGCACAGCGTCGCCGTCGACGATCTGGCTCAATTGCGTGACACCATGGCTGCCGACCTTGCCGATCTCGACGCCGGCGAGGAGCGCCGGCACGCGCTGGAGAAACAGGCCGCAGCGGCGCGCCAGGCCTATGACATTACGGCGGCCCAGCTGTCGTCGCTTCGCCATGCGGCGGCCGTCGGGCTGACCAAGGCGGTGATGGCCGAACTGCCGGCGCTGAAGCTCGAACGGGCCGAGTTCATCGTCGAGATCGCAAGCGATGCCGAGAGCCGCATGGAAGAAGGCATCGACCAGGTCGAGTTCTGGGTGCGCACCAATCCCGGCACCAGGCCCGGCCCGATGATGAAAGTCGCTTCCGGCGGCGAGCTTTCGCGCTTCCTGCTGGCGCTCAAGGTCGCGCTGGCTGATCGCGGGTCGGCGCCGACTTTGGTCTTCGACGAAATCGACACCGGCGTCGGCGGCGCGGTTGCCGATGCCATCGGCCAGCGGCTGGCGCGGCTGGCAAAACGCGTGCAGGTGCTTTCGGTCACGCATGCGCCGCAAGTGGCGGCGCGCGCGGCGACGCATTTCCTGATCTCCAAATCAGGCGGTGCCGACCGGGTCTCGACCGGCATCGCCGAGATGGACCGGGCGGCACGGCAGGAGGAGATCGCACGCATGCTCGCCGGCGCCACCATCACCGATGAAGCACGCGCGGCGGCCGAGCGGCTGCTGCGGGAGAACACCGCGGCAGCCTAGACGAGTCGTCTCCGGCGCTCGTGACCCGAGTCAGGGTATGGCTCCATCCTGCTGTTCAGGAATGATTTTCCGTGTCTGGTCTCTCCCTCATGAGAGAATACTGTTCTATTGTGTCGCGCCACCGTGGAGGGAGCAGTGCATGGACGAAAAACCAGTCGATTCGCTCAGCGAAAGCGAGGCGGCAAGCGAGTTGAAGCGGTTGGCGGAGAAGATCGCCGAGCACGACCGGCGCTACCACGGCGAGGACGCGCCGATAATCACGGACGCGGAATATGATGCGCTGACGCAGCGCAACCTCGCCATCGAACAGCGCTTCCCCACTTTGGTGCGCGAGGATTCGCCTTCGCGCAGGGTCGGCGCGCCGCCAGCGGAAGGCTTTGCCAAGGTGCGCCACGCGCTGCCGATGCTCAGCCTCGCCAAAGCCTATACCGACCAGGACGTCGCTGACTTCATCGAACGGGGCCGGCGATTCTTTGACCGCGACAAGGATCTGGACATCGCCTTCACGGCTGAGCCGAAGATCGACGGGCTATCGGCTTCGCTGCGTTATGAAGGCGGCGTGTTCGTGCAGGGCGCAACGCGCGGCGACGGTGCGGTTGGCGAGGACATCACGGCCAATCTCAGGACCATCGCCGACATCCCCAAGACCTTGAAGGGATCGGGCTGGCCGGAGGTCATCGAAATACGCGGTGAGGTCTATATGACCTACGCGGAATTCGAGGCGTTGAAGAAACGCTCGGCGGCGATCGGCGGCCAGGATTACGTCAATCCGCGCAATACGGCGGCCGGGTCGCTCCGCCAGAAGGACCCGTCCGTTACCGCCAGCCGCAACCTCAAGTTCTTTGCCTATGCCTGGGGCTATACCTCAATGGATCCCGCTCCGACCCAGTACGATTCCGTGCAAAAATTCGCGGAGTGGGGGTTCAAGATCAGTCCGCTGATGGTACGGGCAAAGTCGGTCGAGGAACTGGTCGCGCATTATCACCTTATCGAAACCCAGCGCTCATCACTTGGCTACGACATCGACGGCGTCGTCTACAAAGTCGACCAGTTGGAGTTGCAGCGCAGATGGGGGTTCGTCACCGGCGAACCACGCTGGGCCGTGGCCCACAAATTTCCGGCCGAACAGGCGATGACAACCGTGCTCAGGATCGACATCCAGGTCGGCCGTACGGGTACGCTGGCGCCCGTTGCCCGGCTTGCACCCGTCACGGTCGGCGGCGTCGTGGTCGAAAACGTCACGCTTCACAACGAAGATTACATCAAAGGTCTGGACAGCAACGGCCAGCCGATCCGCGACGGCAATGACGTACGTATCGGCGACACGGTGGTCATCCAGCGGGCAGGGGACGTCATTCCGCAGATCGTCAGCGTCGTGGCCGACAAGCGTCCGCCCGATGCCGTGCCTTACGAATTCCCGCACAAATGTCCGATCTGCGGCTCACCCGCAACGCGCGAGATCAACGAGAAGACTGGCAAGGAAGATTCCCGCCGACGTTGCACCGGCGAACTGATCTGCCCCGCGCAGGCCGTGGAAGGATTGCGCCACTTCGTGTCACGCGGCGCCATGGATATCGAAGGCCTGGGCGCTGAAAACATAGATCTGTTCTTCAATGTCGGGTTGATCAAGACAGCCGCCGATATCTTCACTCTCAGGGACCGCCGTCCCGCCGTCACCAAGGCGCTGGCGGAGCGGCGGGAGGAGCAGGCCAGGCAGCGCGAGGCCGCATCGGGCAAGACGCGCAAGAACGTACGCAGTGTCGAGGAACGCAACTACGAGGGCCTCGACAAGCTCTTCGCCGCCA
This sequence comes from Mesorhizobium sp. M0060, assembly GCF_040323155.1. Taxonomy (NCBI): domain Bacteria; kingdom Pseudomonadati; phylum Pseudomonadota; class Alphaproteobacteria; order Hyphomicrobiales; family Phyllobacteriaceae; genus Mesorhizobium; species Mesorhizobium sp. M0060. Next base: position 68,653 of record NZ_JAMYUP010000006.1, read on the forward strand.
TCGATGCCCGCCGCGAACCGGAACTCGATCGCTTCATCTTTGCACTGGGCATCCGCCATATCGGCGAAACGACGGCCGCTGTGCTTGCCCGAACCTTCTCGACGATCGAGGAGTTGATCCGCATTGGCAAGGAGACAGCAGCGGCAGCCGATCCACACACCGTTTTTCCTTCGATCAACGGCATCGGCGATACGGTGATAGGCGCGCTTCGCGATTTCTTCGGCAATGAACGCAATGACGACGTGCTTGAAGCGCTGCTCACACAGGTCCACCCGAAGCCCTACATTGTGAACGTCTCAGCCGATAGTGCGGTCGCCGGCAAGACAATCGTGTTTACAGGCACGCTGGAAAAGTTGACGCGCCCCGAGGCCAAGGCGATGGCTGAACGTCTTGGCGCGAAGGTTGCAGGCTCAGTTTCCGCGAAGACCGACCTCGTCGTCGCCGGGCCCGGTGCTGGCTCCAAGCTCAAGCTGGCTGCCGAACACGGTATCGAAGTCATCGACGAGGATGCCTGGCTCGAGCGGATCAGCAAGGGCGCGTGATGCCGACTGAATTCAATGGTTTTGGTCAGAAAGCCATTCCCTTCCTCAAGGCGCTCGATTTTCATCAGAGCCGGGAGTGGTTTTTGGAAAACCGCGACCTTTTCGAATGCGAACTGCGCGACCCCTTCGGCGATCTGGTCGAAACGCTCTCCGAGCGCTTCGCGGCATTGAGGCTCGGCCTGCGCGGCGACCGCAAGAAGTCGCTGTTCCGGATTAATCGCGACGTACGTTTCGCCAAGGACAAGCGGCCCTACAATCGGCATTTGTCGGCGATCCTTTCGCCTGACGGTACCAAGATGGAACAGGGCGTGTTCTTCGTCCATATCGGACTCGAGCGCTGCTTTGCCGGCGTTGCCTGGTGGCAGCCCGGACCGGAGCTGTTGCTGGCGCTGCGCAATGCAATTGCAGCGCGGCCGGCCGAGTTCCGCGCTCTGGTCGCGACGCTGAAGAAGAACGGCCTCGAGCTCGACCCGGACGGCTGCATGAAGCGTACGCCGCGCGGCTTCGAGCATATCGCCGAGCCCGATCTCGCTGCTGCGATCCGCAACCGGCATTTTGCCGTCCTGCACGCGATCGAGCCGGCGGGTATCTACGGAGCTGGATTGGTCGACGAGCTTGTCGACTTTGCCATGCGGGCAAAACCGCTGCTCGACTGGGGCAGGGCAATCGAAGGCAAGGCTTCGCCGCGCTAGGCACGGAAGCGAGCTTGCCGCGACGCTTCAGCCATCATTTCCGCTGATCGTTTGCCTCAAGCGAATTGGTGTGACAAGCCGGGCGGCCCTCCCTACATACGACCCTTCCCAAGGAGCGCTTGATGTCGGCGGAAGCAATCTCAGAAAACGGTGTGAAAAACGATTTCTGGGACGGCGTGCGGCTCAGCATGCCCGTCGTGGTGGCGTCGGCGCCGTTTGCATTGCTGTTCGGGGCGCTCGCAGTCGACAACGGGTTTTCCGTGCTTGAGGCGTTCTTGATGAGCGCAACGGTCTTCGGCGGCGCCAGCCAGATGGTCGGCATCGAGCTGTTCGGCCAGCATGTCGCGCCGTGGCTGATCGTGCTGTCGATCTTCGCCGTGAATTTTCGCCATGTGCTCTATTCGGCCGGTATCGGCCGGCGAATCGCGCATTGGCCGCTGGTGCAGCAGGCGATAGGCTATTTCGTGCTCACCGATCCGCAGTTCGCGGTGGCCGAGCGCAAGGCGGAAGCCGGTGAGACCGTCGGCTTCGCCTGGTATATGGGGCTTGGGCTGCCGGTCTATCTGTTCTGGGTCATCGAAAGTGCGCTCGGCGCGATGTTCGGCAAGCTTATCCCCGACACCCACGCGCTGGGCATCGACTTCCTGCTGCCGATCTATTTTCTCGGCCTGGTCATGAGCTTCCGCAAGAGGCCGCTGTGGCTGCCGGTGGTCGTCGCCAGCGCTGCCGCCTCCATCATCGCCTACAAGACGGTCGGCTCGCCCTGGCATGTCTCCATCGGCGCGCTAGCCGGCGTGCTGCTCGCCGTCATCCTGCCGCCCCGCCACAGCGGCGTGGAGGCGCGGCCATGAGCACGACCTTGTGGATCATCGTCGCCGCTTCGATCGCGACCTATCTGACACGCATCGGCGGTCATCTGGTGATCTCGCGCTTCGAAAACATCCATCCTCGGGTCGAGGCTGGGCTGAACGCCGTGCCGGCGGCGGTGCTGACCACGCTGGTGGCGCCGGCGGCCCTGAGCGCCGGACCGGCGGAATGGTTGGCCTTGATCGTCGCCGGCCTGGTCTCGCTGCGCGGCGGGCTGATGGCGATGTTCCTGGCCGGTGCGGCCGTGCTGATCGTTGCACGGCAGGTCATGGGGTAATCGTCGACGTTCGTCTGACGGTGAGTTCGACGCGTGCGTTTCGCGATAACGCTCGCAAGCGTAACGAACGACACGATAGCGCCTGTCCAGGACGCACGGTTCTTGAATATCGACGCGACCCACGACAGGCTCAGCCGGATCGCCGCTGATCTCTCCCGATGGGCGCGTCGCACGGCGTCGGTATAAATTGCCTCCCGCTGCTTTGGCGTCAATGCGCTCAGATCGATGGGCTGGAGGCCGAAGGGCTCAGGCGACATTTCCATCTCCCTTGTGGTCCGTCCTGATTGAGGCTGACAACAGGCGATTTACCGGAGACGCTTCATCACATAAAATGAATAATTAAGATCATTTCATTCTGCGGGAGAGATTGATGGATTTAGCTGATCTGCGCATCTTCCGCACGGTGGTGCGCGAAGGCGGAATCACCAGAGCGGCGGAAAAACTGTTTCGCGTGCAGTCGAACGTGACCACACGCATCCGGCAGCTCGAAGAGGATCTCGGTGTGCAGCTGTTTATCCGGGAGGGTAAGCGACTGCACGTATCGCCTGCCGGCCACAGGTTGATCGGCTACGCAGACCGGCTGCTGGCGCTTGCAGAGGAGGCGCGAACGGCGATGCTCGATCCACGCCCGCGCGGCACGCTTCGCCTAGGTGCGATGGAGAGCACCGCCGCGGCACGGCTTCCGGGCCTGCTCGCCGAATATCACGCACGCTATCCCGAAGTAGAGATCCAGTTGCGCACCGGAAATCCACAGGTTCTCGCGACCGCCATGCTTGCCGGCGAACTCGATGCAGCGTTCGCAGCCGAGCCGATCGCCGATGCTCCGTTCGAAAAGCAGTCAGCATTTCACGAGCAGTTGGTCATTGTCTCTGCGGCATCGCGCATTTCGGTCGAGGACCACCGGGACATGCCCAAAACCATGATAGCCTTTGAGCACGGCTGCCCGCACCGCAAGCGGCTGGAACAATGGTATGCGCGCAGAGGGTTCATGGCCGAAAAAACCAATTGAGCTCGGTTCATACCATGCCATCCTTGGTTGCGTGGTGGCTGGCATGGGCATAGCGCTGATGCCGAAAAGTGTGCTTTCGGGTTTCCCGGAGAGCCGCTGGCTAAAGCTGCACGAACTGCCCTCTGACGAAGACAATGCCGTCACGGTGTTGTTCTGGCGCAAGGGAGCCGGTTCTCCCAACGTCACGGCTCTGCAGGGACTGCTTGCGGAGCAAAGCCTGTCAACCGGCGTTGCCGCCGCGGCTATTGCTTGAAGTCGTGCGGCAGCGGTTCGGTTGCCTTTTCCAGCCAGGCCAACGCCTCGCCGTCGAGCATCGGCCCGATCTCAGCCAGCACCCGCGCGTGGTATTGATCGAGCCAATGCAGCTCATCGCGGGTCAGCAGGTCCGACCGGATCAGCCGCTTGTCGATAGGCGCCAGCGTCAGCGTTTCGAAGCCGTGCATGGCGATGTCGCCGCCGTCGACCATCTCGGCCGGCGTCACCAGGACGAGGTTCTCGATGCGGATGCCGTAGGAGCCTTCCTTGTAGTAGCCGGGCTCGTTGGAGACGATCATGCCGGCCAGCAGCTTTTCGGTGCCGGTCTTGGCAATACGCTGCGGGCCCTCATGCACGGCCAGATAGGAGCCGACGCCATGGCCGGTGCCATGGGCGAAATCGCAGCCGTGTCTCCACAGCGCCAGGCGCGCCACCGCATCGATTTCGGAGCCGCGCGTGCCCGGTGGAAAGCGCAGCATGGAGATGCCGATCATACCCTTCAGCACCAGCGTGAAGCGCCCGCGCATCTCCTCGGTCGGCGTGCCGATCGGCACTGTGCGGGTGATGTCGGTGGTGCCGTCCTGGTACTGCCCGCCGGAATCGAGCAGGAACAGTTCGCCATTCTCCAGTTTGCGGTTGGTGGCGCGGGAGACGCGGTAGTGCATGATGGCGCCGTTGGGGCCGGCGCCGGAGATGGTGTCGAACGAGACGTCGCGCAGCGGCATCTGTGTTTCTTCGCCGGTTTGCCGGCGCGTCTCCTCAAGCCTGGTGACAACGGTGATTTCGTCGAGCGTGCCGGGCTCCTGACGGTCGAGCCAGCACAGCAGCTTGGCGACAGCGGCGCCGTCGCGGTGATGCGCGGCGCGGGCGCCGGCGATCTCGGCCTGGTTTTTCGTTGCGCGTGGAATGCGGGCCGGATCCGGCGCGGCAATGACGGTGCCGCCATTGTCCTCGACCAGCATACTGAGCTTCTCCGCCGCCAGAGCCGGGTCCAGCGCGATTTTTGCGCCGCCCTTGGCCAGGGTGACGATCGCCGTTTCGAATTCACCGGGTTCGTGCAATTCGGCGAGCTGCGTCAAATAGGCTGCGACGGTGCGTGAGAACTTCCGCTGGTCCATGAAAAGCAGATGCGACCTGTCGGCGGCGAGCACGGCAAAGCCGAGCGCCAGCGGTGTGTGTGGCACGTCGCCGCCACGAATGTCGAAGGCCCAGGCGATGGAGGAGGGGTCAGTCAGCACGGCATGGGTGGCGCCGTCCTTCTCGATAGCCGCCGCCAGCCGCGCCAGCTTGTCCTTAGCCAGTTCGCCGGCAAAGCCGATCGGGTGGATCTCTACCGGTGCCAATGGCGGCCCGGGCTGATCTTGCCAGATTGCGTCGATAGGATTTTGTTCGAGCGGCACCAAGGTCGCGCCGGACTTCTCGGCCGAGGCTTTCAGCGCCTTGACGTCACTGATCGTCTGCAGCCACGGATCGAAGCCCAGCCGCACGCCCTTGCCGAGATTGTCCTTGATCCAGTTGGCGGGCGGATTGTCGACGAGGCTCTCGATCGAAAAGATGCCGAGATCGACCTCGTGGCGCACCTGCAGCGTGTAGCGCCCGTCGACAAACATGACGGCGCGCTCGCCAAGCACAATGGCGACGCCGGCCGAGCCGCTGAAGCCGGTCAGCCATTTCAGCCGTGCCGAGCGGTCGGCGACATACTCGCCCTGGTGCTCATCGGCGCGGGGCACGATGAAACCATCCAGCCCGTTCGCCGCCAGCCATTGGCGTAGCATTGCCACGCGCGGCTTGCCAACGGCCGGGTCGCCGGCGGAATCGAAGGTTTGGAACATATGGCTCTCCTCGAATGCTGGCGCGACCGTAGCGCATGACTTCGAAAATCGGAATCGATTTTCGGACCGATCATGGCTGGCCGCTACAGTGTCTTTTTGCGCATAGAGGCCATGCAGAATCGGCGATTTCAAAAAGCGTCAGCAAGGCTTACCTTCTTAACGTGGAGGAAAGCGTCTTATTGCCTGCAAAGGAGACCATCATGTCCACGATTTCAGCCAGACGCGGATTTTTCAGAAGCGCCATGAGCGCTTTGATCGAAGCTCGCCAGCGCGAAGCGAGCCGATATGTGAGCGGCGTTCTGCTTGGCTTTGACGATGAAACGCTGAAGGCTCACGGCTACGATCGCGAAGAACTGAAGAAAGCGGCAATCTCGCGCTAGATCCGAGCGAATTCCGGCTTGCGTTGAAAGCGCTCCGCCTCAGCGCTTGAGATGGATCGTCACCCAGCCCTCGCGGTGCAAGGTGCGGACGTGCCGGAATTTCTGGCCGACATAGGCCGCGATCACCGCATCGCGCTGGCGGTCGAGGATGCCCGACAGGACGATCGAGCCACCGAGCGCGATATGCCCAGCCATTTGCGGCGCCAGGCGCATCAGCGGCCGCGCCAATATGTTGGCGACGATCAGGTCGAAAGGCGCGCGCGCGGCAAAGATCGGATGGTGGAAACCGGGTGCAGCCACCGTTTCGATGAGCGCCTTGACGTGGTTCAGCCGCGCATTGGCGGCGGCCACCTTGACGGCGATCGGATCAATGTCGGTCGCCAGCACCGAAATATGCGCAAGCCTGGCCACTGCGATGGCGAGCACCGCGCTGCCGGTGCCAAGGTCGAGCGCGTTGCGCGGATGCTCGCGCCGCACGACCTGCTCCAGCATTTCGAGGCAGCCGGCGGTGGTGCCGTGGTGGCCGGTGCCGAAGGCAAGGCCGGCCTCGATCTCGATGGCGAGTTCGCCGCTGTGGCGCTTCCTGCGGTCATGCGCGCCATGGACGAAGAAGCGCCCGGCCCGCACCGGCTTCAATCCCTCCAGCGAGCGCGCCACCCAGTCGACGTCGGGCAGCGTTTCGCGCGCTATCGGCTTCGACAGCGACAGTCCGGCAAGGACGTCCCGCAGCCGCGCCTCGATCGCATCGACGTCGTCGTCGGCATAGAGCGATACTTCATGAATATCGCGGTCCTCGTCGACCTCAAGTAACGCAACCGGCAGGCCTTCGTCGTCGAACGCCGCGCCGAGCGCCGCGAAGATGCGGTCAGCCTCGATCTTGCCCGCGGTGAAATACAAACGCGTCTGCGTCATTACTGGATACGTCAACCTTCCGCCGCCAGCCGTTTGAGCTTGGCGATGGCGGTGTCCGGGCTTTCGCCGTAGGCAATGGTGCCGGCGAAATCGCCCTTGGCATCGAGCAGCAGCACAGAAGCGGTGTGGTCCATCGTGTAGTCGCCGTCGTTCGTGTCGACTTTCTTCCAGTAGATGCCGAAGGATTTGGCCATGGCGTGGACCTTGTCCGGATCGCCGGTAATGCCGAGGATGCGATCGGAGAAATTGCTGACAAAGGCGTTCATGATTTCGGGCGTGTCGCGCTCAGGGTCGACCGTAACGAAATAGGCGCGCAGGTTCTTGCCGTCGTCGCCCATCGTCTTCAGCCAGCCGGCCAACTCGAAAAGCGTGGTCGGGCAGACTTCCGGACAATGCGTGAAGCCGAAGAAGACGACGCTGGGGTGGCCTCGAAAGGCGGCTTCGGTGACCGGCCCGCCCTTCTGGTCGACCAGCGTGAACGGTGCTCCGAACGGCTCGCCGCCATAATGTCCGCGGTACCAGTCGAAGGTGAGCCAGCCGATGCCTGCGGCCATCAGGACGAGAATGCCGACCAGAATTGAACGCATCATCAGAGAAGTCCGTCGTGATTTCATCGGCCGCCGAATTCGCGCCGTGAAGGCCTTGGCTTGGCGAACACTCTTAGCGGTTCGGTCGCGCGGACGCAAAGATGTCGCGTTGCCGCAACCGGGCAATCCTGTGGGAAGGCGATCTGCTTGCAAAGCGCTGCCGTTCGTCCCACCTGAGGTCGGCAAAATTCGAACCGCAGGAGGTCTCTTTGCGAAAACTGATTGGCGGCGCGTTGGCCGTGTGCCTTGTCATTGGCGCCGGCGCTGCCGCCGCCGAGGAAGTCGGCAAGGTCGGCGTCGACTGGCTCGGCAACGACATCATCGTCGAGGCAATCAAGGATCCGAAGGTCGAGGGCGTGACCTGCCACGTCTCCTATTTCGACCGCGGCGTGATCGATCGCCTGCAGAAGGGCAATTGGTTCGAGGACCCGTCCGATTCTTCGATCTCCTGCCGCCAGACCGGGCCGATCACCATTGGCGACATCGACATGAGCGAGGCCGGCGAGGAGGTCTTCAAGCAAGGCATCAGCCTGATCTGGAAGAAGCAGGTGGTAAACCGCATCTACGACAAGGCCAACGAGACGCTGATCTACCTGTCGCATTCGCGCCAGGTGCAGGACGGCTCGGCAAAAATGTCGGTCACCACCGTGCCGCTCTACGGCCAGAACGTGGTGTGGACCAACGGCAAGCCGAAATAGAATTGGCCGAAATAGAAATTAGCCGAAGTAGAAATTGAAAGTGCTGCAGCGTCCTTAGCGCGTCCAAACGGACGCGCGGCGCCGTAGTCGGCTTGCGAGACTATGCGTGCCGGCGTAAAGCGCGCGCATGGATCGTCCCGAACACCTTGTCCTGAAAGATCCCGAGCCGCGCATACATCCGACGGCGGAGCTGAAGGCGTGCAAGCTTGGACGCTACGCGTCGATCGGCGAGCGGGTCATCCTGCGCGAGGTGACGGTCGGCGACTTCTCCTACTTCGAGCGTCACGCCGAGGCGATCTACACGACGATTGGCAAATTCTGCTCGATCGCCGCAAACAGCCGCATCAACGCGCTGGAGCATCCGGTCGAGCGGCTGACCCAGCACAAGATCAGCTACCGGCCTAACGAGTACTTCCGCTGGCTGGGTGTCGATCAGGCGTTCCGGGACCGGCGGCGGGCGAAAGCCGTCAGCATCGGCCATGATGTCTGGATCGGCCATGGCGCCGTGATCATGCCGGCCGTAGTGATCGGCAATGGCGCGATCGTCGGTGCCAATTCGGTGGTGACCCGCGACGTGCCGGCCTATGCCATTGTCGCCGGCGTTCCGGCTAGGCAACTGCGCCTGCGCTTCAGCGCGGAAACTGCCGCCCGGATCGAACGTCTCGCCTGGTGGGACTGGCCGGTCGAGAAGCTGGCCACGGCAGTTCCCGACATGCAGGCCTTGCCCATCGAGGCTTTCCTCGACCGCTGGGAAAACGGCGCCGCCTGACTTCGGGCCTATCTGCAAGCGGTCCGACGGCCTGCGCGATCTGGTCCTCCAACAATGTACCCGCGACCTTCCGCCACGAGGGAACCAGGAGCGGCTGCCAACTGTTTCTGCTGACACAATGAACTCGGCTTCCGTCCGGGTTCGTCGCCCGGCCGTTGAGGGAGTTTGAATGATTGAGAAGCTTTTCACCAGGATCGCCAACAACGTCGCCCATTTTGCCGGCCTGCCGCCGACGTTTGCTGTCTGTTTCCTGATCATCGTCGTCTGGGCGGCAAGCGGGCCGATGTTCGGCTTTTCGGACACCTGGCAGCTCGTCATCAACACCGGCACGACGATCGTCACCTTCCTGATGGTGTTTCTCATCCAGAACACCCAGAACCGCGATGGCGCCGCGATCCAGGCGAAGCTCGACGAATTGATCCGGGTCAGCACAGCCCAGAACACCTTCATCGGTATCGAACACCTGACCGAGACCGAGGTCGAAGAGATCCGCAAGAAATGCGAACAGGCAGCGAAGCGGCATGATCAGAAGCTTGCCGAGTTGGCAGCCGAGAAAGCCATGGCGAAGAAACGGAACACGAAGAAGCACGCGGCGGCGTGATATAAAGGTCCGGCGCATACCTGCGAAGATCGGACCCGATTCTTTGCTACGCTGAGCTTCGGCTCGGGATCATGCGCTGCGCGTCATGAATGCCGCGAAAGCATCCTTGTAGTCCGGGTGCCAGCGCGACAGAGCAGGACGGTTCTCGATGATGTCGCCAATCGCCCAGGCCATGCGCTTTTCGTCCATGGACCGGGTCGCCTCGTTGTCGGGGCACAGGATGTAGAAATCGCCACGCAGCAGCGAGGCCAGCATGAAGTCGATGACCTGCTCGCCGGTCCAGGCCGCTGGCGGTTTCTCATCCGCACCGGTCAGGCCGGTAAACGTGAACCCCGGAATGAGCAAATGCGCCGCGATTTTGGCACCGGGCTCGTTGCGCAGCGCGTGCGCCAGGCCTTCGGTATAGGTCTTCACGCCCGCCTTGGAGACATTGTAGGCGAGGTTGCCGGGCGGTGTGGTGATGCCTTGCTTGGAGCCGGTGTTGACGATCAGGCCCGGCTTTCCCGCCGCCAGCATGCGCGGCGCGAAGGCCTCGACGCCATGGACGACGCCCCAGAAATTGATATCCAGCAGCCGTTTCCAGGTGTCGCGGTTCTCCCACGGCTTGCCGGGATTGTTGCCGACGCCGGCATTGTTCATCAGCAGCGACACGTCGCCGAAGGTGTCGAATGCCTTTTCGGCCAGCCGGTCGAGCTCGTCGGCTTTCGAGACGTCGGTGGCGACGGCAAGTACGGCGCTGTCGCCGGCGATGGCGGCGACGGCGTGTCGGGCCTCGTCGAGGCGTGCGCCGCCGATATCGGCCAGCACGATGTTCATGCCCAACGCCGCCAGCCGTTTGGCCGCGGCAAGGCCGATGCCGCTGGCCGCGCCGGTGATGACGGCGACATTGCCGGAAGCGAGTGCGGGCAAAGCGGTCTGGATCTCGGCGTCGGTGGTCATGATTTTCTCCTGTTCTGGCCGCGGCGAACTTAGCGCGGAAAGAGGCTCGCGCAAGCAGGTGTCGGCATCTTCGGGTTGACCGCGTCGGCGGGCGTGCGCATGCTGATATCGGAAAAGGAGACCTGACGATTGACCGACTGGATCGAGATCCTGAAAGAACAGACCGCCACCGGCGACCAGATGAGCCGCGAGGTGCCGCAGATGCTCGCCAATCCCGACATCAGCGAAGCGCAAGTGACGACGCTGTTTTCGGCGCTCGAAAAACAGGCCGAATTCGTCGAAAAGCTGCGCATGGCGCTGGAAAAATTCGGCCATGATTTTTCAGTGATCAAGGCGGCCGAGCGGCTGGAGGAGCGCTACGCCGACCTTGCCGCTTCGGTAGCGGAAAAGCTGAAAGCAATGCGAGGCTAAACGGGGCCTATTTCTCGATCAGCCGCTCGAACCGCCTGTCCGGCACCAACCAGATCATCGCCACCAGGACATAGATCGAGACACCGATCCAGTGATTGACGAAGGTCAGCGCGATGGCGGAAAGATAGAGGACCAGCGAGATCTTTCCCTTGAGGTCGTTGCCCAACGCCCTGGCGAAGAGGGTCTCGTTGCCGTGCAGTCGATGCAGGGCCATGGTGAGGATGTTGAAGCCGATGGCGCAGAGCGCCAGGTCGACGCCATAGACGGCAACCGGCACCGGCGCGAAATGGTTCTCGCCCATGAAGGCCGTCGTCGCCGGCATCAGCGATAGCCAGAACAAGAGGTTGAGGTTCGCCCACAGCACGCGGCCGTCGACCCGCTGCACGGTATGGAACATATTGTGCAAATTGTTCCAGTAGATGCCGACATTGATGAAGGAAAGCACATAGCTGAGAAAGACGGGCCACAGCGGTGCCAGCGCCGAAAAATCCTCGCCATGCGGCACCTTCAATTCCAGCACCATGATGGTGATGATGATGGCGACCACGCCATCGGTGAATGCTTCGACCCGTCCCTTTCCCATAATTGCTTCCCTAACAATCCTCAAAACTTAAAAGAGGATATCACTCAGCGCCATCGGCAAAAGCTGCCAAATTTGTCAGGAGCAAGAGGGGGAGGGGGAACGGCTTACGCGAAAAAGGCGTTAGAGTGTCAGATCCCGAATATCAAAAGATCGAAAAATGACCGCTCACGCTCAAGTCATGACGCGCGATCACGAACTCGGCGGCAACGCTGCGGCGGCCGCCGTCGCTGCCATGATCGCGGCCCTTTTCGCTGGCAGCACGGCGCTGACGCCGCTTTACGTCATCTACAAGCAGGCCTTCGGCTTCTCGCAGATCACTTTGACGCTGGTCTATGCCGTCTACGTCGTCGGCAATCTGGCGGCGCTTTTGGTGTTCGGGCGCATGTCCGACGTCATCGGGCGCCGTCCGATGGCATTGGCCGGGATGGCGGTGGCCGTCGTCAGCGCCGCGTTCTTCCTGTTCGCCGAAAATGTCGCCTGGCTCGACATCGCCCGGATTCTGAGCGGATTGGCAATTGGGGTCGGCGCCGGCACCGGCACCGCCTGGCTCGCCGAATTGCTCTCGACCAACGACAAGTCACAGGCGGCGACGATTGCCACCAGCACCAACTTTCTCGGCCTCGGCCTTGGTGCGCTTGGGGCCGGCTTGCTCGCCGAATACGCGCCTTGGCCGCTCAGGCTGACATTCGTCGTCTACCTGGCAATGCTTGCGATTGTCACCATGCTGATCTGGCGTACGCAGGAAACCGTTTCGCGGCCGGGGAAACTGGCTGATGTCTCGATGCGGCCGCGGCTTTCGCTGCCTGATGACATCCGCGCGGGTTTCGTCGCGCCGGCGGTGACCGGCTTTGGCGCAATGTCGCTGGTCGGCTTTTATGCAGCACTGGCGCCGAGCATCCTGGCGCAGCAACTGCAGGTAACCAACCATGCCGAAGCTGGCGCTCTGTTCTTCGAACTGGCGATCGTGGCTGCCGCCACCATTCTGGCGACGACGCGTCTTTCGAGCCGAGCCACAATGTTTGCGGCACTTGCCCTGATGATCCCGACCGTTGCTCTGATCGTTGCGGCGCAGGTCTTGGCTTCGATGGCCATCATGATCGTCGCAACCGCCTTGTGCGGCGTGTCGGCGGCGTTCGGCTATCGCGGCGGCTTGCAGGTGGTGAACGAGATCGCGCCGGCCGACCGGCGCGCCGAAGTGGTTTCCGCTTTCTTCATCTGCTGTTTTTGCGGTAATGCACTGCCGGTCATCGGCATCGGCGTCCTGTCGACCATGGCAAGCGCGACCGTGGCAAGCCTGGCCTTTGCCGGCATGATCGTCGTCTTTTCCCTGGTGGCGCTCGGGTTTGGCGCGAAATACGCCCGCTGAGCCGGTCTTTCAGCCGTTCGGTATCTCCGGCGAAAGATGCGCGCGCTGGCGCGGTACGCCGAGGCCGGTATCCGGCGGCTCGCCGGCAGCCGGCCGGTTCTCGATCATGTGCATGGCGCGCCAGAGGCCGAAGCGATAATAGGCCGCGGCCAGCACGAGCGAGGTTATCGAGCCGGCCGGAAAGCTCCACCACAGCGCTTGCTCGCCGATCATGCTCCGGAAGAAATAGGCGAAACTGGTGCGTACCAGCAGCACCGAAATCACCAGGATGATCAGCGGTGGCATCACCGCGCCGGTGGCGCGCACGGTGGCGAAGAGCACGATGGTGATGCCGAACAGGATGAAGGACCAGGACGCCACGTTGTTGATGTGCACTGCGATGTCGATGGCCGCACTGTCGCTGCTGAGGAATAGGCTGAGCACCGCGCGGTCAAACAGGAACAGCAGCGCGACAAGCGCGCCGGTCAGGGCGAGGTTGAAACCGACGCCGGAGGCCGCTATGCGGCCGATCCTATCCCAGCGTCCGGCGCCGACATTTTGCGCCGCCATGGACGAGACCGCGGCGCCGATGGCGAGCGCCGGCATCTGGATGTAAGTCCAGAGCTGTGCGGCTATGCCGTAGGCGGCTGCGACCTGCGAGCCGTAGGCGTTGACCATGCCCATCACGGTCAGCGCCGCGGCCGAGACGACGATCATCTGCAGGCCCATCGGCACGCCCTTGACGACGACGATGCGCAGCAGCGTTGGGTCCGGCCGGAGCAGGGCGAGATTGGCGCCGGCCAGCCGCAGCGGATGCTTGCGCGCATAAAGCACGATCAGAATGGCAATCACGCTCACCGCCTGGCCGATCAGCGTCGAGGTGGCCGAGCCGGCGATGCCAAGTTCGGGGAACGGGCCGATGCCGCGGATGAGCAGTGGGTTCAGAATGACGTCAAGCACGACGGCCAGCGCCATGAAAAAGAAGGGCGTGCGCGAATCCCCGGCGCCGCGCAGCATCGTCATGACGAAGGAGAGCAGGTTCATCATCGGCACGGCGATGAATATGATGCGCAGATAGGAGCGGGCCAGCGGCAAGGCATCGGCCGGCGTGCCGAGCGCATTCAGGATCGCATCGACCCAGATCCAGCCGCAGACCGCGAACACCACCGAGACAAGAAAGAAGAACGTGGCGCTGGTGCCGACGATGCGGCGGGCTTCGGGCAGATCGCGAGCGCCCACGGATTGCGCGACCAGGATGGTCGCCGCCATGCCGATGCCGAATACCGTGCCGAGGATGAGAAACAGCACGAGGTTGGCGTTGGACGTGGCGGTCAGCGCCGCTTCGCCGAGGAAGCGGCCGACCCACACGGCATTGATCGAGCCGTTGAGCGATTGCAGCACATTGGAGCCGAGCACCGGCAGGGCGAAAAGCAGCAACGTGCGAGGGATGGGGCCACTGGTGAGATCGCCGGTCCGCCGGCGCGCGGGCATCTTATCGTCCATGGCAGGCAACTCGGCGACGGCTTGTTTGGGTTCCGGTCCGCAATGATTGCCGATTTAACGGGACAGGTCGATGCGGCGTTGCAAATTCCGTCTAGCGCGCCTTGATCTAATCATGTTCTCAAAGCTTCCGGAATCGGATATTGATCCTGGATGCGGGGGGCCGCATTCCTTACTAAATCCTATGGGTAAGCGGGGGGCATGTCCGATATTCCGTTGTTTTTTGAGCGCCTGAACCGGCGCGCGTTTCTCGGTGCATCCGCTTTGGGCGCGGCATCCGTGGCTCTTTCGGCGTGCACCACGACGGACGTGGTGACGCCGCCACTGACAGTGGCGCCAAGCGAACCGGCTTTCGGCGATGTCGCAAGCATGTATGCCGCGCGCGTCGACGAGGGCTATCAACTGCCGGCAATCCCGGTAGCCAAGATCGATCCGAAGTTCGTGCGCCAGATCGTGTCCGACCCGACCGGAGAAAAACCCGGCACGATCGTCGTCGATACCTCCGAGCACTTCCTCTATCTGGTGCGCGACGGCGGCAAGGCGATTCGCTATGGCGTCAGCCTCGGCAAGGCCGGTTTCGGATGGACCGGCAGCGCCGTGGTTCAGGCGAGGAAGATGTGGCCGGTTTGGACGCCGCCGCCGGAAATGATCCAGCGCCGGCCGGAACTGGCGAAATACAAGGACGGCATGCCGCCCGGCCCGCAGAGCCCGCTAGGCGCCCGCGCGCTGTATCTCTTCCGCGACGGCAAGGACACGATGTACCGGCTGCACGGCACGCCGGAGTGGGATTCCATTGGGAAGAACGCCTCGTCCGGCTGTGTGCGCTTCATGAATCAGGACATTATCGACCTCTACAGCCGCGTTAACGGCGTCGCGCCGGTCTTCGTGCGCCCGAACCTGTCGGCCGCCGCGAAGACCACCGCCGTGTCGAACAGGACGGCCGAGCCGATCGATGCGGGTGTGCCAAAGGACGCAGAGATGTTGAGGTAAGTGCCTTCACGATCTCTAGGCGGATGCGGTCGGCGCGTCCGCCTGCATGGGTGTCGCTACTTCCCGGCCAAGCCGGGAATCGTGACCTGATAGACCAGGAACATGGTGTCGACATCGGCGCCGTCCTCGGCCTTGTAGGGCGCGCCGACCTGGAAGCCGTCCTGGGTGAGGAAGTCGTTGTCATTGGCAACGAACAGGAAATAGTCGTCGGGCAGCTTCGGATCGAGGACGCTCACCACCGACATCGCCTCCCACTTCTCTGAAAGGTTGTTGCGGTCGTTGGGCGCGCCATTGTGCAGTCCGAAGCGGCCGAGTTCGCTCTTGTCGTTGATGTCGATGAACGGCGTCAGCTTGGCCGGCGTCACCGATGGATCGAGCTCACCCTTGGGCGCCACTGGCTTGTCTTTGTCGAACTCGCTGCCGGCGATGTCGGTTGCCGCCGACACATCGACGATGCTGATCTCGCGATGGAGCGAAGTGTCGCCCTTCAGCCCCTGGCCGTTGCCGCTGTCGCGCGCCAGCATCAGAAAGGTCTTGTCCGACAGCGCCACGATCTCGCTCTGCGCGGCAATCTTGGTCTTGCCCTTGGCATCGGTGAACACCGGCAGCGGCACGATATATTCATGCGCGAGCTTGAGCTGGGCGGGATCCGAGGCATCGTAGACCAGCGCGCGCGTGTTCTGGCGCGTCGAGGCGGAATCGCCACCATCCTGCCGCGGGGCCGATTGCAACACGGCGATCAGGAACTTGCCATCCGGCGTCAGCGCCATGCCTTCGAGGCCCTGGTTGTTCTGGCGCCCGGTCTCGGGATCCTTCGGATCGGGCTCCGCCGCACCAGGCCCAGGATTGTCGGACGCGAAATTCGGCGTTCCATGACGCATCGGGACAAGGGCTGCCGGCGGCCGCGTTGCCGACATCAGATGGCCGTCGGCGGAGAAGCGGTAGATGTTCGGGCCGTATTCGTCCGAGATGAACATGGTGCCGTCGGACAGCCGCACGATCGCCTCGTCGTCGAGCGCGAGCTTGCCGTTGGCTTCGGGCAGGATCGGCATGTCGTCGGTCGCCGCACGCACGCCGTTGAGCGGATCGAGGCCGGTCGCATCGGCGCCCTTGTCGTCGGTCAAAAGCATGGTGTCGGCAAGCGTCGCCTTGACGCCCGACTGTTCCTGGCCGGCGGCTGGTACTGCACCCGGCGCGATCGGGGCGAACTCGATGGCAATCGTGTTGAGGCGCGGCCGGTAATCGGTGGTGCCGACGACATTGTAGCCGCGATCCGGCAACAGCCATAGCGACCCCTTGTAGCCGTCCGCGCCATGCGTCCAGCCGGCAGCGTCGATCGCCATGCCGGAGCCGGAGCCAAACGTCTCGCCGAACTTGTCCTTCTGGCTGGCCGGGATACGGCCGACGCCGACCAGCCCCTTGTTGACGAAGCTGACGCCACCGACGGTCGCGGAGTTGTCGGCCAAGGCCGGAGTCGAGGCGGTGAACATCGCCAGCGCGACGGCGAGGGACGCGGTTCGGTGCGGGTTTTTCATGGATATCCTCTTTGGTAACAAAGGTGCCGGACCTGAAAAAGCGCCGCGCCGCATCGACGATGCCGCGAAAGCCTTCGGAGAAGCGATCTAGGACGCGAACATGATATTTGCGTGACAGTGCCGCGCTTGCTTGTCCCCATGCGGTTGCAACTGGCCTGGGTCTGGCGAACTCGTCGCCGCCGAGAGGGCAATTAACAACTTTACAAATAATCATTCTTATGTGAAGTTATGACAATGAAAGGTCACCGATGACAGTCTATCGTTTCGCCACCCGCCTCAATTCCTTTGCCTCGCGGCCGCAGGCCGAGTGGCCTGATCTTGTCGGCAAACCGTCCATGCTGCAGATGGCGGCGCGTGCAGCGAAGGTTGCAGAGTTGACCGATCTCGACCTCAACTTTCCCGACCATGTCGATGAAAAGCCTGCGGAAATGGCGCGGAAACTTGGCGATCTCGGGCTTTCCATCAATGGTTTCGCCATGCGCTACTACTCTAATCCGGCCTTCAAGCTCGGCGCCTTCACTAACCCGGATCCTTCCGTTCGCCGCGAGGCCATCGACCTGACCAAGGCCGGCATCGACGCCGCGCGCGAGGCCGGCGCCAGCCTGATGACCTTGTGGCTCGGGCAGGATGGCTTCGACTATGCCTTCCAGGCTGACTACGCAGCGCTCTGGCAACACGAAATCGATGGTATTCGTGAAGTTGCGACGCATGATCCGGACTGCCGGATCAGCCTTGAATACAAACCCAACGAGCCGCGCTCCTACAGCCTGATGCCCGATGCGGCGACGACATTGCTGGCGATCCGCGAGATCGGCCTGCCCAATCTCGGCGTGACGCTCGATTTCGCCCATGTGCTCTATGCCGACGAGCAGCCGGCTTTCGCCGCCGCACTCGTGGCACGGCACAGCAACCTGCTCGGCGTGCACCTCAACGATGGCTACGCCAAGCGCGACGACGGCTTGATGGTCGGCGCGGTGCATACGGTTCAGACGATCGAGCTGCTCAGGCAGATCCGCCGCGACGGCTACGCCGGCGCCATCTATTTCGACACGTTCCCCGACATGACCGGGCTCGATCCGGTCCACGAATGCGAAGTCAACATCGCGACCGTCAAGCG
This sequence comes from Mesorhizobium sp. M0060, assembly GCF_040323155.1. Classification (NCBI taxonomy): domain Bacteria; kingdom Pseudomonadati; phylum Pseudomonadota; class Alphaproteobacteria; order Hyphomicrobiales; family Phyllobacteriaceae; genus Mesorhizobium; species Mesorhizobium sp. M0060. The sequence goes on from NZ_JAMYUP010000006.1 coordinate 86,494, forward strand.
CATGTTGCGCGTCGTCGATCGGCTGGAAAAGGACAACCGCCTTTCCACCGCCGTCGACCGTCAGGACGCGGTCGCGTCGCAGGCCATCATCCAGGAAGCCATGCTCGGGCCGGACAGCTGAGGCCCGCGCCATTGCCGTTTTCAACAAGGGAGGAAAGACCATGAAATTTCTGCTTGCCACCGCTACCGCTGGCCTGATGGCGCTGTCCATCGGCTCGGCCTTTTCCGCGGACCTCGCGCCACTCAATTCCGACACCGAGAAGGATCGCATCGACTGGTCGCAGCTCGAGGCCAAGTTCGGGGCTTTCCCCAAGCTGCCCGAGGGCACCAAGGCGGGTGCGGTCTCCAAGACGCTGACCAACGAATACTGGCGCTCGCTGGGTGAGGGCTACAAGTCGTTCGGCGACCGTATCGGTGTGCCCATCGTCTACCAGGCGGCGCAGAGCGAGGGCGACCAGCTCGGCCAGCTCACCATCGCCGAAGGCCTGGTCACGCAAGGCTACAACGTGCTTCTCGTCTCGCCGCAGACCGACTCCAACTTGCAGCCGATCATGGAACAGGCCAAGGCCGCCAACATGCCGGTGGTCAACGTCAATGACGCAGTCATCCCGCAGGCCGAGTACTATGTCGGCAACGTCCAGCGCGACAATGGCGTGCGCGTCGCCAAATGGTTCATCAAGAACCGGCCGGATGGGGGCAAGGTCGCCATCGTCGAAGGCCAGGCCGGCGTCTACGCCGCCGTCCAGCGCACCGACGGCTTCAAGACCACGATCACTGAAGCCGGCAAGTTCGAGGTTGTTGCCAGCGTCCCCGGCAACTGGGATCGCCAGACCTCCTACGACGCGGCCACCAACATCCTGCAGCAGCACCCCGACCTGATCGGCTTCTATGCCAACAACGACGGCATGGCGCTGGGCATCGTCGAAGCGGTCAAGGCGGCCGGTCTGCAGGACAAGGTCGCCGTCTTCGGCACCGACGGCATTTCCGACGCCTACGCTTCGATCCGCGCCGGCGAGCTGACCGGTACCGTCGACAGCTTCCCGGTGCTGACCGGCGAGGTGGCGCTGGAATCGGCGCTGCGACTGGTGGCCGGGCAGAAGCTGCCGCGCGTCGTCGCCACGCCGCAGGCGCTGATCACCAAGGACAATGCCGACCGTTACTCCGGCGGCGGCGATGCCGTGCGCAAGGCGCTGCTCGAGGACGCGGCAGCGGGCCAGTAGAGCAGGGGCGGCGGGTGCCGGCCTTGGGTCGGCACCCTTGCCTGGAGAACTGAAGCAATGTCAGCGCGGCTGCAATTCGAGGGCATTTCCAAGGTGTTTCCGGCCGTGCGGGCGCTGAGCGATGTGTCCTTTTCGGTCGGCGCCGGCGAAATCCATGGCCTGCTTGGCGAGAACGGTGCCGGCAAGTCGACGCTGCTGCGCATCCTGTCGGGCGTCTACCGGCCGACAGCGGGAAGCGTGCTGATCGACGGCAAGCCGGTGACGCTGAACAACCCGGTCGCGGCACGCGCCGCGGGCGTGGCCATGATCCATCAGGAATTGCAGCAGGTGCCGCGCCTAAGCGTCGCCCAGAACATGTTCCTCGGCCGTCCGCTGACGCGCGGCGGCGTCTTCGTCGACCGGCGCGAGCAGGAACGCCGCGCTGCGGAAGCTCTCGCCGCCATCGACCCGACCATCGATCCGGCAGCCCCGCTTGGCAGCCTGAAGGTCGCGCAGCGGCAAATCGTCGAGATCGCCCGGGCGCTGCTCGACCGCGCCAGGATCGTGGCGATGGACGAGCCGACATCCAGCCTGACGCCGAGCGAGTTCGAACGGCTGGCCGAGGTGATTGCCGGTCTGGCGCGCGACGGTGTCGCGGTCGTCTATGTCTCGCACAAGCTGGACGAGGTGTTCGGCATCTGCCAGCGCGCCACCATCATGCGCGACGGTGTCGTGGTCGAAACCGTTGATCTGGCGCAGGTGTCGGAAAAGGCCGTCGTTTCGATGATGGTCGGCCGCGAGCTTGCCCAGGAACAGCACCGCCCGCATGCTTCCGGCGAGATCAGGCTGCGCGTGCGTGGCCTCGCCTCGGCGACCAAGGTCCACGACGTTTCGTTCGACCTGCATCGCGGCGAGGTGCTGGGCATTGCCGGCCTGGTCGGCTCGGGCCGCACCGAACTGCTGCGGCTGCTGGCCGGTGCCGACCGCGTCTCATCAGGCACAATAGAGATCGACGGCAAGGCGACAAAACTTTCCAGTCCGCGCGACGCCATCGCGGCCGGCATCGGCCTGGTGCCGGAGGAGCGCAAGCGCGAAGGCATCGTGCCGTTGCGGTCAATCTACAGCAACATGGCGCTGGCCTCGATGAGCGTGTTCGCGCCGCGCGGCCTCATCGACCACCGCCGGCTGAAGCGCGTGGCAGCCGAGAAGATGAAACGCGTCAATCTCAGACCGTTCCTGCTCGACCGGCCGATCCGCCTATTCAGCGGCGGCAACCAGCAGAAGGCGATCATCGGCCGCTGGCTGGCGGCGGGAACGCGGATCCTTCTGTTCGACGAGCCGACGCGCGGCATCGATGTCGGCGCCAAGGCGGAGATCTACCACCTGATCGAGGAGCTCGCCGCCGAAGGCCATTCGGTCGTCGTCGTTTCGTCCGAGTTGCCCGAGGTGATCCGGCTCGCCGACCGCGTGCTGGTCATGCGCGACGGCACGGTCGCCGCCGAACTGGGCCGCGCAAGTCTCAGCGAACAGGCGATCGCCGCGCACGCCATACCCCAAACGGAGACTCAGGCCGGCAAGGCGCAACGCCGTCGGGCCGGTGCATAACGGACAGGACCAGCGGATGACCGATATAACCGAACACACAGTAACGCGCCCAGCGGCCGATTTCCTGCACCGGTTTTCCGTGCGCGACGCCGGTACGCTGATCGGCCTGGTGGTGATCCTCGCCGTCTTCGGGGCACTGGTCCCGGGCTTCTTTGCCGAGCGCAACCTGATCAACATCCTGCAGCAATCGAGCATCAACGCCTGCCTGGCGTTGGGCATGACGCTGGTAATCATCTCGGGCGGCATCGATCTGTCCGTCGGGCCGACGGCAGCTCTTTCGGCCGTCATCTCGGCCTCGATGCTGGTTGCCGGCGTGCCGTTTCCGCTGGCCATCACCGCCGGCTTCGCCATCGGCCTCGCCTGCGGCCTGCTCAACGGCGTGCTGGTCGCCTATGTCGGGCTGCAGCCCTTCATCGTCACGCTGGGAACGCTCAGCACCTACCGGGCGCTGGCGCTGATCTATACCGGCGGCAATCCGGTGCTCGGCCTGCCTGCCGGCTTTCGCGCCATCTTCAATGGCTCGCTGTTCGGATTGCCGTTGGCGGTCGTCATCGTGGCCGTGGTCGCGCTGGTTGCCTGGATCATCCTCAAGAAGACGCCGTTCGGCGAATATCTGCTCGCCGTCGGCGGCAATGAGGAGGCGGCCTACATAGCCGGCGTGCCGATCGCCCGCACCAAGATCGCCGCCTATATGATCTCGGGCCTGCTGGCAGCTCTTGCCGCGCAGATCCTGATCGGCCGACTGGGTGCCGCAGAGCCGATTCTCGGCAACCTCTGGGAGCTCGACGCGATCGCCGCGGCGGCCATCGGCGGCGCCTCGCTGATGGGCGGCAAGGGCAGCGTGGTCGGCACCATTCTGGGTGCCGTCATCCTCGGCGCTATGCGCAACGGCCTGACGCTGATGAATGTCCAGTCCTTCTATCAGCTGCTGGCAACTGGCCTTATAATCCTCGCCGCGATGCTTATCGATCGCGTGACGAGGGGACGTGGATGACCTTGACCGGGCTGGACCTGAAAGCAGTAGGACCGCGCATTCGCATGATGATGCCGCATCTGACGCCGCTCGAGGCGAAGGTGGTTGAAACCGTCTTCGGACGGCGCGGCTTCGACGAGACCATACCGCTCAAGCAGATCGCCGAGGAGGCCGGTGTCTCGGAGGCGATGGTGGTCAAGATCGCCAAGAAGCTGGGTTTTTCCGGCTATCGCGACTTTCGCACGGCGGTCTATGAATACAGCCGCCTGCCGACCGCCGAGATGCATCAGGAGCTGTCGGTGGACGACAGTTCGGCCGAGATCGTGCAGAAGGTGTTCCGCACCTCTATCCAGGCGCTGGAGGAGACGCTCGCCATCCTCGACATGGACGATTTCGACCGTGCCGCCGATCTGCTTTACCGCGCCAGGAATCGCGATTTCTACGGCGTCGGCGGGTCGGCGCAGATCGCACGCGACGTCTCGCATAAATTCCTGCGCATCGGCATCCGCACCTCCGTTTACGACGATTCGCACATGATGCTGATGTCGGCCTCGCTGCTCGGCGCGGACGACATCGCCGTCGGCTTCTCGCATTCCGGCAACACCAGCGCCGTCATCGACGCCATCCAACTTGCGCGCAAAAGCGGCGCGCGCACGCTGGCCATCACCAACTACGACAACTCGCCATTGGCAGCCGTCGCCGACATCGTGCTCTGCTCGACCGCGCAAGGCTCGCCGTTGATGGGTGAGAACGCGGCGGCGCGCATTGCCCAGCTCAACATCCTCGACGCGCTGTTCGTGGCGGTCGCGCAACGCGACTACCGGGCGGCGGAGCGCAATCTCGGCCGCACCATGTCTGCGGTGACGTCGAAGCGGAAAGATAAGGGCACATGACGGCTTCCCCGCCGCTGGTGACCGTATTCGGCAGCCTGCATTACGACATCATGGTCGAAGCCCCCGATCGCCCGCGCAAGGGCGAAACGGTGACCGGCCATGCCTGGCATCCAAAATGCGGCGGCAAGGGCGGCAACCAGGCGGTGTCGGCAGCGCGGGCCGGCGTGCGTGCGGCAATGATCGGAGTTGTCGGCGATGACGATTTCGGACGCGCGCTCCTCGATAATCTCGACCGCAACGGCGTCGACCGGCGCCTCGTGCGGGTGGCTTTCGGCGGCGGCTCGGGCATGAGCGTAGCGACCTTCGACGACAGCGGCGACTATGGCGCGGTGATCGTCTCGGGCAGCAACCTTACTCTGGGCGAAAAGGACATCGCAGAGGCGGCCGAGCTGATCGCGCAAACGGCGGTGCTGCTGTTGCAGAACGAGGTGCCGGAAGCTGCCAATATTGCCGCGGCGCGGGCGGTGAAGGCGCATGGCGGCTGCGTCGTCCTCAACGCGGCACCCGCGCGAAAGCTGTCAGCCGAACTGATCGCGCTCACCGACATCGTCATCGTCAACGCCATTGAGGCGGAATTCCTGGCCGGCGTTCCGGTCGTCGACACGCTCGAGGGTGCTGCGAAGGCGGCCGGTATGCTCGTCGGTTTCTATCCGGCTGCGATCGTCACCGCCGGCGGCGAGGGGGTCGCCTATCGCGACCGCGACGGCCAGGCGTTCGCCCTGCCTGCGATGCCGGTGAAGGTCATCAGCACCCACGGTGCCGGCGATCAATTCGTTGGGGCCTTCGCGGCGGGGCTTGCGCGTGGAGAGCCTGTCGAGGCGGCCCTTGCCGCCGCCAATACCGCCGCGGCCTTGCTGGTCGCGACGCCGGAGCGCGAGCGCGGGCGGCTTTGAGCAAGGCCGGCCTGCTCAGTGACTGCCCTGATCAGTCGCTGTCGCGCGCGATCAGCTCCAGCGGCCAGACTTCGCGGATGATGCGGGCGCCTTCGGTGCCGGCGAAGGCCGGGATCGAAGCCAGCAGCATTTCGGCCAGCCGCTCGCCCATCGGCTCCAGCGCCGGGCGGAAGCCGGTCAGCGCCGGCGAAAAATAGCGACAGAGCGGCGTGTCGACGATGACGATCACCGCAACGTCGTGGCCGGGCCTGATGCCCGCCTCGGCCAGAGCCTTGCAGCCGCCAAGCGCCATCGCGTCGTTGTTGAAGATGATGGCGGTCGGCGGGTCCTTGGAGCGCATGACCTTGGGCGTCACCGCGTAGCCGCCGGCCTCGTTGATGAAGCCTTCCGCGATCAGCTCGGGGTCGAACTCAATGCCGTGCCGCCGCAACGCCTTGCGATATCCGGCGAGAAACAGATAGCCGAAGTTGAGATCGAGCGACGGGCGGATGGCCGCTATGCGGCGGTGACCGCGCGCGACGAGACGATCGACCGCGTCTGCTCCGGCTTTTTCGAAGTCCAGATCGAGCGAGGGGTAGGAATCGCCGCCGGAACGGCTGCGGCCGAGCGTCGCGAACGGGAAACCGGCCTGGGTCAAATAGTCAATGCGCTCGTCCTCGCGCCGCGTCCAGGCCAGCACCACGGCATCGGCCCGGCGGGTCTCGACGACACGGCGCAGGCGCTCCTGCTGATAGTCGCCCGGCGCGCCCATCACCACGATCAGGTCGAGCCCGCTTTCGGCGAGCTTGGCCTGCAGCCCGGTCAGGAATGGAATGAAGAACGGCTCGCCATATTCCTGGTCGCCCGGATGCGGCTGCAGCATGAAGGCGACCGAATGGGTGGCGCCGCGCCGCAGGCTGCGGCCGGACTGGTTCGGCGAATAATTCAGCTTCTTGGCCGCATCGAGCACGCGCTGGCGTGTGTCGGCATTGACGTCGGCGCGACCGTTGAGCGCGCGCGACACCGTGCCGATCGAAATGTTCAGGTGACGCGCAAGGTCGTGAATGCTGGACGCCAAAGGACAGTTCTCCCCCTTGCTTGGCTAGCACCGGCTGCTCTCCGGGCCAAGCCGACACCACGATTTTTCGCAGCCGGCCAATTGACATTCTACGCCACCGGGTGTGTTCTCGTAAACGTTTACGGAAAACGTTTCACGGCCCTGCCGTGAACGCCGTGAGGATCGGTCTGGAGGGGCCGAGAGGGAGGAGCACTGGATGATCAATGTCGTCCTGGTCGGCTGCGGAGCGATGAGCAAGGCCTGGCTCGATGCGGCCAGGCAGATCGACGGGCTCGCCATTGTCGGCCTGGTCGATCTCGACGCCGAAAGGGCGCGGGCGAGGGCGCGCGAATACGAGCTTTCCGGCGCCGTCATCGGAACCGACCTCGACGCCGTGCTCGACCAGACTAAGCCCGACGCGGTGTTCGACGTGGTGGTTCCGGCAGCCCGCCGCGAGGTCGCGTTTTCCGCCTTTGCCCATCATTGCCATCTCTTGACCGAAAAGCCACTCGCCGACAGCCCGGACAATGCGCGTGCCATTGTCGAGGCCGCCGGCAGCGCTGGGCGTATCCATGCCGTCGTTCAGAACCGCCGCTATGTCGCCAATGTCAGGCGCATCCGGCGCTTTCTCGATTCCGGCGCCATTGGTGCGCCAACCAGCATCCACGCCGATTTCTTCGTTGCGCCGCATTTCGGCGGTTTTCGCGAAGAGATGCGCCATGTGCTGCTGCTCGACATGGCGATCCACACATTCGACGCGGCCCGCTACATGGTGGCCGGCGAACCGGCCGGCGTCTATTGCCAGGAGTGGGAGCCGACCAATTCCTGGTATCGGCAAGGGTCGTCGGCAACTGCAAGCTTCGACCTCGGCGGCGGCAAGCTGTTCACCTATGCCGGCAGCTGGTGCGCGGCCGGCTTCCGCACCAGTTGGGACAGTACATGGCGGATCGTCGCCGAGCGCGGCAGCATTGTCTGGGACGGCGAGGACGGGCTGAAGGCGGAAGTCGTGCAGCCGGTCCGTGAAGGCCTGTTCGACCGCACCGAACCGATAGCCGTGCCGCCGCTCGACCCGGCCGATCGCGTCGGCGGCCATCTCGGCATTATCCAGGATTTCGTCCGCGCCGTCGAAACCGGCACCGAGCCGGAGACGCGCGGCGCCGACAACATCAAGAGCCTGGCCATGGTTTTCGCTGCGATCGAGAGCGCCGAAACCGGGCGCCGGGTCGCTATCACAGCACAGGAAGGATCATGATGCCAAACCCGCTGCTCGACATCAGGATCGGCACAATGGTGAGGGCCAATCTCGACGACCCGGCCGCCTATATCAGGCAGATTCTGCCGCTCGGCTTCGAGAGCATCCAGCCGTTCTTCTGGCAGACGCTGGGCGGCAAGGACATTCCACGGCTGGCAGGCGAGATCCGCGAGGCGATCGGCGATGCCGATGTCGTCATTTCGTCGATCGGCGTGTTCGGCAATCCGCTGGAGAGCGGCGAAGTCGATCGCGGCGTCCTCCAGGCCTGGGAAACGATCATCGACAACGCGCATCTGTTCGGCACCAGCATGGTCAGCGGCTTCACCGGCCGCATCCGCGGCAAGCCGCTGCCAGACAGCCTGCCACGTTTCCGCGGGGTCTGGGGGAAGTTGGCAAAACGTGCTGCTGACAAGGGCGTGCGCATTGCTTTCGAGAACTGCGCCATGGACGGCAACTGGGCGAGCGGCGACTGGAACATCGCCCATAATCCGGACGCCTGGGAGCTGATGTTCAACGAATTGCCGGACGACAATCTCGGCCTGGAGTGGGAGCCCTGTCATCAGCTGGTCTACCTGATCGACCCGATCCCGCAGATCCGCAAATGGGCGCCGCGCATCTTCCACGTCCATGGCAAGGACGCGACGGTGCGCTGGGACGTGATCCGCGAGCATGGCGTGTTCGGCCGCCTGCCATTCGTGCAGATGCGCACGCCAGGCTTTGGCGACAGCGACTGGACGCGGGTGATCAGCGAATTGCGGCTCGCCGGCTACAAGGGCGCCATCGACATCGAAGGCTGGCACGACCCGGTCTATCGCGGCGACCTCGAGATCACCGGACAAGTCCGAGCACTTGACTATCTCAAGCAATGCAGAGGAGGCACGACCTATCTGCCGAGCCCAGCTTGAGGATCGGCCGGCGGGAGGAGCCGGCTAGTGAGCATTGCGGCGCATTGCCGAAGCGATCGTCGAAACCCCTCGGCTAGCGAGGGAACAAAGGGAGGAACGTGCATGAGCATTACGATGAGAAGGACAGTTCTGCGCTCGACCGTCGCGGCGGCCGTCACGGCGTTCGCCGCCGCACTCTCGACCTTGCCGGCGCAGGCGCTCGACGCCCAATGGTGCAAGGACGTCCATATCCGCTTCTTCGTCGGCGGCGCCGAGGGCGATGCCTTCGGCACCATCGTCTACAATGGCGCCAAGCAGGCGGCAGCCGATCTCGGACCCAAGGTCGACTACATCTTTTCCCAGTGGGATGTCGAGAAGATGGTGCAGCAATTGCGCGAGGCTGTCGCGGTCAAGCCCGGCGGCATCGCCATGATGGGCCACCCGGGCGACGCTTCGATCATGCCGCTGGCCGAACAGGCGCACAAGGACGGCATCAAGATGATGTACCAGAATGTGCCGGTGCCGAAGGTCACGGCGGCGTTCGGCGGCGGCTATGTCGGCGCCCAGCAAGAGCAGCAGGGCCGCGCGCTTGGCGCCGAGGCGGTCAAGCTGGCCGGGCTCAAGGCCGGCGACAAGACGATCATGATCGGCCCGTTCGAGAACGAAAGCCGCGGCGCGCGCGAGCGCGGCACTGTCGCTGCCCTCAAGGAGGCGGGCGTCGAGGTCATACAGCTCTCCTCGCCGCCAAGCGGCGAATGGGCTTCCGACCCCAATCTCGCCATTCCGGTGATCACCGCGGCACTGCTCAACAATCCCGACGTCAAGGCGGTTGGCTATCCCGGTGGACAGATGCTCGGCAACGTCGCCACTTACATGCAGGCGGCGGGCAGGAAGCCGGGCGATATCTTCAACTTCGGCTTCGACACCAGCCCGCAGATCGTCGAGGGCTTCAAGGGCGGCTGGGTCCAGCTGACGGCCGACCAGCAGCCGTTCCTGCAAGGCTATCTGCCGATCCTCAGCCTCTGCCAGCAGGTGGTGCTCGGCCTTGCGCCGATGAATGTCGACACCGGCGCCGGCTTCGTCACGCCACAGAATTACGAGATCGTCGCCGAGCTCGCCAAGCAGGCGCTGCGCTGACCTCCCAAGCCGTCGGCCGGGATCGAGCCCGGCCGGCGGGACCGCCGGCGAAAAAGCCGGCACGCGACAATCAAGCGAGGATCGCCATGGCCGAACGCATCATCGAACTGCGCGACATCAGCAAGTCCTATGGCCAGGTCTATGCGCTGGGCGGGGTCAATCTCAGCGTCGATCGCGGCGAGGTGGTCGGCCTGATCGGCGACAACGGCGCCGGCAAGTCGACGCTGATCAAGATCCTGTCCGGCGTGGTCAAACCGACCAGCGGCGAGATTCTCGTCCGCGGCAAGCCGGTGACCGGATGGAGCCCTGCGCGCTCGCGCGACGCCGGCATCGAGACCGTGTTCCAGGACCGGGCGCTCGCCGTGCAGCAGACGATCGTGCGCAATATCTTCATGGGCCGCGAACTCACCGGCTGGCTTGGCTGGCTGAAGGTCAACAAGGAGATCGCGGAGGCGAGCCGGCTGATGCGCGAGATCGGCTTCACCTCGAAAGTGTTCACGCCACAGTCGATCGTCGGCCAGCTCTCGGGCGGCGAACGCCAGGGCGTGGCGATCGCGCGGGCCATCTATAAGAAGGCGGAGCTGATAGTCCTCGACGAACCGACGACAGCGCTATCGCTGACCGAGACCGCCAAGGTCTTCCACTTCGTGCGCCAGGTGCGGGCGAGCGGACGCTCGATCCTGTTCATCGGCCACAATATTCACCACGTCTTCGATATCGCCGATCGCTTCGTGGTGCTGGACCGCGGCAAGGTCGCGCTCACCGCCGACCGCAGGGAGGTCAAATCGGCCGAAGACCTGATCAATTTCATGGAAGACGTCGCCCACCCCAGCGGATTGCCGGGCTTGCACGACGCGGGCGATGCGGGGAGGGCGGCACGATGAGCAAGACCATGGAACCCGATCTGCAGAGCCCCCTCGGCGGCACGCATGGCGAAACCGCCGGGAAAGAGTGGAGACACCCGTCCGACAATTGGCTGCGCGGGTTCATCCTCGACAACCGCGCCGCGCTCGGCACGCTTGCCGTGTTCATCGTCATGATGGCGGTGTTCATGATCGCCAACCCGATCGTGTTCACCACCTGGTATCTCTACAGTTCCGTGCTGACCACGCTGCCGGTGGCGCTGTTCGTGGTGGTGCCGCTGGTCTTCGTCGTCACCTGCGGCGAGATCGACCTGTCGTTTCCGGCGACGATGGGCTTTGCCTCCTGGGTCTTCGCGCTGGTCGTGCAGGCCGGCTACGATCCGTTCCTCGGCATCGCCGCCGCAATCGTCACCGGCATGCTGCTCGGCTTCCTGGTCGGCTCGCTGGTCGTCTATGGCGGGCTGTCGTCGCTGATCGCCACGCTCGGCATGAATTTCCTCCTGCGCGGCCTGATCCAGATCATCAACGAGGGCAGGTCGACGGCGCTGACCGGCCTTGCCGACAGCTGGGCCTACAAGATCTTCTCCAGCCAGCTCTACGGCATTCCGGTGCAGATCTTCTGGGCCATCGCCTTCGTCGTGCTGTCGGCGCTGCTCTACAACCGCCATCGTTTCGGCGCCCAGGTCAAGGTGGTCGGCGACAATCCCGACAGCGCCCAGCAGATGGGCATTGACGTCAAGCGCGTGCGGGTAAAAGTGTTCGTCTTCGTTGGCATTGGCGCTGCGATCGCCGGCACGTTTTCGGTGATGATCAACTTCACCTGGTGGCCGACCGCCGGCGACGGCTACCTGCTGCCGGTGCTGGCATCGGTGTTCGTCGGCGGCACGCCGACCTGGGGTGGCATCGGCACGGTCGTCGGCGGTGCCATTGGCGCGGTCACGGTCTCTTTCATCCAGACCGGCGTCGTCGCGGCGGGACTGAGCGGCTTCTACGTCCAGTTCTTCAACGGCCTGATCATCATCCTGTCGCTGCTCGGCCACAAATGGAACCAGGCGCGGTATCGGTGAGGGGCTCTAACGACTTAACAAGTCGACAATTGCATGATTTATCCGCGAAAATCCGTCGATAATGCCATCTGTAACGGAATCCAAAGCTCGGCCATATCCGTCGTTTAGGTTCGCGGTATCAAATCCAAGTTTCCGGAGCGTTTGCAAAGTCTCCCCAATCGTTTCGTGTGCGTCAGCGATTCTTAGATCATTATTTAGAAACAGAGGTGCCATTGCGGCATTCCTGCTACGCCAACCCTCGGGCTCTACCTCGCTTTGGAAGGCATCCCTAAGTTCCTCGTTGGCATTAAGGCGTTCGACGATATTCAAGAGGCTTTCTAATAGCTTGAGACCTCCGAGTTGTTTAACTGTTGCTCGGGCGCATCCAGCTTTTTCCAAGGGGGATTTGAGGAACCCATCCGGCACGCACTGCGAAATTTCATGCAGACTCTTGCATCTGGCCAGAAACGCTTGCTGACTCATATCTAAGGGCGCGACTTGGGCTAGACGCGAGAGTTGAGGGTAGGCGAGCCAACCGTTTGCGCGGACTTCCGCTCTTGAAAACCCAACTAGATCGGTTGCCGTTTTTTGTATGCCGACGATTGCAGCAATTGCGCAAAGATTGTCACCTAGATCAAGTAGTTGATCGAGAAGACGCTGCACTTTTGAAACGATATGCTCTTCCAACAGATCGAAATGCGCAACATCCGCCGCCGCCATTGCGAAACCATGTGCGTGCAATATTTCACGATCGGGTTTCGGTTTATAGAGATCCCTCATTGGAACACGGATAAGATTGCGGCCTACGCGAACGCAATCACTAAAGCCCCACTGCCCCCTGTAAGAAGGACTGCACCACCAACGGTCATGGCCGTTAACAGGTGTAGTGTCGTAGAAGTCGCTTTGTTCATACCGCTGTAAAAATTTGTCATTTAGAAAGACGACATTACGCTCCACAAGTGCGTCTGCGCGAGCGTGGGTCATGGTATCTGCTATATCAGGCCAGATGACTCCATCTGCGCTTTGCTCGGGACTAAGCTCAGGCGAGACGGCGTTAACGGTTGCCCATACCTGAATTAGAAGTCCGTTCTGATGCTCACGGATATCCAGTTCATACCAACCGCCTTTGGGTTTGATTGCGGTATGACTTTTCCCCTGCATTAAATCTCGGAGTTCAGAAACATCCGGAAGAAGTTTTTGGTAGTAAAATACACGTACTCCATGTGCACCGCGCATCCAGAGATATTTACGCAGGTATTCGTTGGACATCTTCCAGCTAATATTGCGTGAGGCTCTCCAATAAAACTCGTTCGAAATTTCACCTTCTGCCACGCTGAATTCTGGCAGTGAGAGATCGTCATAGACGACTCTCTGACTTTCGTTTCCGACGCAACGAGGTGAAAGCCCCAGCGCCATCCAGACCTTCTCGGCGAGATTATAGGTGTAAAATGAGCCGTTGCCCCATGATGCAACGATGTATTCATGTCCCGAAACAGATGGAGAGAAGATCCTCGAGCTGCCTTTTTTGTCAAAAAAAGGTACAGAAAAAGCAACGACCCCGTATCCTGCCTCATCCAGTAGTGGCGTCATCTCGTGGTCGTCGTTGGCCACCACAACTGCCATAAGCATGTGAACACACTCACGGTCAGGCCCGTGTATATCGACCTCAAATCGAGAGGTGACTTCCACCACCTGTCGTGAAGTTGGGCTAATAGGTTCGAGCAGAGTTCGAAGCCTGTTTGGCAAAAACGCATCTGGAATTGGAAAATCTGATAGGTATTCAAATGGCTTTTTCAATTCTTGTATCTTCAATGGCGTTGACGGATTTCTGTATGTCTTAAATAGATATTCAGATATCACACCCCCGTCACAAACCCGTCCAGCACGCGTTTCTGGCCGGCTTTGTCGAAGTCGATGGTCAGCTTGTTGCCTTCGATGGCCGAGATGTTGCCGTTGCCGAATTTCTGGTGGAAGACGCGGTCGCCGACATTGAAGGGGGACGGCGTGTCGGCGACGGATTTGGCGACCAGCTCGCCATCGATGGTGCGGCCCTTGATCGAGGTGCGGCCGGCGCCGTAGCCGGAGTCGGTTTCGCCATAGCCGATGCGCTCGACCTGGTGGCCGGAGCGCGTGCCCCAATTGCGGTCGGTCGCCTCGGTGCGGTTGGCCTGAGCACGCTGCCAGCCCGGCGTCGCATAGGTGCTGGAGAAAGCGCCGGATTTCTCGGCGCCGTTATTGCCGCCGATGTTGTCGAAGCGCGATGCTCCATAGGGGTTCTGCCTGCCCGCCCCTTGGCCGCCACGACCGGAGGCGAACGAGCCGCCATAGGCATTGCCGTAGCCGCCATAGGAGTTGCCGCTCTCGGAAACTTCGACATGGGCTTCCGGCAGTTCGTCGAGGAAGCGCGACGGGATGGTCGACTGCCAGAGGCCGTGGATGCGGCGGTTGGAGACGAACCAGATGTGCAGGTTCTTCTTGGCGCGGGTCAGGCCGACATAGGCGAGGCGGCGTTCCTCCTCCAGCCCGGAGCGGCCACCCTCGTCGAGGGAACGCTGGTGCGGGAACAGGCCTTCCTCCCAGCCGGGCAGGAACACGGTTTCGAATTCGAGGCCCTTGGCCGAATGCAACGTCATGATGTTGACGGCATCGAGCTCGGCGTTCTGCTCGGCGTCCATGACGAGTGCGACATGTTCGAGGAAGGAGCGCAGCGATTCGTACTCCTCCATGGAGCGGATCAACTCCTTGAGGTTTTCCAGCCGGCCCGGCGCTTCGACCGAGCGGTCGTTCTTCCACATGTCGGTGTAGCCGCTCTCCTCCAAAATGGTCTCGGCGAGCTCGGTGTGCGGGGTGGTTTCCAGAGCCTTCTGCCAGCGTTCAAAATTGGCGGCGACCTCGCGAAGTGCGGCGCGCGGCTTCGGCTTCAGCTCGTCGCTCTCGGCGAGTTTTGCCGCCGCCTCCAGCATCGGGATGCGCAGCGCGCGTGCGGTATCATGGATCTGGCGGATGGTGGCCTCGCCAAGCCCGCGCTTCGGCACGTTGACGATGCGCTCGAAGGCGAGGTCGTCGGCGCCTTGCGCGACGACGCGGAAGAAGGCCAAGGCGTCGCGGATCTCGAGCCGCTCATAGAAGCGCGGGCCGCCGATGACGCGGTAGTTGAGGCCGAGCGTGACGAAGCGGTCCTCGAACTCGCGCATCTGGAAGGACGCGCGGACGAGGATCGCCATATCGTTGAGCTTGTGCTTCTGGCGCTGGTAGGCCTCGATGGTTTCGCCGACGGCGCGGGCCTCCTCCTCTGAATCCCAGGCGGCGTGGACATGCACTTTCTCGTCGTCCTCGGCGATCTTTTCGGTGAACAGCGTCTTGCCGAAGCGCCCCTCATTGTGGGCGATGAGATGGGAGGCAGTGCCGAGGATGTGCGCGGTGGAGCGGTAGTTGCGCTCCAGCCGGATGATGGTGGCGCCTGGGAAATCCTTGTCGAAGCGCAGGATGTTGTCGACCTCGGCGCCGCGCCAGCCATAGATCGACTGATCGTCGTCGCCGACGCAGCAGATATTGACGGTGGCCGGGCGCGGGCTTCCCTCCCCCTTGAGGGGAGGGTGGCCGGGCGAAGCCCGGTCGGGTGGGGTCCGTGCGGCAGTGCTCGACCTACTGGCGGCAGTGCTCGACGCACTGGCGGTGCCTTCTGCGGCAACCCCCTCCGCCCGCTTCGCGGGCACCTCCCCCTCAAGGGGGGAGGATTGCGGCCGCTGCGCCAGCAGGCGCAGCCACATGTATTGGGCGGTGTTGGTGTCCTGGTATTCGTCGACGAGGATGTATTTGAAGCGCTTGTGGTATTCCTTCAGCACATCCGGATTGGCGCGGAAGATGCGGATCGGGTGGCAGAGCAGGTCGCCGAAGTCGCAGGCGTTCAGCGTCTGCAGCCGCTCCTGATAGGCCTTGTAGAGCTCGCGGCCCTTGCCGTTGGCGAATGCACGGGCGTCGCCCTCGGGGATGTCGGCGGGGCCAAGGCCCTTGTTCTTCCAGCCGTCGATCATCTGGGCGAACTGCTTGGCCGGCCAGCGCTTGTCGTCCAGCCCTTCGGCCTGGATGAACTGCTTGATCAGGCGCACGACGTCGTCAGTGTCGAGAATGGTGAAGTCGGATTTGAGCCCGGCCAGCTCGGCATGTCGGCGGAGCAGCTTGACGCCGATCGAGTGGAAGGTGCCGAGCCACGGCATGCCCTCGACATTGCCTTCGCCGATCAACAGGCCGATGCGCTGCTTCATCTCGCGCGCCGCCTTGTTGGTGAAGGTGACGGCGAGGATCTGCGAGGGGAAGGCCTTGCCGGTGGCAAGGATGTGGGCGATGCGGGTGGTCAAGACACGCGTCTTGCCGGTGCCGGCGCCGGCCAGCACAAGGACCGGGCCTTCGGTGGTTTCCACCGCCAGCCGCTGCTCGGGGTTGAGGCCGTTGAGATAATCGGGCGCGTTGTTTTGATTGCTGCGGGCAGCCATGGCGCGCGCGGCAATGCCCGACGGGGCCACGGGCCGCGCGTTCGGTTCGTCAAAAAAGGGCATGTCTTCCGAAAAGCCGGACATCTCCCCCCGAATGTAGTGATTCGGCAGGGAAAGGCCAGAAGTGTCTCCGTTTTGTTCCGGCAAAGCACCTGAACGGTGTGATACCCGCCTGCTCAGGCCTTGCGGTAACCAAGCGCGACGAACAATCGGTGTCCGAACGAGCGCGCTTCCACTGCCATCACCGCGCTCAGAGCAGTCAGCATCTGATCGTAGTAGTGGTGTCCGGCGGACGACGCCAGGAATGTCGAATAAAGTTTGAGCTCTTCAAGCGGCAGATCCCTGTATGTGTAGGCAGCACTTTCCATGACGTTTTTTTCGATTGTCTGACGAACTTTTGCGTATTGCCGATGCACCAGAGCCATGATCTGGTCATCCGGGAGGGGTTTTCCTGCCGCTCCCAGTACGCCAGAAAACATCGCGTAGCCTATATTCAGCGCCATTGCTTCTCCCGTGTCGACGGCGCTGATGTCATCCATGATCTTCCTGTACAATTCGAGACGGACCGCATCCTTGGATGGAAGCTCGGCGAGGATGCGTTTGCCGTCTGTCCTCTTGCTTTCCTTACCTTCAGAACCAGACGATTGAATTTCCAGAGCGGTCACGCGTTTGCCCAAAGCCGAAGCGTAGAACGTGGCAAGATCGGACAGATCGGCAGCGGCCAGCTTGTCCGCCATCTGCGATTCGACGGCCGTCTCCATTCTGGCGCCGTCAAAGGAGCCTTCCATCGCAGCCGACCAGGCTTCATGGAAATTTTTCGACAGGGGTTCCGGTATGGACTTTATGCCATTGGCGATATTGGGACCAATGCCCATCAGCATCTCATGAAAACCGTTTGCCCTGTTGATCTCGCCGATCGTCTGTGCCGGCGCGGCCACTGTCGCGGCGACCAGGCCGAGGAGGAGAGCACACACGACAAGCACTGCTCGCGTCGTAGGCACAAGGAATGACGTCACTCTGGTTGCTCCAAGGTTTCGGTGGCTCAAGGCAGATTGCTGGAAAATCTGGATACCGGCAAGGTGAGATCGCTACTTTAGCGTGTGGCCTCGAATTTGCCATTAAGCGTGAAAATCAGCAGCGTCCTCGTTGGTCCGATCATGGATTGCTTCGAGCTCGCTTGACACGCAAGGCGGGCCGGAGAAAGTTGTGCTCGGGGCAGGAGCGCAATGCCGGGTTGCCCATGGACGCGTCGCGGAGCACACCAGTCGAAGGAGCACCGTCTTGGCTGTCGTTATCACCTCCCTGATCCTTTTCCTCATCGGCCTGGCGCTTGGCGGCGGCGGCATCTGGCTCGTGACGCTGGGCGGCAGCTGGTATTACGTCATCGCCGGTATGGCTTTCCTTGTCGCCGCCTGGCTGCTCTACAGGCGCAGATCCACGGCGCTGTGGCTCTACGCGGCGATCGTGCTCGGCACGCTCGCCTGGGCTGTCTGGGAAACCGGCTTCGACTGGTGGGAGCTAGGCCCGCGCGGCGGCATTATCGTGCTTGTCGCGCTGTGGCTGTTGACGCCATGGGCGCGGCGCGGGCTTACCGGTCCCGACGGACGCGCGCCGCTGATCCTCGCGGTGCTGGCATCGCTCGGCGTCGCCGGTTATTCGATGACGACCGATCCGAAGGATATTGCCGGCCAACTCAACACCGACAAGGTGACGCCGACGGCCGATCTCGGCGGCAACGTGCCGGCCGGCGAATGGCACTATTACGGTCGCACGCAATATGGCCAGCGCTATTCGCCGCTCGACCAGATCACCCCGGAAAACGTCGCCAATCTGCAGCCGGCCTGGACCTATCAGACCGGCGACGTGAAAGGGCCCGACGACATCGGCGAGACGACCTATCAGGTGACGCCGCTGAAGATTGCCGACACGCTCTACATCTGCACGCCGCATAATTTCGCGATCGCCATCGATGCCGCGAGCGGCAAGGAGAAATGGCGCTTCGATCCACAGGTCAAGCTCAACAAGGACCGCCAGCACCAGACCTGCCGCGGCGTGTCCTATTATGCCGACGCCAAGACCGCCGCTGGCCAGCCCTGCGCCACACGCATCTATCTGCCGACATCCGACGCCCGACTGATCGCGCTCGACGCCGCGAATGGCCAGGTCTGTCCGACATTTGCCGAAACCGGCACGCTGAACCTGCTCGCCAACATGCCATATCCGAAGCCGGGCTATTATTATTCGACGTCGGCGCCGCTGATCGTCGCCAACAAGATCATCGTCGGCGGCGCGGTCAACGACAATTATTCGACCGAGGAGCCGTCCGGTGTCATTCGTGCCTTTGACGTCGACACAGGCGCCTTGATTTGGAACTGGGATTCCGGCAATCCGGACCAGACGACGCCGCTGCCGCCCGGCCAGACCTATACCCACAACTCGCCCAACATGTGGTCGACGGCGAGCGCCGACGAGAAGCTCGGTCTGCTCTATGTGCCGCTCGGCAACAAGACGCCGGACCAGCTCGGCGCCGGGCGCAGCGCCAATGACGAGAAATTCTCCTCCTCGATCACCGCGCTCGACCTCAACAGTGGTCAATTGCGCTGGGTGCGGCAGACCGTGCATCACGATCTCTGGGACATGGACGTGCCGGCGCAGCCGACGCTGGTCGACATCACAACGGCTGGCGGCGTGGTGCCGGCGCTGGTCGGGCCGACCAAGCAGGGCGACCTCTACGTGCTCGACCGGCGCAGCGGCGAGCCGATCGTTCCGGTCAAGGAAGTGCCGGCACCGGGCGGCGCGATCGAGGGCGACCATACCTCGCCAACGCAGCCGGTCTCGGACCTGAGCTTCAATCCGAAGCCGCTGACCGGCGCCGACATGTGGGGCATCACCATGTTCGACCAGCTGGCCTGCCGGATCGAGCTCCGGAAGCTGCGCTATGAGGGCCGCTATACGCCCCCGTCGCTGCAAGGCTCACTGATCTATCCCGGCAATTTCGGCACCTTCAACTGGGGCGGCGCGGCAGTCGATCCGGTCCGGCAGGTAATGTTCGGCATGCCGACATACCTGGCGTTCATCTCCAAACTGGTGCCGCGCGCCGACGTGCCGCCGCCGGGCGATACCAAAGGCAGCGAACAGGGCCTCAACCGCAATGACGGTGCGCCTTACGCAGTGATATTGAAGCCGTTTCTGTCGCCGCTCGGCATTCCCTGCCAGGCGCCGCCCTGGGGCTATGTGGCGGGTGCCGATCTCCGGACCGGCAAGATCGTCTACAAGCACCGCAACGGCACCGTCTACGACATGACGCCGCTGCCGCTGCCATTCAAGGTCGGCGTGCCCGGCATTGGCGGGCCGATGATCACCGCCGGCGGCGTCGCCTTCCTCGGTGCGGCGGTCGACGACTATGTGCGCGCTTACGACCTGACGACCGGCAAGCAGCTCTGGCAGGCGCGGCTGCCGGCGGGCGGGCAGTCGACGCCGATGACCTACACGGTAGCCGACGGACGCCAGTTCGTCGTCATCGTTGCCGGCGGCCACGGCTCGGTCGGCACCAAGCCGGGTGATTATGTGATGGCTTATACGCTGCCGAAGTAGAAGGTCCTTCAGAGCCCGAGATGCCCTTTCAGGTCGGGTACCGATGCAAGTACCTCATTGGTCAGCTGCGGGCCGGCGGCTGTCTCGGCCTGCTGGACCAGCATCGTGCCGGCCTGGCTGATCTGTGCGAGAGTAAGGCCTGACGCCTTGAGTATGGCGACGCCGTTGATCAGCGCGCCGGTCTTTTCGCCGAGAGCGCCGCCGAGCGCGCCCTCCAGCGACGACAGGAGGCCACCGCCGGAAGCCGCGCCGGGAGCCATGACATCATATTGCTTGGCCAGGGCCTCGGCGCCCGGAATCTTGGCGAAGAAGCTGGACAGGGTCGTGCCTTCCGCCTCGTGTTCGAGCACCGAGAAAATCGTGCCGGCGATTTTTTCGGTCAAGGCCTGGTTGAGACCGGCCTTCTGGGAGACGGTGTTGATGATGTCCTGAACGTCCATGATATTCCTCAGCCTTTGCTGATTGTGGGGCGGTGCCGGTTGCCGCGGGCCTTGACCATCGATCGTCTAGCGGCGGTGATCCGCAGCGCCAGCAAAGCCATAGCGGCGAGTGCGAACCCACTTGCCAGAAGCGGGGAGGGAAAGGTCATGGGCGTAATTCCTCGTCGTCAATCAGGCATTCTTTCCTCGCCAAATGGCGCGAGCGAGGCCTAGCCTGGTAAGTTTGTTTTATATGGTGGTGCGTGCATTTAGAATTGCCACAAATGACCGAAATTTAATGACAGCGCCGCGCGGGGCATCACGGCCATCGTGCAGGGACTTATGGCAGCCCTCACTCAGCCGTGACTGGACCGGGCAAGCTTCGGCACTATGTTGCCGCGGGGGGCGATGCCCGATGCCCGAGGAGCGCGCGCCATGACAACACCTGCCGGCCCCGCCAAGCCTGCCATCACCCAGGCGATGATCGATGCCTATGACGAATACACGCATCTGACGCTCGACCGGCGGCGCTTCATGGAGCAGTTGACCAGGCTTGCCGGATCGGGTGCGGCAGCGGCCGCGATCGCGCCGCTGCTGACGGCGAATTCGGCCCAGGCGGCAATCGTCGCGGAAGACGATCCGCGCGTGAAAGGCGAGGACATCAGCTATCCGGGCAGCGGCGGCGAGATGAAGGGCTATCTGGTCAAGCCGGCGGATCAGACCGGTAAGCTCGGCACGGTCATCGTCGTGCATGAAAACCGGGGGCTCAACCCGCATATCCGCGATGTGGCGCGGCGCGTTGCGCTGGAAGGCTTCGTGGCGCTTGCGCCGGACTTCATGACGCCGCTCGGCGGCACGCCGGACGATGAAAACAGGGCGCGTGACCTGTTTTCGCAGCTCGATCCAGCACAGGTCTCCGCCAATGCAGTCGCAACGATCGCCTACCTCAAGCGAGACAAGGACGGCAACGGCAAGGTCGGCGCCGTCGGCTTCTGCTGGGGCGGCGGCACGGTAAACATGCTGGCCGTCAACGCACCGGATCTTGCCGCCGCCGTCGCCTATTACGGCATGCAGCCGAAGGCCGAGGACGTGCCGAAGATCAAGGCGCCGCTTATGCTGCACTATGCCGGGCTCGACACCCGCACCAATGCGGGCATCGACGCCTTCAAGAAGGAACTCGACGCGGCTCATGTCGAATATTCAGTCTATGTCTATGAAGGCGCCAACCATGCCTTCAACAATGACACATCGGCGGCCCGCTATGACAAGAAGGCGGCTGACCTCGCCTGGGGGCGGACGATCGCCTTCCTCAAGGAGAAGCTGGCCTGATCAGGCGGGCGCCGGCGCCGGTTTGTGAAAGGCGACGCCGGCCACCACCAAGGCGATGCCGAGACAGTCGGTGAGGCTCGGCACCTGCCGCAGCACAATGACGCCGATCAACGTTGCGGTGACCGGCAGTAATGACAGCATCAGCGCGAAGCTGGAGCGCGGCAGCCGCGACATGGCAAGCTGGTCGCAAATGTAGGGAATGACGGACGAGCAGATGCCGACGCCGACCGCCGCAAGCAGCAGCGGCGGCGCCGAGAACGCCGGCAGTGCATCGCTAAACCCGATCGGCAGAACGATGAAAAGGGCGACCGCCATGGCGGCACCCAGTCCCGCGATGCCATTGCCGGCGCCGGCGCGCGCGACGCGGTGGCCGAGCACGATATAGAAGACGAACAGCGCCCCGTTGAGGAAGGCCCAGAACAGGCCGACAGGATCGCTCGACCATTTGACGTCTATCAGCAGCAAGGTTCCGGCGAGCGCGACGGCAAGGGCGGCGAGATTGCGCGGGCTTCTGAGGCCGACAAGCGCGACGCCGATGGTGCCGACGAATTCGATAGCCGCCACCAGCGAGATCGGCAAGCGGTCAAGCGCTAGGTAGAACGAGCAATTCATCACGCCAAGGCAGACGCCGAAGGCCAGAAGCAACAACCGCGTCGAGCGATCAGCGCGGGTGAAGACCGCCCATGGCCGGGTCAGCGGGGCAAAGACAAGCGCAGCGGTGGCGATGCGCAGCCACGCCATGCCGAGCACGCCGACATGCGGGAAAAGCAGCACCGCGAAGGCCGGTCCGAGATAGTGGAACACGGCGCTGACGCCGAACCAGAGATGCGGCGGCACCGAGTTTGCCAAGGTAAAGGCGGGGCCGGCGAGTGCCGGACTTGCCGCGGGGGCTTGCGTCCGATCTTCCATGGGATCAGTATCGCAGGCAACTTTTTCGATTTACATGGATGATGGCCGGGCGCTGTGGCTATTTCCTTTCCGAAAGCAAGGAGCAGTCCGCTGAAACGCCTTCGAAATGAAAATCCCGATCTGGATGCGGCGGACCTGAAAATCCTGCGCGTGCTGGAAAAGGACGCGCGCACCAGCATTGCCGAACTGGCGCGATCGGTCGGCCTGTCGGCGCCGAGCGTCGCCGAGCGCATCAAGCGGCTGCAGGAAAGCGGCGTGATCGAGGCCTATACGGTGCGCATCAATCCGGCCGCGCTCGGCATGAAATTGTCGGCATGGCTGCGGATCAGGCCGGTGCCGGGGCAATTGGCTGTCGTGGCCGAGATCATCCGTGAGCTGCCGGAAATCGCCCAATGCGACCGGGTGACCGGCGAGGACTGTTTCATCGCGCTGGCGCATGTCGGCTCGGTGGCCGAACTCGAACGGGTGATCGACCGGATCATTCCCTATGCGATGACCAACACGGCGATCATCCAGTCGTCGCCTGTCGTGGCGCGCTCGCCGCTTGGGGCGGTGAAACGGCTGCCTTGATGTGGAGGGAATGAAGGTCCCGTCAGGCGTGGCCGCGCTTCATCCGCGCTTGCTTCAGGATGGCGCGCCAGCGGATCATGGCAAAAGGGATCGGCTCGTTGTTGTTGGCGATGTGGAAGATCTCGTTGTTGAGGTTCTTCAGCGAGCGCCAGAAATCATAATCGGTAATGCGTGGGTCAGCCGCCAGCCTGTCCGCCTCGACCTTGATGTCGGTTTTCATGCACGTTCCCCGAACCGCTTTCGCCCCGCCGCCCGTATCGCAATTCGATGCGGATGGTTTTCCAACGCCGCGCTGAGTCGTTCAACGCCTCAATTCGGCTTGTTCACGTTAAAACCTTGGTAAGGTTAACGGCGGTCTGACGGCGGTTCAAGCGTCTTGCGACGAATGCCGATCGAACGGCCGGCGCGCTCCGGCATCGGCAGCGCCGCATGGGCGGCGCGCATCGCTTCAACCTTGGCCAGAACGTCGGCGGGGAAGGGCGCCACCTTCGGGCCTGACATGTCGACATGCAGCGACAGCGTTTCGGACGTGGCGGCGAGCCAGCCGTCGAGATGGCGGATTTCCTGATAGGCCCTCAGCCGCTTCTCGTCATGGTCCAGCAGCTGGAAGGAGACCGTGACCTTGTGATCGAGATGCAGCTCCTGGACGTAGCAGACATGGACTTCCGCCGTGTAGATGGTGAGCCGCCGTTCTTTCACATAATCCGGCCCCATCCCCATCATCTCGAAGGCTTCGTCGGAGCAGCGGTCGAACAGCACGTTGTAGTACGCCATGTTGAGATGGCCGTTGTAGTCGATCCAGGCCTCCTCGATGTCCATGGCGTGAGAGACGAAAGGGGCTGGGATGGGCATCGGAAACTTCCTCATCGTCATGCTGAAACGAGCGTGGACTGGACAGAGCGTGGTTGGTGAGACTACGCATCCCTAGATGCATAACAAGGGTGGACGCTGGTCCATTCGCGGAGGAATCGATGGCTCTAAGCGACCTCAACCCGGTCGAGCGCAACGAAGAAGGCATCGCCGCCGTGCTCGGCATCCTCAAGCAGCGGCTCGGCGAGCGATTCCAGACCGGCCAGGCGATCCGCGCCCAGCACGCGCATACCACCACCTACATTCCGACCCAGGCGCCGGACGGCGTCGCCTTTGCCGAGACGACGGCGGAGGTGCAGGAAATCGTGCGCGCGTGCGCGGCACATCGTGTGCCGGTGATCGCCTTTGGCGTCGGTTCCTCGCTGGAAGGCCACACCAATGCGCCGGGCGGCGGCATCTCGCTCGATACCTCACGGATGAACCGCATCATCGCGGTCAATCCGCAGGACCTCGATTGCACCGTCGAGCCCGGCGTGACGCGTGAGGACCTCAACCGGTATCTGCGCGACACCGGCCTCTTCTTTCCAATCGACCCGGGCGCCAACGCTTCGCTCGGCGGCATGGCGGCGACGCGGGCGTCGGGCACCAACGCCGTGCGCTACGGCACGATGCGCGAAAACGTCCTGTCGCTGACCGCAGTGATGGCCGACGGCGAGGCGGTAACCACCGGCAATCGCGCGAAAAAGAGCTCGGCCGGCTACGATCTGACACGGCTGCTGATCGGCTCGGAAGGCACGCTCGGCATCATTACCCAGCTGACCTTGAAGCTGCAGGGCATTCCGCAGGCGATTTCGGGCGGCGTCTGCCCATTTCCCAGTGTCGAGGCGGCCTGCAATGCGGTGATCGCGACCATCCAGATGGGCATTCCGGTGGCACGCATCGAATTGGTCAACGCGCTGCAGATGCGGGCGATGAAGACCTATTCCAAGCTCGATTATCCGGAGAGCCCGTGCCTGTTCGTCGAGTTCCACGGCAGCGATGCCGGCGTCGCCGAGCAGGCCGAAACCTTCGGCATGATCGCCGAGGAAAATGGCGGCGGTCCGTTCCTGTGGACCAGCGTCGCCGAAGAGCGGACGAAATTGTGGAAGGCCAGGCACGATGCCTACTGGTCGTCGCTGACGCTGCGGCCGGGCGCCAAGGGATTGTCGACCGATGTCTGCGTGCCGATCTCGCGCTTTGCCGAATGTGTCACCGAGACCGAGGCGGACATCGCCGAGATGGGCCTGATCGCGCCGATCGTCGGCCATGCCGGCGACGGCAATTTCCATGTGCTGGTGCTGATGGACGTGGACGATCCGAAGGAGATCGCGCTGGCGGAAAAATTCGTCGCGCGGCTCAATATGAGGGCCATCGCCATGGACGGCACCTGCACCGGCGAGCATGGCATAGGGCAAGGCAAGATCGGCTTCCTGCGGCATGAACTCGGCCGTGGCGTCGACATCATGCGCACGATCAAGCAGGCGCTCGACCCGCTGAACATCATGAACCCAGGCAAGATATTGCCGGCAGTTGGGCAATAGCGGCGATGGCCGCAGCCGAGGCACTTCTGCCCATCGAAGCACCGCCTCTTTCTGCCGGTGCACCACTACCTCACGTCTTCGCCGACGAAGACAAGTTGCTGGTCGCCTATATCGTCAACATGAGAGCCCCGTCATTCGATGGGACGAATCCGCGCTCAGTTTCGCCTGTAACCAACGGCCAATCGGTTGCGATCCTGACGGCAAAGCCTTGTCTGGCACTTCAATTCGGCCTGCCGAACGATGAGGCCTTGAGCGGCCATCGGCTCTACCAACTGGGCCTGCAACCCTATGCTGCATTCGAGGTACTCAACTCGTCATGGATCGGTTCGCTTGAACGGGCAAATCGAGTTCACAGTTCTCATCAGCCAGAGCTGTTTTCTGGCTATCGGCACTTCATCTTCACCTTCCACGACTCGACGCTTGAATTTGTCGCGGAGAGCTTTTCGATGAGCCGTCGCGACGGATCGGTTCTGACCTCGTTGATGGAGGCCGTCAGTCCTCGCGCCTCGGCGCCGCAAGGCAAACGAAGATGGCTTCTCGACAGGCTTTGGCGACGCGGCTGATCCGCTGGCCCGGGTCAGCCTTGACCGCACTAGCCATTTGGTCGGAGACTCCGGACGTCGCCAGGGCCTGAAACCGGGCAGACGTGGTAAACGGAGGAGCGAGCAACATGGCGATTTCACGCAAGGAAGAGGCTCGGGCGCTGAGCGCCGACGAACATGCTCTCGTCGAGAAGTCGCACCATCCAGCGGTACAGCATCTTGCCGACGCCGAACTCGCCAGCTTGGTCAAGCTCCTAAGGGAGCGGCGCGACAAGGCCCAGACCGAGGCGCATCGCCGCCGCCGCGAAATGCGCGGCAAAGGTGCGCCAAAGGGCGCCGGCGCCTCGAAGACCGATGAAGGTTCGCAGTTGAAGCTGGCGGTTCTGGCGATGACCATGCGGCGGCTCAATGGCGAGGCCGAACGCCGCCGCCAGTTGGCGGCGCGTGTTTCGCTGGTCGAGAATGCACGCAAGGCGCTGTCCATGAAGCAAGGCGCTGCGGCGGACGGTCCCGAGTTCAACGCGCGCACCGCGCACAAAGGCATGCGCGCGATCGTGAGCCGGCGGCCTGAGAATCTGATCCGGCCGATGGAACTCGGCCGGCAGCGGCAGGCGGCAAAGGTGGCGCAAGCAAAGCGCGACGCGCGCTGAGTTTTCTTGGCTGTCTTCTTTTGCTCTGGAAGCCCGTCTGGCGGGAATTGCCTCTTTATCGACACGCTGATGCGGATAGAGTGCGGCTGACTTTCAATCAACCGCTTCGGAGTTCATGCTCGCACGCCTGTTCGTGATCTTCGGTGGGCTTCTCGTGCTGGTGCTGTGTGCGGCGCTGGTGGTGCCGTACTTTGTCGACTGGACGGGTTACCGCGCCGATTTCGAGCGCGAGGCGAGTGCGGTCCTGGGCCGCAAGGTGACCGTGCAAGGCGATGCAACGGCGAGGCTGTTGCCGTTTCCCTCGCTGACGTTCTCGAACGTCGCCGTTGCCGGTGGCCCCAACGGCCGGCCGGCGATGACCGTCGAAACCTTTTCGATGGATGCCGAACTGGCGCCATTCCTGCGCGGCGAGGTGCTGATCTTCGACATGCGGCTGGTGCGGCCGAAGGCGACGATCGACATCGCCGCCGACGGCACCGTCGATTGGACGATGCGGCCGTCCTCGCCCTTCGATCCCGGCCAGATCTCCATCGAGAAGCTGACGGTGACGGAAGGACAGATCGCGCTCAGCCACGCCGCAGGCGGGCGCAGCCATCTTATTTCCGAGATCAACTCGACGATCTCGGCCAAGTCGCTGGCCGGCCCCTGGCGGCTGGACGGCTCGCTGTTGCTGGACGGGTTGCGGACCACGATCGCCGCTTCCACCGGCAAGGCTGAACCGGACGGGCAAATGCGGCTCAGGCTCAAAGCCGATCCGGATGCCTATCCGCTGGTCATCGAGACCGACGGAAATGTGGGCCTCGTCGAGGGCGCCGCCGTCTATTCGGGTCAGTTCAAGATATCGGGTGCAGACCGGGCTGCGGCGCAGTCGCGCGGCACCGACGGCGAGGCGCTGAAAGTCAGCG
Source organism: Mesorhizobium sp. M0060 (assembly GCF_040323155.1). NCBI lineage: Bacteria > Pseudomonadati > Pseudomonadota > Alphaproteobacteria > Hyphomicrobiales > Phyllobacteriaceae > Mesorhizobium > Mesorhizobium sp. M0060. Next base: position 114,076 of record NZ_JAMYUP010000006.1, read on the forward strand.
CCGGCAAACCGGACCCAGGCTTCAGGCTGAACGGCAAGTTTTCGCTCGACCACCAGAAGCTCGGCGTCGACGAATTCCGCTTCGAGACCGGACCGCTCGACAATCCCTATACCGCCGACGGCAAGGCTGCGGTCGACCTTGGGCTGAAACCGCGCTTTGCGATCGAGGCCAATGGCGCGCAGGTGCAGTTCGACGAGGCCGTGGGGGCGGCGGCCGGTGCCGGACTGACGCTGTCCGAGCGGGTGGCGGCGCTGGAGGAGGCGCTGCTCGATCTGCCGAAACCGACCATACCGGGCACGGTCGAGGTGAAACTGCCGGCGGTGGTGGCAGGCGACACGACGGTTCGCGACGTGCATCTGTCCGCCGAACCGGCCGAGGGCGGCTGGGCGGTGAAATCGCTGGCCGCCACGCTGCCCGGTCGCGCCAAGCTGGAAGCCAATGGCATGGTCAGCGTCGAGGACCATTTTGGTTTCACCGGATCGCTGCTTCTGGCGGTGGCGCAGCCCTCCGGCTTTGCCGCATGGCTGTCGAAGGACGTCGACGAGGCGATCCGCCGTTTGCCAGCCGCCGGCTTCAAGGCCAAGGTCGACTTGAGTGAAAAACACCAGGCCTTCAGCGATCTCGAACTCATCCTCGGCAAGGCGAAGTTCTCCGGCCGCATCGATTCCAGCCAGCCCGACGACACAAGGCCATCGGTGCTGATGCAACTGGAAGGTGGCGAACTCGACGTTGATGGGCTCGCCGCCTTCGCCTCGATCTTCGTCAGCGACAAGGGCGCCAACCGCTTTTCCGACCGCGACCTCGATTTCCAGATCAAGGCCGGGCCGGTCAGCGCCGGCGGGCTGACCGCCGATAGCGTCGACACCGCGCTGAGGTTGCGCGACGGACTGCTTGAGATCGACCGGCTATCGGTCGGCGGGCTTGCCGGCGCCTCGATCAGCGCCACCGGACGGATCAAGGATTTCCCGGCGAGCCCGACCGGCAAGCTCGACGCCTCGGTGGTCGCCGTCGACCTCAAGCCGCTGATCGACGTCGCCGCCCAGCATTATCCGGATAATGCAGTGCTGAAGTGGCTTGCGGAGCGTGCTGCTGCCTATCCCGAGCTGTTCCAGGATGCGCGTATCGACGCGGTCACGAGTGCGGCAGACAATGGCGACGGTACGACGGGACTGGCAATGAGCGCACAGGGCAAGGCCGGTGGTTCGGCCTTTTCGGCGTCGCTATCCGGCAAAGGTGCGCTCGACCGGCCTCTCGAAGCGCCGGTGACGCTGACCTTCAACGCCCGGAACGCCGACGCCACCGCGCTTCTGGCGCTTTACGGGTTGCCGGCGTTGCCACTCGGCATGCTCGGAGAGGCGACCACCGAGGTCTCGGCCAAAGGCACGCTTGGCGGCGGCCTGGCGACACGCTTCAGCCTCGCCGGCAACGACTTCAAGGCTGGTTTCGACGGGACAATTGCCGAGACGCCTCAGGGCGCGGCCGCCAAGGGCAAAGTCAGCGTTGAAGCGGCCGATATCGAACCATGGCTGATGACGACCGGCGTCGGGCTGCCAGGCATGGGGACCGGCATGTCGACGTCACTTGCGGCCGATGCCGACTACGGCAATGGCCTGCTGGTGCTGAGCGGCCTCAGCGGCGCCGTCAACGAGGCGGCGGTTTCCGGTGACGTCAACATCGACGTCAAAGAGGGGCTGCCGCATCTTGCCGGCGCGCTGTCGCTGGACGAACTGGACCTCGATCCGATGGCGGTGATGCTGTTCGGTGACCAGGCCTTCCTTGCAAATGACGGGGCCTGGCCGACGGCACCGTTCAGCCAGAAGTCCAGCCTGCCATTTACCGCCGATCTCGATCTGGCGGCGGCGTCGCTTGCCGCCGGCCCGCTTGCCACCGCCTATGACGCAGCGCTGTCGCTGCAGCTCGACCAGGAAGGCATCCGCGTTTCCGACCTCAAGGCAAAGTTCCTCGGCGGCGCGCTGAGCGGCCTGTTCGAGCTTAAGAACAATGACGGCACCGGGCTTTTCTCCGGCCAGATGAAACTCGCCGGCGCCGATCTGGCAGCCGTGCTGCCGGGAGCTGGCATCAGCGGAAGCGGCGATTTCTCGACGGCGCTTTCGACCAGCGGCAAATCGGTCGACGCGATGGTCGCGGCGCTGTCCGGTTCCGGCACGGCGACGCTGAAGGGCATGACCATTGCCGGCATCAATCCCGATGCCTTTGCCGCCTTCATCGCCAAGGCCGACGCGATAGGGCGCGACATCGACGTGTCAAAGACTGCCGGCTTTGTGCCGCAGATCGCCGCGGCGGGCAGTTTTCCGGCGCAGGACACCGGTATTGCCTTCACGATCGCCGGCGGCACGCTGAGGGCGCCGCCGGTCAAATTCGAAAGCCCGGGCGCGACGCTGTCCGCCGACATCACCGCCGATCTGAGCACCGGCACCGTCGATGCCCAGGGCGAGATCGCCTACAGACCCGGCGACGAGGCGCTGGTCGGCTCCGAACCGATTTTGAATTTCAGCGTCGACGGGCCGTTCGGCGCCACCAAACGGCAGTTCGACAGCGAGCCGCTGGCGCAGTTCCTGACCCAGCGTGCGCTGGAAAAGGAGCAGCAGCGGGTCGAAGCCATGCAAGCCGCACTGCTCGAAAAACAAAGGCTGCGGCGTGAGGTGCGCTACTACGCTGCCTTGCAAACCGAGCGTGAAAGAGCCGCGGAGGAACTGCGCAAGCAGGAGGAAGCGGCGCGGCTGAAGGCTGAGGCCGACGCCAAGGCAAAGGCCGAAGCGGATGCGCAGGCCCAAGCCGAAGCGGAGGCGAGGGCGCAAGCTGAGGCCGAGGCGAAGGCTGAAGCGGACGCCAAGGCACAGGCGGATGCAGAGGCGAAGGCCGAAGCCGAGGCCAGGGCGAAAGCCGCGGCGGATGCAAAGGCCAAAGCGGATGCGGCGCAACAGGCTGCTGAGGAGGCAGCGCAGGCCGAAGAACAGCAACGCCAGAGGGCGGAAGAGGCGTTACGCATCGCCTCGGAAGAAAAGGCAAAGCTCGACGCCGAACGCAAGGCCGCGGCGGAGCAAGCGCAGAAAGCGGAACCGGCGCAGCCTCCGGTCAATGACAATCGGCCGCCAGCAGAAGCTGCGCCACCCAAGCTCGATCCCTCATCGATCGATAATTTGCTGAAGTCGCTGGGGGGGGGTTAGAGCGAACCCTTCATGCCGCGCTTGGCCCAGTCCAGCACATAGAGCCTGAGCGCCGAGGAGAGGTTCGCATTGCGCGGGCGGCTCTCGTCGATTTCGGCGACAAGGGCGGCGAGCGTCAATTTTCGCGCGGCCGCGATGGCGACCAGGTCGACGTAAAAAGGCTTTTCGAGCGAGTAGCTGGTGCGGTGGCCGCGAATGGTGACCGAGCGCTTTTCGACCGGGCTCACGCGACCCAACTCATACTTCAAGCATCGGATTCGTCCGAAAACCGCGATGCACTTTTCGGTCCGATGCTCTCGGTGTTCGAATCGCCCGATTTTTCGCGGCGATGGCCGGCGACGAATTTGGCGGCCTTGTCGGCGATCAGGCGGTCGCGATCCCGGCTGATTTTGGAACGGCCATGCAGCGTCCGGTTCTGTTCGGCCAGGCGTTCCTTCTCGGTTCGCGCCTTCTGCTTGCGGGCCTGACGGAGATTGACGATCTCGGCCATGTCACGCCGCCTGTCGGATCACTTCTTGCGGAAGGCGTCGAGCGACACCACGTCGGCCCCCTTGGCGCCGGCGTCGGCCGCAGCGGGCTTCTTTTCCGCCTCAGCGGCTTTCTTCTTCGTCTCGGGCTTTTTCTCGGCGACGATGGCCAGCGGCTCGGGAGCGGGCTTGGCCTTTGTCTCCTGTTCCGCCGGGGTATCCGTCTTCACGTCGAATTCGAGCTCGAAGTTGACGGACGGGTCGTAAAAGCCGCGCACGGCCGAGAACGGGATTTCCAGTTTCTCCGGCACGTCGGAGAACGACAGCCCGACCTCGAAGCCGGTGTCGCTCACCTTCAGGTCCCAATACTGGAACTGGATGACGATGGTCATCTGTTCGGGATAGCGCTCGCGCAACCGCGAAGACACGCGCACGCCCGGCGCGCCGGTGAGAAAGGTGATGAAGAAGTGGTGATTGCCCGGGAGACCGGTGCGCGCGACCTCGGCCAGGACCTTGCGCATGACGCCGCGCAACGCCTCTTGGGCCAGAATGTCGTAGCGGATGTGGTCATCGGCCATGTGGCTGTCGGGTTCCGTTGAATCGTCCTGATAGCTGTAGTCAAGCTTGAGCGCGGCGTAAACCGGATATAGATCGCTGGCGTGCGGAAGCGAAGCCCATTGGCGACGATTTAATCGTCAAGCGCTGGCGAGCGCGGTCTGTTTGCCTGCTCGGGTCACAGGCTGCCGCTTGCCGAAGGCGCGCAGGAAGGTGCGCACGCCATTTGTCGCGGACTGCACCACCTCGTCCTCGGTTGGTGTACTGCCGAGCATGAAGGTCGTCTGCAGCTCCGCGTTGGCAAGAGCCATGAACTGGCGTGCCGCGACATCGGGATCGTCGATCTCAAGGAAACCGGCATGAGCGAGCCGGGCGAAACGGGCGGCGATCGCCGGCCATGTCCTGCCCGGTCCTTCTTCGCGCCATTCGGCGAAAAGTTCGGGATAGCGCTCGCCCTCGGTCTGGATCAGCTTGCGCAGGAATTTACCGTCGCGGTTGCAGATGCAGTTGTGGTTCATCCGGACGGCAAAGGCGATGAGGTCGGCCTCGAGATCCTTCGGCTGATCGGGGAAGGTGGAGATCGTGGCGAAGATGCCGGCATTGCAACGTTCGGTGAGGTCGCGAACGATGGCAACGAAGAGTTTTTCCTTGTCGCCATGATGGTTGTAGATGGTCTGGCGGGAAACGCCGGCCTCGGCGGCAATCATGTCGATATTGGCCCCGGCGAAGCTTTCACGGCAGAAGACCGAAGCGGCTGCGTCGACAATCGACATACGCTTGGCCTCATGGCCGCGTGGCGGGAAAATGTCAGGAGAAACGCTGGCCTTCATACAAAACTATATAGAGGTGGTTGACGAATTAGACAAGCCTGTCTAAATTTGTGGACTAAACACGAAGGGGTTTTCGTTCCGCAGAAGAGTCGGAACCCCACGGGATGCAACGTCCTAGGGTTATACGCCGGTCCGCGGCGGCAACCAGAATTCGAAAGAGCCTGCCATCATGAACGCCAAATTCCTCCGCATTGCGGTCGTGCTCGGCCTATTGTCCGCCATCGGCCCGTTTGCCATCGACATGTATCTTCCGGCCCTGCCGTCGATCGGCGAGGATCTGCATGCCGGCACCGCCGCGGTGCAGATGAGCCTGCTGATCTTCTTTCTTTCCATGGGTTTCGGCCAGATCGTCGTCGGACCGATCTCCGACATGGTTGGCCGCAAGCTGCCGCTCTATGGCGGCCTGGCGCTGTTCATGGTCGGCGGCGTCGGCTCGGCGCTGGCCCCCTCGATTGAATGGCTGATCGCCTTCCGCTTCCTGCAAGGGCTCGGCGCCAGCGCCGGTATGGCCGTGCCGCGCGCGATCGTGCGCGATCTGCACACCGGGACTGAAGCCGCCAAGCTGATGTCGCTGTTGATGCTGGTTTTTTCGGTGTCGCCGATCCTGGCGCCGCTGACCGGTAGCCAGATCATCGAGAATTTCGGCTGGCGCGCCGTGTTCTGGACGGTGACGGGTGCGGCTGTGCTCGCCGCGATCCTGCTGGCTACCTCGCTCAAGGAGACGCGGCCGGTCGAAGAGCGCGCCGGCTCCTCCTTCGGCACGGCACTTTCCGGCTACCGTTTCCTGATGGGGGATCGCAACTTCCTTGGCCTGACGGCCATCGGCGGCTTCGGCATTGCGAGCTTCTTCGTCTATCTGTCGAGCTCGTCCTTCATCCTGATCGACCATTACGGGCTGTCGCCTTCGGTCTACAGCGTGTTCTTCTCGATCAATGCGGTTGCCTTCATCGGCATGTCGCAGCTGACCGGGTTGCTGTCGGAGCGGTTCGGGCTGCAGCGCGTGGTGCGGATCGCGGTGACCGGCTATGCGACGACGATGGTGGTGTTGTTCGCGGTGATGGCCTCGGGTGTCGACCGGCTCGACGTGATGGCGGCACTGCTGTTCATCGGCTACGGCTTTCTCGGCCTGGTCATCCCGACGACGTCGGTGCTGGCGATGGAAGAGCATGGCGAGATCGCCGGCACGGCTTCGGCACTGATGGGCACGCTGCACTTCGCCATCGGCGCGGTCGCAATGGGCGTCGCCGGCGTGTTCTTCGACGGCACGCCGCTGCCGATGGTGGCGGGCATCACGCTTTGCGCGGTGATCTCCTTCACGCTTGCCAAGGTGACGCTCGGCCGTAGCCGGGACGTTGCGGAAGCGTCGGCGGAGTAAGCGTCGACCATCGAGAATAAAAAGGCCGGGCGACGTTCCCGGCCTTTTCACGTTTGCGATCCCGGTTTACACGGCGGGTTCAGGACATGCAGCTTCGACATCTCAAGACGTTCGTGGCGGTCGCCACCACCTTGAATATCACACGCGCCTCCGAGCGGGTTCATCTTGCCCAATCGAGCGTAACGGAACAGATCCAAGCGCTGGAAGCCGATCTGGGCACGTCGCTGTTCGACAGGTCGCGGCGTGGCTTGAAGCTGACGGCGGCGGGACAGCGCCTGCTGGAGTATGCAAGCGATCTCCTCGACCTCGCACACGAAGCCCGTTCCGCTGTCGCCGACGCGGGCGGCACGGTTGCCGGTCGCCTGACTGTCGGCGGCCTGGAGACGCTTTGCTCGACACCTTGCCAGCTTTGCTGGGGGAATTCCACCGGCGCCATCCCGATGTGGAACTGAACCTCAGGGCGGACGATAGCAGTGGGTTGCGTGCCGGCGTGACCAGCGGGGCGCTGGACGTGTCTTTCCATTTCGGGCCCGTCCCGGTGGTGGTGCCGGAGCTGCGAAGCGAACAGGTGGCGGAAGAAGAGCTCGCCATCATAGCGCCGGCAAATCACCGACTGGCCGGATATGCTGCCATAACGCCCGAGGATCTGGCTGATGAGGCCTTCCTCGTCACCCAGCCCGGTTGCGTCTATCGGCGGATGTTCGACGAAGCGTTCGCAGCAACGCTGCCCGACCGTCCGAGGCTCGTCGGCGAGTTCGCCAGCATGGGCGCGATACGGAGCCTTGTTGCAGCCGGTCTTGGATGCGCGCTGGTCCCGCGTCTCGTGGCCACTTCGGCCGATGCCGAGATCCTTGTGCTGCCCTGGATCGGAAGCAACTCGACGACGCCGGTCACCATGGTATGGCGCCACCGGCGCGTTCAAGCGCCTGTCCTGCGGCTGTTCCTCGCAATGGCGCGTGAAACTCGGGCGCGCGAAATCTGGCCATCGCTAGACCAGTCGCTGGCCACCATCGACATGAAGCACCGTTCCGGTGATGAAGCCGTTATGCATCAGGGACGTGATGGCTTGGGCGATGTCGGCTGCCTGGCCGATCCGGCCGACGAGCAGACGCTTTGCCATGGCGTCCAGCGCGGCCGTCTTTCCGCTGCCGGCGACGGCATCCCAAATCGGGGTGTCGACCCAGCCCGGCGAAACGACGTTGACGCGGATCGGCGCCAGTTCGACCGCAAGCGCATAGGCGAGTGAGCCAAGTGCCCCATTGACAGCCGCCACCACCGAACCTTTCGCGGCTGGACGATAGGCGGCAATGCCTGAGGTCAGCGTGATCGATCCCCTGGGCGTCAGACGAGGCGCGCCATGTTTGGCAAGAAGAAGCGGCCCGACAATTTTGGAATCCATCACCTTCCGCGCCACCGAGATGTCCATATCGGGAAGCAACACATAGACGCCGGTGATGTCGGCGGCGGTCGAGACGATGTGGTCGAGCGTACCCACGTCCTGGAACAGGCGCTGGACCTCGTCCTCGCTTGTGACGTCGGCTGCGATCGTCCTCAGCCTTTCCGGGTGAGGCCGTGCGGCCGACAACCGGTCCTCGGAACGGCCGACGATCGTAACCTCGGCGCCGGCGGCAAGCCGCTGTTCGGCGAGCGACAGCCCCATGCCGGAACTGCCGCCGACGATAAGGATGCGTTCGGGTGTTGGTGTGGTTTCCTGGTTCATCTTGTCTCCATCAGGTAGCTGCCGGGGCGTGACCACACGCGGCGAGAAACTGAAGCCTTTTCCCGCAAAGGCATGGGAGAAGGGAAACGGGAAGATACGAATGCTGCCATCGGAGCTTCCGATGATGGAAGCCATTGCGGCAGGATGAAGCGGTGCTCAGAGCAGAATGCCGTTCAAGCGTTCTCCGCGTTGCTGCCGCTCGATGCCGCCCGGCGCAGTTGCGAAAGAATCAACGCCGGATGCGGTTCAGGCCGCGGCGAAAGATAGGGGGAGATAAGTGTGATGAAGGGGAGAAATGGAGGTTTCTGTTGCCAGGTACCTCCGAACCCCGCCTAGAAGTGCGAACCACTAGGGCTTGAATTGAAGCTATCGCACCGCTTACGCGGCGAGACGTGCTTCCGCATAGTTGTCGTTGGCAACTATAAGTTCAGCCCGATAACGGTGGTACAATGCCGGGCAAAAGTACGATCTTTACACCTTCGTCGATCCTATTTCGCCCCCAGCAAAAGCCGCTCTTGAGCAGCGGTTTTTGGTGGAGGCGCCGGGTACCGCCCCCGGGTCCGAACGGCTTATTTCATCGCCTGTTTATCGCCATAGTCGGTCGAGCCGACGAGGCGAATATAGGGACTGGCGGTGGAAAATGAAAGGCCGGAATGCCACTTTCATCTGTGTCAAAGTGGACCATGAAGGGTTGACTTGCAGTCGGTCTCAACCGAAGCTTTGTGGCGGTGAGGAGACCCAGCGCATAGTTGCGGCAGCGCGCCACAATCCTCATCGACCGGATCCCGTGGCGCCGACGAGGGGAAATTCGATGGCCGACTATCTCGCAGACGTAAAGAAATACGATGCAGCGGCGGACGCCGACGCGGTCGCCAAGATCGTCAAGCATTTGGGCATCGCGCTCAGGAACCGCGATTCCTCGCTGGTGTCCTGCACCGACCCGGAGGAACTGAAGCGCGTCAGGAATAGCTGGGTCGCCGGCAAGCTCGGCGTCACCGATGGCGCCAAGGCGGATGCGGCTATCGAAAAGACCTGCAAGGCGATGGCGGCCGACAACAGCAAGAGCCGGGTGACGTTCTATTACCTCGTCGCCAAAGATCTGGGCATGCTCGGCTCGCTCTGAAGAACTCGCCGCTGATGCCGGTGGGTTTTCCGGTGGAATCGTCTCGCTTTGCTGTGTTCGGCCGACGGTCATTCGGCTATGATGGCTGACAACCCGAATCGAGCCAGAGCCGATGCGCCAGTATCTCGACCTTCTTGAACATGTGCTGGAAAACGGCGCTGATCGCGGCGACCGTACCGGCACCGGAACGCGCTCGGTATTCGGCTACCAGATGCGCTTCGATCTGGCCCGCGGTTTTCCGATCACCACCACCAAGAAGCTGCACCTGAAGTCGATCATCCATGAGCTTTTGTGGTTCCTGGCGGGCGACACCAACATCAAATATCTCAACGATCACGGCGTCTCGATCTGGGATGAGTGGGCCGACGAGAATGGCGATCTCGGCCCGGTCTATGGCAAGCAGTGGCGGTCGTGGCCGGACGGCCATGGCGGCGCCATCGACCAGATTGCGAATCTTCTGAAGGAGATACGCAAAAATCCTAATTCGCGGCGGCTGATTGTTTCGGCGTGGAACCCTGCCGAGGTGGAGGCCATGGCGTTGCCGCCCTGCCACTGCCTGTTCCAGTTCTATGTTTCGGAAGGCAAGCTTTCCTGCCAGCTCTACCAGCGCTCCGCCGACATCTTTCTCGGCGTGCCGTTCAACATCGCTTCCTATGCGTTGCTGACGTTGATGGTGGCGCAGGTGACCGGATTGAAACCCGGCGATTTCATCCACACGCTCGGCGATGCACACCTTTATTCGAACCATTTCGAGCAGGCGCGCGAACAATTGCGGCGCACGCCGAAGGCGTTGCCGACGCTATGGATCAATCCCGAGGTGAAGGATCTCTTTGCCTTCCGCTTCGAGGATTTCCGGCTCGAGAACTATTTCGCCGACGCGACGATCAAGGCGCCGATCGCGGTCTAGGCGGCCATATCTAACTGTCCATATCGAAATTGCCTACTGCCGCTAGGCCCTCGGCGTTGTCCGCATCCATCTTGATCGACCGACGTCGACCATGACGCCCAATGCCTGGTCCGCGGCATAGGCGTGTCTGCCTTTTGCGGCGGGCACTGACTTCGTGCGATGTCTCCTTCGGCCTCGATACCGCTGTATGCAACGAAGATTATCGCAGGCCAAGAAAACCTCGGCTCAGAATGCCGTCGCCCGGTAAAGAGCCTTTCCTTGTTATGTTCACATGGATATATCGATGGACGGGCTTCGGGCCGGTCCAAGACGAGGAGAGTTTCATGCTGGCGCGCAAAGGTTCGACGACGATTGCTATCGCGGGTTTTGTGGCGATGCTGATGGCCGCGGTGCCGGCGGCCCGTGCCGAAGACAAGGTGGTCGTGTTTGCCGCGGCGAGCCTCAAGGACGGGCTCGACGCCGTCAACAGGGCCTGCGAGGCCGACGTCGGCGAGGCTGCAACCATTTCCTACGCGGCGAGCTCGGCGCTGGCCAAGCAGATCGAGGGCGGCGCGCCGGCAGACGTGTTCATCTCAGCCGACCTCGATTGGATGAAGTATCTCTCCGACAAGAAACTGACCAAGCCCGGCACGGAGGTGAAATTGCTTGGCAACCAGATCGTGCTGATTGCGCCGCAGGATTCCAAGGTTGAAACCAGGATCGAAAAGGGTTTCGATCTTGCTGGGCTCGTCGGCGACGGCAAACTTGCCATGGGCGATTTCAAGGCGGTGCCGGCAGGCAAATACGGCAAGGCGGCGCTCGAATCGCTCGGTGTCTGGTCTTCCGTCGAAGGCAAGGTGGCGCAGGCCGAGAATGTGCGCGCCGCCCTAAAACTGGTGTCGACCGGCGAGGCTGCACTCGGCATCGTCTATGCCACGGACGCGCATGCGGAGCCCGGCGTGAGAGTGATCGGCACTTTCCCCGCGGATTCCCATCCGCCGATCATCTATCCGGTTGCCCAGCTTGCGGATTCGAAGGGCAAGGATACCCCGGCATTCCTGAAATGCCTGCAATCCGCCAAGGCTGGCGAACTCTTCAAGGCGCAAGGTTTTACAATCCTCGCGCCGAGCAACTGACGAACCGCCCTGAGCATGAGCTGGCTGCTGGATCTCGCTCCCGACGAATGGAATGCGGTCCGGCTGTCGATCAAGGTGGCGACCGTGGCGATGATTGCCAGCCTGCCGCCGGGCATACTGATCGCCCTTGTGCTCGCCCGCGGCCAATTCTGGGGCAAGACGCTGCTCAACGGGCTGGTGCATCTGCCGCTGATCCTGCCGCCGGTGGTGACAGGCTACTTGCTGCTTCTGACTTTCGGCAAGCGCGGTCCCGCCGGGGCTTTTCTGGCCGAGCATTTCGGCATCGTTTTTTCCTTTCGCTGGACGGGCGCCGCGCTCGCCTGCGGCGTGATGGGTTTTCCGCTGATGGTGCGGGCGATCCGGCTGTCGATCGAGGCGGTCGATCGTAAAATCGAGACGGCCGCCGGCACGCTCGGCGCCAATCCGCTATGGGTATTCGGCACGATCACGATGCCGCTGATCCTGCCCGGCCTGATCGCTGGTGCGATCCTCTCCTTCGCCAAGGCGATGGGCGAATTCGGCGCGACGATCACCTTCGTCTCCAACATCCCGAACGAGACGCAGACGCTGCCATCGGCGATCTACACTTTCACGCAGGTTCCCGGCGGCGACGCCGGCGCGCTCAGGCTGACGCTGATCTCGATCGTCATCTCGATGGCGGCACTTGTGGCCTCGGAAGTGCTGGCGCGGCGCATCGGCCGGCGGATGGACATCGAATGACGATTCAGGTCGACATCAGCCACCGGCTTGGCGATTTCGCCGTCAATGCCCGCTTCGAGAGCGCCGGGCGGCTGACTGCGCTGTTTGGGCCATCCGGCTCCGGAAAGACGACGCTGATCAATTTGATTGCCGGGCTGATCCGCCCCGACAGAGGCCGCATCGCGGTTGAGAGCCGTGTGCTGGTCGATAGCGGTGCCGGCCTGTTCGTGCCGAAGCACAAGCGGCGGATCGGCATGGTGTTCCAGGATGCGCGGCTGTTTCCGCATATGAGCGTAGCGAGCAATCTGCGCTACGGCCGCTGGTTCACGCCGGCGGCTGAGCGCTACGCGGATATCGATGGCGTGGTCGAACTGCTCGGCATCGGTCATTTGCTTGACCGGCGCCCGGCAAAACTCTCCGGTGGCGAGAAGCAGCGCGTGGCAATCGGCCGGGCGCTGCTTGCCAGCCCGAAATTGCTGCTGATGGACGAGCCGTTGGCGTCGCTCGACGAGGCGCGCAAGGCCGAGATCTTGCCTTACATCGAGCGGCTGCGCGACGAGACGAAAATCCCGATCGTCTATGTCAGCCACTCGATAGCCGAAGTGGCGCGGCTGGCGAGCGACGTCGTGGTACTGATGCAAGGCAAGGTCGCTGCTTCCGGTCCGACCGGCGCGATCATGCAGCGTCTCGATCTATTGCCGGCCGAAGAGCGCGGCGAGGGCGGTGCCATGCTGGATACTGCGGTTCTGCGCCACGACGAAGTCTTTGGCATGACAGTGCTAGGCTCATTGGCGGGCGAGATCCGTGTGCCGCTTCTAGCAGCGCCGGTCGGTGCGCCGGTGCGCGTTCGCATTCGTGCCCGCGACGTGATGATCGCCACCGAGCAGCCGGTTGGCCTCAGCGCGCTCAACATATTGCCGGGCGCGATCGTGGCGATAGAGCCGGGCGAGGGGCCTACGGTCGAGGTCGGCATCGACTGCAATGGCGCAACCGTGCTTGCCCGCATCACCGAACAGTCGCGGCAGACGCTAGGGCTTCGGCTCGGTCGAAAGGTCTTCGCGGTGGTCAAGACGGTGAGCTTCGACCGGGCGAACACCGGCGCCGGCCTGCCGGCCGAGGCGGATGGGTGAACGGCGGATGATTGTCGCTATATCGTTTTGGAATAGCGGTATCGCTGGAGAACTTGTAGAATGGCGTGACCGCGGAGGAGCAAAATGCCGTCGCTGAGCTTGCGCATAAATCTCGATCCAGATGGCCGCATCGGGCCGGGCAAGATCGAGCTTCTGGAACAGATCGCCGCCTTCGGCTCGATCTCGGCCGCGGCGCGCGGCATGGAGATGTCTTACAAGCACGCCTGGGATCTGGTCGAGGACATGAACCGGGTGTTCGGCAAACCGCTGGTCGCGGCACAGACCGGTGGGAAAAAGGGTGGCGGCGCTCAGTTGACCTCGGTCGGGCTTGCGGTGGTCAGCCGCTTCCGCGCCATCGAGCGGGCTGCGTCTTCAGCTGCGGCAGCGCATATGGAGGCGCTGCAGGCAGAAATCGATGCTGCGTAAAGGCCGGGGAATTTGTGCCTACCGCGCGTAATCCGCTATTGCTCGTCGGGTTCGCCGGGCTTGCGCAGCAGATAAGTGTCCATGATCCAGCCTTTTTTTCGGCGGGCCTCCTCACGGGTCCTCGCGATCTCGTCGCCGACGTCGCCAATCCGGCCCGAGACAACGATCTCGTCGGGCGTGCCGAGGTAGGCGCCCCAGTGGACGCTAACATCCTTGTCGTCCAGCGTGTTGAAGGCGCATTTGCCGTCCAGCATGACGATGGTGCTGCCGGCGTTTTCGGGCAAACCTTCCTCGGCGAGCCGGCGGCCGGTGGTGATCAAAATAGCGTCGCCGATGCGGTTCAGTGCGATTTTGTGGCTGGCGGCGAGTGCCTGGATGGCGGTGATGCCGGGGATGACGTCCAGTTCGAACCCGACATTGCCTCTGAGGCGCACGCGCTCCAGGATGCGCAGCGCGCTGTCGTACAGCGAAGGATCGCCCCAGATCAGGAAGGCGCCGCAGCCGTCTTCGGAAAGTTCGCCGCGGATCAGGCCTTCATAGATCGCGGCGATCGCCTCGTGCCATTCGTCGACGGTCGAGCGATAGGACGGCGCCGGCTCGGCGCGCACCGGCACGTCGAATTCGACGCGGCGCGAGTTCGGATTGGTGACGAAGCGGTCGCAGATCTGGCGGCGCAATTCGGCGAGATCGTTCTTCTTCGCGCCCTTGTCGGGAATGAACAGCACGTCGGCCCGGTTGAGGCCGTTTATGGCCTGCACGGTCATATGATCGGGATTGCCGGCGCCGATGCCGATGACGAGAAGCTTGCGCATGGGCGAACTCCTGCCCGATCGGGATCGGCGTGTCTAGAGCGGGACGCATTCAAATTGAACCGTGCATCCCGCTCTATCTATTTGTTTTGGCCGCATTTCTGCGACGCCAAGTGTTCCACTTGGCTGCAAAATGCTCTAGGCCGACACGGCATGCCGGCAGCGCCGGCATATGTGCTGAAAGGCTTTGAAACGCCACATTGAACAGCTAGGGTCACGTTGGCATTCTCGCCGGGGGAGTTTCCATGTTCCGTTACGTCCTGACCGCAGCGCTGGCGCTCTCGGCTATGCCCGCACTCGCCAATGATTCGGTCGCCGAACTCGGCACCGGTGGGCTGATACTGTCGCGCAGCGATGCGGTGGCGATGGAAAGCGAGGATCTCTACATCGCGCCGGAAAAAGTGACGGTCGACTACGTTTTCCGCAACAACACCGACAAGGATGTCGATGCGATCGTCGCGTTTCCGATGCCCGACATCGAGGGCGATCCCGAAGAGATGCCGGCGATTCCCGAGGCGCAGAGCGACAATTTCCTCGGCTTCGAAGTGACGATCGACGGGGTGCCGGCAAAGCCGCAGCTCGAGCAGAAGGTGTTCGCGCTCGGCATCGACGTCGGCGCCGATCTGAAGGCGCAGGGGGTGCCGTTCTATCCATTCGGCGATGCAGCCAAGGCGGCACTGGAAAAGCTGCCGCAGGCGGTCGCCGACGACTGGGTCAACCGCGGCATCATCATCGAGGACACCGCCGATAACGGTTCGGGTATGAAGACCGTCTATACGCCGTTTTGGCAATTGCGCTCGACCTATTGGTGGCGCTCGACCTTTCCGGCCAACAAGGCGGTGCAAGTTTCGCATCGCTACAAGCCGAGCGTCGGCGGCACGTCCTCGGTCAGCTTCTTCTATGACGGGCAGTTTCAGGGCCAGTATGCCGCCTATAAGACCCGCTACTGCATGGACGGTACGTTCGAGAACGCCGTGCGCAAGGCAGCCAAGGACGATCCCGATGGCTACCCCAAATATTTCGAGAACCGCATCGCCTATATCCTGACGACGGGCGGCAACTGGGCGTCGGGAACCATCGGCACGTTCAAGCTCACCGTCGACAAGGGCAATCCGAAGAACCTAGTCTCGTTTTGCGGCGAAAACGTCAGGAAGGTCGGGCCGACGACGTTCGAGATGAAGGCGCAGAACTTCTACCCCGAGCACGACATTGACATATTGCTGCTGGAGCCATCCGATGGCGGGAACGGCGGCTGATGGACCTCGCGATCTATGTCGCCATCGCCGAGAATGGCGTGATCGGACGCGATGGCGGGTTGCCGTGGCGGCTTTCCACCGATCTCAAGCGGTTCAAGGCCGATACGATGGGCAAGCCCATCATCATGGGCCGCAAGACCTATGAAGGCATCGGCCGGCCATTGCCGGGCAGGCTCAACATCGTGGTGACGCGGGACAAGGCATGGCGGGCCGAGGGTGTCGAAGTCGCGCACTCGCTCGAAGACGCGATCAGGCTGGCGAATGTGCGCGGGCGCTGCATGGCCGGTGCCGACGAGATCTGCGTCATCGGCGGCGGCGAGATATACGCTCAGGCGCTGCCGCTGGCCGATCGGCTGCACGTCACGCATGTGCTGGCACCGGTCGACGGCGACGCCCATTTCCCGCCGATCGACCCGGCGCTATGGCGGGTGGTCCGCTCGCAAGAGGTGGAGGCTGGTGAAAAGGACAGCCATCCGACACGCTATTCGGTTTACGAGCGGCGCCGCGACGTGCATTGAAGACGACAAAGGGTCGCGACGGGTCTAAATGAGCCCTAGACGGACAGTGCCGGCAGCCGATCGCGTTGAAAGCGTGCCGTCGCATACCTATAGAAGAATAATATTGGATTTTGCGCCGCTGAAGCGGCGCTTGAGGGAATTCCAAGCGAAAGGACATTCATGCCCTGGAACGACAAGAGCGGCGGCGGCGGCCCGTGGGGCGGCGGCAACAACCAGGGACCTTGGGGTCAGGGACCCAAGGGACCCAGCGGCCCGCAGGGTTCGCCTCCCGATCTCGAGGATATCATCCGGCGCGGCCAGGACAGGTTGCGGCGTGCGCTGCCGGGCGGCGGAGGTGCGAGCCCGGCCGTGTTCGGGCTGATTGCGGCGGCGCTGGTCGTGCTGTGGGCGTTCAAGGCGGTCTACACCGTGCAGCCCGACGAAGTTGCGGTGGAGCTCAGGTTCGGCAAGCCGAAGGCGGAGCTCTCGCAGCCCGGCCTGCATTTCCATTGGTGGCCCATCGAAACGGTAGAGACCGCCAACATCGCCGAGCAGCTCGTCGATATCGGCGGCGGCAATACCAGCGGCAACGGCCTGATGCTTTCCGGCGACCAGAACATCGTCAACGTGCAATTCTCCGTGGCCTACCAAGTTTCCGATCCGAGGGCCTATCTGTTCGACGTGTCCGATCCGGCCGGCATGCTGCGGCAGGTGGCCGAAAGCGCGATGCGCGAAGCGGTCGGCCGGCGCCCGGCGCAGGACATTTTCCGCGACGACCGGCAAGGCATTGCGGCGTCGGTGCGTGAGATCATCCAGACGACGCTGGACGGCTACAAGGCCGGCCTCAACGTCAACGCCATTTCGATCGAGGACGCTGCGCCGCCGCGCGAAGTTGCAGATGCCTTCGACGAGGTGCAGCGAGCCGAGCAGGACGAGGACAAGTTCGTCGAGCAGGCCAATCAGTATTCCAACCAGAAGCTCGGCCAGGCGCGCGGTGCGGCCGCCCAGATCCGCGAGGACGCGGCCGCCTACAAGAACAGGGTCGTGCAGGAGGCCGAAGGCGAGGCGCAGCGCTTCATCTCGGTCTATGACGAATATGCCAAGGCGCCGGAGGTGACGCGCAAGCGACTTTATCTGGAAACGATGGAGAGGGTGCTGAAGGATTCGAGCAAGGTCATCGTCGAGCAAGGCAATGGGCAAGGGGTCGTTCCCTATCTGCCGCTGCCCGCATTGCAGCAGAAGGCGCCGGCACCGGCCACCGGAGGAAACCAGTGATGGCCAACCGTCTTCCCGTCATTGCGGTCATAGCCGCGGTCATCCTGTTCCTGCTCTATTCGTCGGTGTTCGTCGTCAATGCGCGCCAGCAGGCGCTGGTGCTCAGGTTCGGCGAGATCGTCGACGTCAAGACCCAGCCCGGCATCTATTTCAAGGCGCCATTCTCCTTCTTCGATGCCGACACCGTGCAGCTGATCGAAAACAGGGTGCTGCGCTTTGACCTCGACAACATCCGCGTCCAGGTTTCGGGCGGCAAGTTCTATGAGGTCGACGCCTTCATCGCCTATCGTATTTCGGATCCGCGTGTGTTCCGCGCCGCGGTCTCCGGCCAGATCGAACTGGCCGAGGCCCGGCTGAGGACGCGTCTCGACGCCGCCTTGCGCCGCGTCTACGGCCTGCGCGACTTCGAGGCGGCGCTCTCGGAAGAGCGCGCCGTGATGATGCGCGAGGTGCGCGATCAGCTGAGGCCCGATGCCACCTCGCTTGGCCTGCAGATCGAGGATGTCCGCATCCGCCGCACCGATCTGACAGCCGAGGTCTCGCAACAGACTTTCGACCGCATGAAGGCCGAACGTCTCGCGGAAGCCGAGCGGCTGAGGGCGCGAGGCAATGAGGCGGCGCAGCGCATCAAGGCTCGCGCCGACCGCGAAGTGGTGGAGATCGTCGCCGAAGCGCAGAAAGAGTCTGAAATCCTGCGTGGTGAAGGTGAAGCCCAGCGCAGCGCGACGTTTGCCGGGGCCTATCAGCGCGATCCGGCCTTCTTCGATTTCTATCGGTCGATGAATGCCTATGGCACGGCGCTGAACAGCGCCGGAACGACGATGGTGCTGTCGCCGAATTCCGAGTTCTTCCGCTTCTTCCGCGACCCGAACAGCAAGGAAACGCCTGCGGCACCGGCGGTACCACCGTCAGCACCTGCCGCTCCCGCACCGGCGGCGCAGCCAAGCACCGGCCAGTAGGGCCGGTGCAGGGATAGCCGGCGTAACGGAGGATTTATCCTCTGGCGGTAGCCATAGCCGCAAACGTGCCGTATTTCTTGCCAACATGACGCGACGCGGCATTTTGCCGAAGCGCTTTTTTTCAGAACACCCGGAGGCCTTTTCGATGACATCCACCACCCTTCTGCGTGCAGCGAGGCGGACGTTCATCGCCGGGGCCGCAGCGCTTCTGGTCGGCGCCGTTGCCGTTCCGTCGTTCGTGACGCCGACGGTGGCAGCCGACGGGCCGCCCTCGGTTGCCGATCTCGCCGCCGGCCTGCTCGGCGCAGTGGTCAACATCTCGACTTCGCAGACGGTGAAGGGCACGGAGGGTCCGGGCGCGGTGCCAATGCCGCAGCTTCCAGAAGGCTCGCCCTTCCAGGACTTCTTCGACGATTTCTTCAAGAACCGTGGCGGCGACAAGGGCGGCGGCGCGCAAAAGGTGCAGTCGCTGGGCTCCGGCTTCGTGGTCGACGCCGAGCAGGGCATCGTGGTGACCAACAACCACGTCATCGCCGATGCCGACGATATCGAGGTGAATTTCTCCGACGGCGTGACGCTCAAGGCGACGCTGGTCGGCACCGACACCAAGACCGATGTCGCGGTGCTGAAGGTCGATCCGAAGGGACACAAGCTGACGGCGGTGAAATTCGGCGATTCCAACACGATGCGCGTCGGCGACTGGGTGATGGCGATCGGCAATCCGTTCGGCCTCGGCGGCACGGTGACGGTCGGCATCGTCTCGGCGCGCAATCGCGACATCAATTCCGGCCCCTATGACGACTTCATCCAGACCGATGCCGCGATCAACCGAGGCAATTCCGGCGGACCGCTGTTCAACAGCAGCGGCGAGGTCATCGGCATCAACACGGCAATCATCTCGCCGTCGGGCGGCTCGATCGGCATCGGCTTCTCCATCCCTTCGCAGCTTGCCTCGGGGGTCGTCGACCAGCTTCGCCAGTTTGGCGAGACGCGGCGCGGCTGGCTCGGCGTGCGCATCCAGCCGGTGACCGACGACATCGCCGAAAGCCTGGGCATGGCGACCGCCAAGGGCGCGCTGGTCGCCGGCGTCATCAAGGGCGGGCCGGTCGACAACGGCACCATCCAGGCCGGCGACGTCATCATCAAGTTCGACGGCAAGGATATCCATGAAATGCGCGACCTACCGCGGGTCGTAGCGGAAAGCCCGGTCGGCAAAGCGGTCGACGTGATCATCGTGCGCAAGGGGGTCGAGCAGACCGTGAAGGTGACGCTCGGCCGCCTCGAGGACGGCGAAAAGCTTGCAAGCGGCGGTGAAAACGGCAACACCGATCAGGATGATACTGACAAGGCGCCTGCCGTTTCGACGGCTTCCGTGCTCGGCATGACGATCGGCGAGCTCAACGACGAGACGCGCACGAAATTCGGCATCGCGGCCGACGTCTCCGGCGTCGTCGTAACCGACGTCGCCAAGGATTCGGCGGCGGCCGAACGCGGCATCCAGCCCGGCGAGGTGATCACCGAGATCGCGCAGGAATCGGTCGGCACGCCCAAGGACGTCATGGACCGGATCGGCGCGCTGAAGGAGCAGGGGCGCAAGAACGCGCTTTTGATGCTGGCGTCGAAGTCCGGCGAGCTGCGGTTTGTGACAATCCGGATGGATTGAGTCCGGTAGGAACTGCAGCACTCTGATTTTAATGGAGAAGGGCGGCTAGCGGGCCGCCTTTTTTCTTGCCTGCCAGCCTGTGTGTGAGAGCCTGTAGAAGACATGTCGCCTGAGTGTGGCGTGGCTGGCCGGAATGCCGGGATGGTCGAAATCGGAGGCCGGGTCGGCGGTCATGCCAATACGCTCCATCACGGCGATGGACCTGCGGTTGCTCTCGACCGCGAAAGACACGATTTCCTCGAGGCCGAGCGTTTCGAAGCCATGGGCGAGCCAGGCTTCGGCTGCTTCAGTGACATAGGCTTTGCCCCAGAATTCGGGCGCCAGGCGCCAGCCGATCTCGATCGTGCCGGCAGGCAGGAACGGCAAATGACCGGTCCCGGTTATTCCGACGAAGCCGATGCATTCGCCGGTAGCGGCGATCTCGGCGGCTGCGAAGCCGAAGCCGTCACGGTTGATAGCCGCGCGCAATTCCTCCATCTTGGCGTCTGCCTGGGCGCGGTCGCGGCGGAACGGAAAGAACTCCATGACGCGCTCTTCGGAATTGATGCGATGGAAGAGCTCGCGGTCGCGATCTTCCCAATTGCGTAGGATCAAGCGTTCGGTGCGGATCGGCGTCATTCGACAAATTCTTCCCGGCGATAACCCTGCAGATAGAGCAATGCGGTAAGGTCGCCATGGTCGATGCGGACCTTTGCCTCGGCCGCCACTGCCGGCTTGGCGTGCAAGGCGACGCCGATGCCGGCAAGGCGGATCATGTCGAGATCGTTGGCGCCGTCACCGACGGCAATGGCGTCGGCAGGCGTCAGGCCGAGGCGGGCGGAAATCTCGATAAGGGCTTCGGCCTTGGCGGCGCGGCCGAGGATGGGCTCGGCGACCAAGCCGGTGAAGCGGCGATCCTGCTCGACAAGGCTGTTGGCGCGATTTTCGTGAAAGCCGAGCAGTGCTGCGATGCGCGTGGTGAAGATGTCGAAACCACCGGAGATCAGCGCCGTCCAGGCACCGTTCGCCGCCATCGTCTGGACAAGCGTGCGGCCGCCGGAGGCCAGTGTCAGGCGATTGTCGATGATGCGGTCGATAATTGCGGCATCGAGACCTTTCAGCAGCGCCACGCGCTCGCGCAAGGCCGGCTCGAAAGCGATCTCGCCGTTCATCGATCGCGCCGTGATCGCCGCGACGCGATCCTTGACGCCGATCTCGTCGGCTAGCTCGTCGATGCATTCCTGGTCGATCATCGTCGAATCCATGTCGGCGATGAGGATCTTCTTGCGCCTGTTTTCTGCCGGCTGGACGACCACGTCGATCGGTTCGGAAGCGAGCGCGGCACGCAGGCCGGCGGTCATTTCGGAGGCTTCGGCGGTCTCCGGCAAAACGAACTCGCAGGCGACGCCTTCGGCCAACCAGCGAACAGCGCTTGCGCCGACAGACCCCGACGCCATATTCGCTAGCGCCGGCGACAATGCGCGGCCGGCGGGATGGGATACAAGCGTGGCGATCAGCGGCATCGAAAATTCCAGCGGGCAGGCGGGCGAAGGCCGCGTGAAGAACGCGATCCTGATAGCCGGGCCGACCGCCAGCGGCAAGTCGGCACTCGCACTCGACCTCGCCGAGCGCAATGGCGGTGTCATTGTCAACGCCGATTCCATGCAAGGCTATTCGGTGCTCGACGTGCTGACGGCGCGGCCGGGTCCTGCCGAACTCGCACGCGTCCCCCACTTTCTCTATGGACACGTCGATCCGTCCACCGCCTATTCCACCGGCGCCTGGCTGCGCGACGTCATGAAGCTGATCGACGACGGCGCGCTTTCGGGGCGGCTGGGTGGCACGTTCTCCGAAGGACCGGCGATTTTCGTCGGCGGTACCGGGCTTTATTTCCGGGCGCTCGCGGAAGGTATCTCGGAGATGCCCGACATTCCGAAATCGATCCGCGAGCGCTGGCGCTATGAGCTCCAGGAACAGGGCGCGGTGAGATTGCATCGCATCCTGCTGCGCGAGGATTCGGCGGCCGGCATGATGCTGAAGCCGACCGACAGCCAGCGCATCGTGCGGGCGCTGGAGGTGCTCGACGCATCGGGCCGTTCCATCCTGGACTGGCAGGCTGCGCGTGGCCGGCCGTTGATCGACAGGAGCAGCGCGCGCTTCTTCGTCATCGAGCCGGAGCGGGCGGCGCTGGTGGAGCGGATCGATGCCCGGTTCGACCGCATGCTGGACAAGGGCGCCCTTGACGAGGTGAAACAGCTTTCTGCCCTCGGCCTCGATCCCGACCTGCCAGCGATGAAGGCGATCGGTGTTCGCGAGCTCCAGGCCGCGCTGGCCGGCGCCACGAGTTTTCCCGAGGCCATCGAGCGCGCGAAGATCGCGACGCGGCAATATGCAAAGCGGCAGGCAACCTGGTTCAGGCACCAATTGGGCCCGGAATGGCAGAGTTTGCGTCCTGGTGAGGGGATCGACTCGACGATCTCACCCCCTCCTTCGAGCGCAACCTGAAAAGTCGACATCGAAAGGGCACTTCGCGTTGAAGTTGTCCAGGTTAACTGTCCGTAAGGTCCCGCATGCCATAAGGTCGGTGGGAACTTTCCAACGGGGAGCAGATGCGTTTCCACAAGGCGGAGTCAGCGTTTTTCGTCTTTATTTTCGTGATCCTGGCCGCCGGCCTGGTGACGCTTCACGCCTATGGGCTCCTGCAAGCCTTGGCGGCCGACGTTAGCAATACGCCTTCCAAACTCGATGAGATCGTCTATCTCAACAAGCTGCTGTTTGCGACCGGCGTGCTGCTGGCGACTGCGCTGTTCTTCGGCATTTTCTTCATCTATCCGCTGATCCGAAAGCAGGCGACGGAGGAGGGCAAGCTGCGCGCCATGACGGTTTCGCTCAGCGCGCGCTCGGAGACGCTGGAGCATGCGGCGCTGACCGACAGCCTCACCGGCATGCAGAACCGGCGCTATTTCGACGATGCGCTGAAGGAATATCTCGAAGAGTTCCGCCGCATCGAGAAGCCAGTCGGGCTGATGATCCTCGACCTCGACCATTTCAAACAGGTCAACGACAGCCACGGCCACGATGTCGGCGACGAGGTGTTGCGGGCCGTCGCCAATTGTCTCAAGGACATGACACGCTATCACGATGTGGTGGCGCGCCTGGGCGGCGAGGAGTTCGCGGTGGTCACGCCCAATATGGACGCCGAGCTGCTGTCCAAATTCGCCGAGCGCATCCGCAAGGCGATCGCCAACATGTCGGTGCTGACCGGCAATGTCCGACTGAAAATCACCACCAGCGTCGGACTTGCCGTCTGGGACCGCAAGGAGACCGCCGAGGAGTTCTATCGTCGCGCCGATCGCCAGCTTTACGAGGCAAAGAGGCAGGGCCGCAACCGCGTCTGCGCCTGAAATCCCGGAGAAGAATTCATGAGGCCGGCCGACTGACGCAGCTTTCTCGACTTCCGGTGCTCATGGACTCAAATGTCCACTCCGCTCCGGGTTCTCAAAAGCCACGTCATTCGATCCGGCCTGATGAATTCCCTTCCGGGATTTGCCCCGGTTTCCTGGGTGACAATGGTTTAACTTCGGAAGCCTTTGGCCTCACAGGCTAGAAGCTGGTCGGCTCAATCGTTTTGCGGGCGTAGCCCGAAGGTCGCCGGCTTGAGGCCGTAACGCAGATCGAAATCGTCGTCCCGCTGGCTGCGTGCGGCCGGCGGTTTGCGATAGTCGGAATCGCCGGCCTGCCGGCCCGAATCGACGACTTCCGCGAACGGCATTGCCTGTTGTGGTTTCGGCACGTTGCGCAGCCGTTCGACGATCGCAACAAGGTCGACCTCGTTGCCGGTTTCGGACGGCAAGGCATCCTCGCGCTTGGCCGTGCCGGGGATCAAATCCTCGGAGAGCTTTTCGAACTTCATCCGCATCGTCGTCGCCACGCCTTCTCCGAAGGCAATGGCCTCACGCTGGCCCATCGAAGACAGGAACGCCAGCGTCGAAGCCGAGGAATCGGCGATCGCCGAGCGGATGATCGCCTGGTCCTGCTCGTTGGCGAGCCGCATGGCGAAGAACGTCGAGCACTGCGACAGTATGGTCGGGTCGAGCTCGCCAGGGCGCTGGGTGACGACGCCGAGATAGCAGCCATATTTGCGGCCTTCCTTGGCGATGCGCGACAGCGCGTGCCGCGTCGGCGCGAAACCGAGGCGCGGATCGGCCGGCATATAGCGGTGCGCTTCCTCGCACAGGAAGAGCAGCCGCAAGCGGCCTTCGCTCCACAACGCCAGGTCGAAGGCCAGCCGCGCCAGCACCGAGCACACGGAATTGACCACCTCGGACGGCATGCCGGCCATTTCGAAGCAGGTGACCGGGCGGCCGTGATGCGGCACGCGGAAAATGTTGCCGATCGTCTCGTGGATGGTGTCCTCGATCAGGCGCGAATTGAACATGAAACGGTAACGCGGATCGGATGCCGCCGATTCGATACGTGTCTTCAGTGACCTGAGGGTCGGGCGGTCGTTCTTGCTTTCCAGCAATCCCATGCGCTCGTCGACCAGCTTGATGAGGTCGGCAATGCGATAGGGCACCGGCGCGTCGGCGGTCAGCGCGTCGGTGCTGCGCCGCAGGTAGTTGCCGGAGTTCGGATTGCGGTAGAGGTTCTTGGCCGCGGGAATGAGGTCGCGCAAGGCGTCGACCTCTTCCGGGACCGTCTCGCGGCCGCGAAACAGCACCTCGGCAAATTCCTCGAGTTTGAACATCCAGAAGGGCAGGTCGAGCGTCGTCGAATCGATCCGGACGCAATATTCGGGCAACGACGCGGCGAACTCGTTGTGTGGATCGAGGATCAGCACGCGCAGCTCGGGCCGAGCGGCGATCGACTTGCGCAAAAGCAGCGACACGGCGGTCGATTTGCCGACTCCGGTGGTGCCGACAATGGCGAAATGGCGCGCCAGCGTATCGTCGATGGCAATATTGGCGTCGATGGCCTCGTCCTGCGACAGCGTGCCGATGGTTATCGAGTGACGTCCGGCGAGATCGTAGACGGCCTGCAGGTCGCGGCTGCGGATACGATGGGCAATGGCGCCGATATGCGGATAGGTTGTGATGCCTCGGTCGAAGACCGGCTTCGCGCCGGGTTCGGCGCCATCGCGCACCTCGCCGATCAGTTCGATACTGACCTCGATCGGATTCTGGCCCTCGCTGCTCCAGGCACGATCCGATTTGCCGATCTCATAAACCAGGCCGACGGTTCGTGATGTGCCGAGATTGATCGAGATCATCTTGCCGACGCTCCACAGACCGGTGACCGTGCCTTCGACATCATCGGCGTAGGCGCTGATGGTGGCGCGGGCGCCGTCGCATTGCACGACATTGCCCAGGATCCGCTTGTCGTTCTGCTCCGCCCTGCGGCGCTCCAGCAAAGTCGGTTCTCCAATGGAGGCTTCGCGTTCAACGAGCATGGACAGGCCGATCCCCTTTTTCCCAAAGGATGAGCCTAGCCGAACGGGGTTAAGGTGGGGTGAGGCTGGATGGTGTAGCGGACATTAAGGAGTTCGCGAAAACTGGACCAAACGGCCCTTTGCTCGACGGCAGAATTTCGATATATTGGATGAATGAACGATATAGCGAACGATATCTCCTCCACTATCGGCAGAAGGATACACGCCGAAAGGGTGGCTCGCGGTTGGTCGCTGGCGGAATTGGCGGAGCGGTCCGATGTCTCGAAAGCCATGCTGAGCACGATAGAGCGCGGCATGACGAGCCCGACTGCGGCACTCCTCGTGCGCATTGCGGTGGCCTTCGGCATGACGCTTTCCACCCTGATCGCACGGGCGGAATTGCAGGGCGGCGGCCTGCTTCGTGAAAGGGACCAGCCAGTCTGGCGCGATCCGGCCACGGGCTATATCCGGCGGCATCTTTCGCCGGTTTCGGACATGCCGCTCGAACTGATACGGGTCCAGTTGCCAGCGGGCGCCAAGGTGAGTTTTCCGGCGGCATCCTACGCCTTCATCCGGCAGCAGATCTGGCTGATTTCCGGACGGCTGGAATTCACCGAGGGCGGCGTCGTCCACAGGCTCGAACCCGGCGACTGCCTGGCACTCGGCGCGCCATCCGATTGCGTTTTCCACTCTCCGGGGCCGGACGCCGCCGAGTATCTGGTTGCGTTGGCCAGGAGCTGATGATGGCACGACGTCCGAAACGCTCCGACAATGGCGGTCCGCCGCTCGACGACTATGACGGTCCGCCCTGGGGCAAGAGCGACCCCTATGTCTTTCTTGCCTGGCGGGCCGCTCATGCCCAGGCGTGGACGGCGCCAAGCCGCGATATCATGCTGATGCGGCTGGACAGGGCCGAGCGGCTGGGCCTGACCTATGAGGAATATACGCTCGAGCTGCTGGAGCGCGGGCGACATCTGCAAGAGGAAGACGCCGAGCGCATCGCGGAAATCCGCCGGGCCAGGAAGCGGAAGCGGACCAGTCACTTCGACTGATGGGTGGCGCGTGCGGGTTACGCTGCCGCTCAGGTTGGAACCATTTCCGTCGTGGATAAGAAAGACCACATGAATTCAATCGAAATCAACCTGCTCACCAATACTGCCGGCACGCAAAAAATAATGGTCGATTTGCTGATCGGGACGGTTGCCGCCGGCGGATCGGTCAGCTTCATGCATCCGCTGGCGCCGGAAATGGCCGCAGCCTTCTGGAACAAGTCGTTCGAGGCGGCCGCCAGAGGCGAAAGGGCGGTGCTGGGGGCCTGGAACGGCGAGGCTCTAATCGGCACCGTCACATTACTGCTCGACTGCCCCCCCAACCAGCCGCACCGGGCCGAGATCGCCAAGCTGATGACCCGCGTCGATTATCGCGGCAAGGGCGTCGCAACCCGCCTCATGGAGGCGGCCGAAGCCCTTGCCGTGGAGAAAGGCCGCACGCTGCTGGTCCTGGACACGGCAAAGGAGGAGGGGGCTTCCGGTCTCTATGAGAAGCTCGGCTTCACGCTGGCCGGCGAAATACCGGACTACGCGCTGAAGCCGCACGGTGGGCTGACCGGTACGCTCATCTACTGGAAGCGCATCGGCCAATCTCGGTGATGGCCTGAATTTCTACCCCTGGTGATGCACCTGCTGCAGGCCGTAGACCGGTGTCGCGATACCTTCATGCCGCGCCTTCAGTTGCAGCGACAGGAACTGCGAATAGTGGCGTGACTGATGCAAATTACCGCCATGGAACCAGAGCGCTTCCTGCTGCGTCGGCTTCCACATATTGCGCAATTCGCCTTCCCACGGGCCTGGATCCTTGGTGGTGTTGGAGCCGAGGCCCCAGCATTTGCCAACCTTGTCGGCGACTTCCCTTGAGATCAGGTCGGCCGCCCAGCCATTCATCGAGCCATAGCCGGTGGCGTAGACGATGAGGTCGGCCGGCAGTTCCGAACCATCGCTGAGCAGGATGGAATGCTCCTTGATCTCCGTCACTTCGACGCCGCTTTTCAGCTTGATCGAACCGTCGATGATCAGGTCGGATGCGCCGACGTCGATGTAGTAGCCCGAGCCGCGCCTGAGATATTTCATGAACAGGCCGGAATCGTCGTCACCCCAGTCGAGCATGAAGCCGGCCTTCTCCAGCCCTTTGTAGAAGTCGGCGTCGCGCTTCTTCATCTCAGCGTAGGCCGGGATCTGGAACTCGTGCAGGATCTTGTAGGGTAGCGAGGCAAAGACGAGGTCGGCCTTTGCTGTGGTCATGCCGCTTTGCACGGCTTTTTCCGAGTAGAGCGAACCCAGCCCGATTTCCATCAGCGTGTCGGATTTGACGATATGGGTGGTCGAGCGCTGTACCATGGTGACATCGGCGCCGGCTTCCCAAAGTGCCGCGGCGATATCGTGGGCTGAATTGTTCGAGCCGATCACGACTGCGCTTTTGCCGACATAGGCATCGGAGCCTGGGTGTTTCGAGGAATGGTGCTGATCGCCCTGGAAATTTTCCATACCCTTGAATTTCGGCATATTGGCCTTGCCGGACTGTCCCGTGGCCAGCACCAATTGCCTGGGCTTCAGGACGATGTCCTTGCCGTCGCGATGGACGATGACGGTCCATTCCTTCTTCTCATCATCATAGGTGGCGCTCCTGGCCTCGGTGGAGGACCAATAGTTCAGCTCCATGACCTTGGTGTACATTTCCAGCCAGTCACCGATCTTGTCCTTGGGTGAGAAGACCGGCCAATTCCGGGGGAAGTCGATGTAGGGCAGATGGTCGTACCAGACCGGGTCGTGCAGGCAGAGCGACTTGTAGCGCTTGCGCCAGCTGTCGCCGGCACGCTCGTTCTTCTCGACGATGATGGTCGGCACGCCGAGCTGCCTGAGGCGGGCGCCGAGTGCAATTCCGCCTTGGCCGCCGCCGATGATCAGTGTGTAGGGCTGCGTCTTGAAGCCGAGCTCAGCGGCCTCTCTTTCGCGCTCTTCCTTCCAGGTCGGACGGTTCTTGCCGTGGCCATGCTTGGCGCCCAGCGGCCGGGCGAAGCCGGCGGGTTCCTCATGACCCTTCAACTCGACCATGCTGGTCAGCAGCGTCCAAATCTTTCCTTCCTTCAGCCTGATGTGCCCAAAGCCGCGCGCTACTTCGGTTTCGAAGCTGATCCAGCCTTCCAGCACCCCGCCGTCCTCGCTGGCGTCCTCGCCGGCGGCGATCCTCCAGGTCGAAGGTTTCGTCTTCGTCAACTGGCTGACCAGCATTTCGCGCACCTGATCGCGGCCCTCCATGGTCTTGATGTTCCAGGTAAAGGTCACCAGGTCGCGCCAGTAACAATCTTCCTGAAAGCATTCGACCGCTCTGTCGATATCGCCGGCGGCAAGTGCTGCGCCGAATTGATCGAGCAGGTCGGACAGTTTCTTGGCTGGGGCCTTGTCGAGCATCAAATTTCCTCCCGTAAGTCCTGTGGCGTCACCGGACCCTCCCAGCCCGGTTGGCCGAAGTATCGCGGCAAAATGTGCGCGGCGTCACGTCGTCAAATAGTTTGGCGTGGTTTCAATGGTTTATCACAGTAGTTGTTGACTTGGCAGGAGATCATCCGTGCCGCAGCGAATCATTCGGCCCCATATCTCGGGCGCGCCGACGACGGTCAGCTCCGGCGTGTCCGGACCGCTGAAACGATGGGAAGTTGAGGCTCTCGCCGATAGTCCTAGCTGTCTGAAGACTAGAGATGCGTCTTTGCAACACTACGCACGGTCATTGTAAATATTGAAAGAAAGGCTCTTGCGTCAAATTTGCCGCGAGCTTAGAGAAGCCGCCCATTCTAACCCGTCGTCCCGAAAGGAGACCTGTCAATGACCCGGCAATCCAGATCGACACATTCCGTGCCGACGCTGGAATTGCGTGCGGCTGACGGGGTTCCAATCAGGAAGAACGGCCATGGCAAAGTCCATGATCCAGCGCAGGCAGGACGCCGAGCGCGAACGTATTGAAGCATATGCAGTAACGCTGCGGCGGGTTTTTCCCGTCGCGCGTCCCGCTCCAGATTTCGAGCGGGCGCTTGACGAGGCACGTCCGTGCTTTGCCAGGATGGCGATCCGCGACGGCGCCCTATGGCGTCCAAAGCGAGATTGCGCTCCGCAAGGCTTGGTATATCGCAGTAGCGCGTGGTGACTCGCTCTACAAGGCGGGCGCCAGTGCATGGCTGTCCCGCAAGGAGGTGCATTGCTTCCTGAACTTGTCCGGCGATTTGACCTTCGACGAGGCATTTTGGGTGGCGATCGCCCGGTCCTACACGGATGATTCCGGGTTGGCGGCCCGACTTGCCAAGTCGAAAATCGCGCGCACGCCACGTAACGATCTGGCCTTCTGGCGCGAGGTGGCGCGGTTCTTCTGCGCACAACCTGCGTCGAAGGAGGAGATCGACGATTTGTGCGACTATATCGGCGCCATGCACCAGCGCCGTGCAGCGTACAGCCTGAAGGGTCGCACGCTCGCCTCACTGCGTCGGCACATGGTGGAATGGCATCGCGATATCGCCGCGATCGAACGCATCGAGGCGATGCGCCGCCGCGCTGCCGGGCGGGCTCCACATACTGCCGGAATGCAGTCGCAGGGCCGCGCCTGGGATGGCTCGCGCCTCGATGACTGGGACTGGCAGCCGTCGACCAAGGAGGCAAAGGCAGCATGGCGAGCATTTCTTCGTCCGTCAGTTGAAGACAGCCGAAGATCTGGTCGCCGAGAGCCGAGCGATGCATCATTGCGTCTCGATGTACGCGGCCAAATGCATCGCCGGCAATGCCTCGATCTGGGTGCTGCGGCGCACAGCGCTCGGCAAGATCGAGCGGATGCTGACGATCGAACTCGACCCGCAAAACCGTGCGGTGCAGGTGCGCGGTTTCGGCAATCGTCTCGCTTCGCTCGAGGAGCGCAAGATCGTCGAGCGCTGGGCCAAGGCGAGAGGCGTGGTGCTCATGGCCTGAAACGAAGACCCCGCGCGGCGGAAGTGCCGCGCGGGTTGCCCAATGAGCGAATGTGCCGACGTCAGGCCAAGCGCATATTCACCGTTGACAGCGCCATCAAACCAATTCTATGGTCCGCGACCATGAAAAAGGCACTCATTCTCGTAGGAAAGCGCGTGGGCAAGGCGGTGTAACCGCCGGGCGATGACCTCCCATGCGCAAGACACAGGCTCCCTCGGGGGCCTTTTTTATTGCCCGAAACACGACTAAACGACCAGCAATCGCCAGATGGCGAACAGTACGGGACCAGACCGATGAGCAGTGGACAGAGTGAGCGGCGCGAAATGACAGGCGCCGAAATGGTGGTGCAGGCGCTGAAGGACAATGGCGTCAAGCATGTTTTCGGCTATCCGGGCGGCGCGGTTCTCCCAATTTACGATGAAATCTTCCAACAGGACGAGGTCGAGCACATCCTCGTCCGCCACGAGCAGGGCGCGGGCCATGCGGCGGAAGGCTATGCGCGCTCGACCGGCAAGGCCGGCGTCATGCTGGTGACCTCCGGGCCGGGCGCCACCAATGCGGTGACGCCATTGCAGGACGCGCTGATGGATTCGATCCCGCTGGTCTGCCTGACCGGCCAGGTGCCGACTTCGCTGATCGGCTCGGATGCGTTCCAGGAATGCGACACGGTCGGCATCACGCGGCCCTGCACCAAGCACAACTGGCTGGTGAAGGACGTCAACGAGCTCGCGGCAACGATCCACGAGGCATTCCATGTGGCAACCACAGGGCGCCCCGGTCCGGTCGTCGTCGACATCCCGAAGGACGTTCAGTTCGCCAAGGGCATCTATGTCCCGCCGCAGACGGCGCCGCGCACCAGCTACCAGCCGAAGGTTCAGGGCGACCTGGAGAAGATCAAGGCGGCGGTCGAGCTGATGGCCGGCGCCAGGAAGCCGATCATCTATTCGGGCGGCGGCGTCATCAATTCCGGCCCGGAGGCGAGCCATTTGCTGCGCGAGCTGGTCGACCTCACCGGCTTTCCGATCACCTCGACGCTGATGGGCCTCGGCGCCTATCCGGCATCGGGCAAGAACTGGATGGGCATGCTCGGCATGCACGGCACGTATGAAGCGAACATGGCGATGCACGATTGCGACGTCATGCTCTGCATCGGCGCGCGCTTCGACGACCGCATCACCGGGCGGCTGACGGCGTTTTCGCCGAATTCGAAGAAGATCCACATCGACATCGACCCGTCGTCGATCAACAAGAACGTCCATACCGACGTGCCGATCATCGGCGATGTCGGGCGTGTGCTGGAGGATCTGGTGCGGCTGTGGCGGGCAACCGCCAAGGCCGACAAGAAGGCACTTCACCCGTGGTGGGAGCAGATCGCCAAATGGCGCGCCCGCGATTCGCTCGCCTATAAGATGAACCACGAGGTGATCATGCCGCAATATGCCGTCCAGCGGCTCTATGCGCTGACCAAGGACCTCGACACCTATATCACCACCGAGGTCGGCCAGCACCAGATGTGGGCGGCGCAGCACTACCATTTCGAGAAGCCGAACCGCTGGATGACCTCCGGCGGACTGGGCACGATGGGCTACGGCCTGCCGGCGGCGCTCGGCGTGCAGATCGCCCATCCCGACGCGCTTGTTATCGATATCGCCGGCGACGCCTCGGTGCAGATGACGATGCAGGAGATGAGCGCGGCGGTGCAGCACGAGGCGCCGATCAAGATCTTCATCCTCAACAACCAGTATATGGGCATGGTGCGGCAATGGCAGCAGTTGCTGCATGGCAACCGGCTGTCGCATTCCTACACCGAGGCGATGCCGGATTTCGTCAAGCTCGCCGAAGCCTATGGCGGCCACGGCATTCGCTGCGACAAGCCGGACGAGCTTGACGACGCCATCAAGGAGATGATCGCGGTCAAGAAGCCCGTCCTCTTCGACTGCCGCGTGGCGACGCTCGCCAACTGCTTCCCGATGATCCCGTCCGGCAAGGCGCATAACGAGATGCTGTTGCCTGACGAGGCGACGGACGAGGCTGTGGCCAACGCGATCGACGCCAAGGGCAGGGAACTGGTGTAGCTTGGTTCAAGGAAGCTGTGCGAAAACAGCAGATTAGCAAAAAAGTTTGAAATCGAGATTCATGTCATGAACGCACAGTTGCAACCGACCGGCTCCGCCTATTTCATCGCCAAGGAGACGGAAAAACCAGAGAACCACACGCTTTCGGTCCTAGTCGACAACGAGCCGGGCGTGCTTGCCCGGGTCATCGGCCTGTTTTCCGGACGCGGCTACAACATCGAGAGCCTGACGGTCTCGGAAACCGAGCACGAAAAACACCTGTCGCGCATCACCATCGTGACGCGCGGCACGCCGCATGTGCTGGAGCAGATCAAGCACCAGCTCGAGCGCATCGTGCCGGTGCACCGCGTCGTCGATCTCACCGTGCGGTCGCAGGAATTCGGACAGGAGCGGCCATTGGAGCGGGAACTCGCGCTGGTCAAGGTTGCCGGCACCGGCGAAGCCCGCGTCGAGGCGCTCCGGCTCGCCGATGCATTCCGCGCCAGCGTCATCGACGCCAACACCGAGCATTTCATCTTCGAGATCACCGGAAAGGGCTCCAAGCTCGATCAGTTCATCGCCATCATGAAGCCGCTCGGCCTCGTCGAAATCTGCCGCACCGGGGTGGCGGCGATGAACCGCGGCCCGCAAGGGATGTAGCTCGCAGTATCCAGTTGCTTTAGCCGCGTTTCTGCGGCGCCAAGTGATTCCACTCGGCTGCAAGATGATCTGGCGCCGCATATCTGTTCCGTCGCAATGCGATCGCCTGGCCCGGCTGCGCGCCTGGAGTGGCTTTTGCGCGACGGTCGTAAAAGGACAATAGTGCTGACTTAATTGGGAGGAAGCTATGACGCTGGATGCATTCCTTGCTCTTCTGGTCTATGCCTTCGTGACCTCGGTCACGCCGGGTCCGAACAATTTCATGCTTCTGGCTTCCGGTGTGAATTTCGGCTTCGTCAAAACGATTCCGCATATGCTGGGCATCGGCATCGGGTTCCTCGTCCTGTTGCTGGCCGTAGGCTTCGGGCTTGGCGCGGTGCTGACGGCCTTTCCAATGCTGCATACCGGATTGAAGATCGCCGGCGGCCTCTACCTGCTTTATCTCGCCTGGAAGATTGCCATGTCGCGCTCGCTCGGCGGCGAAGGCGAGGCGAAGGGCCCGCCAATGCGCTTCATCGAGGCGGCGGCGTTTCAGTGGGTCAATCCCAAGGCCTGGGTCATGGCGATCACCGCCATGGCCGTCTACACCAACCCGAATCGTCCGTTTGTGTCCGTGGTACTGATCTCGGCCGCTTTCGCCGTCGTCATGCTGCCGAGCATTTCGAGCTGGGCCGGTTTCGGCATGGCGCTGCGCGGTTTTCTGGCGGATGCGGTGCGGCTCAAATGGTTCAACATCGCCATGGGCGTGACGCTTGCGGCGACGCTGTGGCCGATGCTGCGCTAGCTGCCGTTTTATTGTGCACTGCACATTAAATCTTCGTAATGACGGCTTTTGGCCCTTTTTCGCCTTCGGCATCCTCTATTATCTGGCAAAATCGCGGCAAGAGGCTGCGAGTTGAGCTAGACTGCGACCACCGGATAACGGCGTGTCGGATCGAGAGGCCTTTTGTCGATGCGCGGAAAGATCGTATTTGCGGTGATTGCTGCAGCCTGCGTTGCCGCGGCGTGGCTCTATCTTTCGCCCACCGCAATGAGCGGTCTTCAGCAGATGCTGTCGGCGAAGCAGACGACGGCGACGGCAGACAAACCCGCCGCAGCGGCAAATGCTGCTCGCTCGACCTCGGTGGTCGCCGCCACTGCTTCAACGGCCGATTTCCCGGTCCGGCGCTATGCCATCGGCTTTATATCGTCTCCCGCGGTGGTCAGCATCAACGCGCGGGTCTCGAGCCAGATCGTTGCGATTGCGGTGAAGGACGGACAGATGGTGAAAGCCGGCGACCTTCTGTTCTCGCTGGACGATCGCTCGTTGAAGGCGCAACTGGCACGCGATCAGGCGACGCTCGCAAAAGACCAGGCGCTGCTTGCCAGCGCCACGGCCGATCTTCAGCGCGCCAAAAATCTCGTCGCCAGGCAAGCCGGAACACAGCAGACCTATGATCAGGCCGTCGCGGCGCAAAAATCCGCCGCGGCCACCGTCGACGCCGACAAGGCGACGATCGATGCGGACGAGGTCCAGCTTGGCTTTGCGACGATCAAGGCGCCGATTTCCGGCAGGCTTGGCGCGGTCAGCGTCGCGGTCGGCGACCTCGTCACCACCAGCAACGGCAGCAGCACGTCGACCCCGCTGGTGACGATCACGCAGGTCGATCCGCTGCAGGTGAACTTCAATCTCCCCGAAAGCGACCTTGCCTTGCTGCACAAGGCGCTGGCGGCACCGCAGCAAGGTGCGGTGACGCTGACCAGGGATGGCGACCCGAAGCCAATCGGCAGGGGAACGCTGGATTTCGTCGATTCCAGCGTAGACACGGCCTCCGGCACGATCGCAACGCGGGCCAGCGTGCCGAACGCCGATCTTTCGCTGTGGCCGGGCCAATATGTCAATGTCGTGCTCGATGCCGGCATCATGCCGCAAATGACGTCCGTTCCGACGGTTGCCGTCCAGCCCAGCCAGAAGGGTCCGTTCGTCTATGTGATCAAGCCGGACAATACAGTGGAAATGCGGCCTGTGCAGGTCGCGCTAACAGAAGGCGCCAACAGCGCGATCAGCCAAGGATTGAAAAGCGGCGAGCGTGTCGTCGTCGAGGGCCAGACCAGACTGAAGAACGGCGCGGCAGTGCGCGAAGGCAAGACTTCGACCGGCACCGGCGATCACGCGGCTCCGAAGGTCGCCGAGGCTGACAAAGCGGACGGGACGCGGCCATGATTTCCGAATTCTGCATCCGCAGGCCCGTCGCCACGCTGCTCATGTCCTTCGCCCTGGTGCTGGGCGGGCTGTTTGCTTACAAATTCCTGCCGGTGGCGGCACTGCCAAGTGCCGAGTTTCCGGTGGTCAACGTCTCGGCCTCGCTGCCTGGGGCCTCGCCGGAAACCATGGCGACCTCGGTGGCAACGCCGCTGATCAAGCAGTTTGCCACCATCGCCGGCATCGATTCGATCTCGACGACCAATTCGCTCGGCTCGACCTCGATCGCCATTCAGTTCGTGCTCAACCGCGACATCGATGCAGCCGCCGCCGATGTGCAGGCGGCGATCGCACGCACGCAACGGCAATTGCCGCCGGAGATGACCAGCCCGCCGAGCTATCGCAAGGTCAATCCAGCCGACGCGCCGATCTTGCTGATGTCCCTGGTCAGCGACACCATTCCGCTGACCGATCTCGATGCATTTGCCGAGAATGTGATCTCGCCGTCGCTGTCGACGATCGACGGCGTTGCGCAGGTTTCAATTTTTGGCCAGCAAAAATATGCCGTGCGCGTCCAGATCGATCCGACGGCGCTCGCCGCACGCGGCATCTCGATCGACCAGCTGCAGACGGCCATTGCCTCGGCCAACAGCAACACGCCGCTCGGCGTGCTCAAGAACAACAAACAGCAGCTGACCATCACCGCGAACACGCAGCTGACCAACGCGGCAGGGTTCTCCAACATCATCATCGCCACCAAGAACGGCCACCCGGTGCGGCTCGGTGAGGTGACCCGCGTCATCGATTCGGTCGAGACCACGACAACGGCAAGCTGGTACGACGGCACCCGCGCCATCATCATGGCGGTGCAGCGCCAGCCGGATGCCAACACCGTCGACGTTGTCGATCGCGTCAAGGCGATGCTTCCTTCCTTCGAGGGTCAGATGCCGGCGGCGGCGAGCATCCAGTTGCTCAACGATCGCTCGACGTCGATCCGCGAGGCGGTCGACGATGTGCAGTTCACGCTGCTGCTCACCATCGCGCTGGTGGTGATGGTGATCTTCCTGTTCCTGCGCCGGGTGACGGCGACGGTCATTCCGGCGGTGGCGGTACCGATTTCGCTCATCGCCACGCTGGGCGTGATGTACCTGTTCGGGTTTTCCATCGACAACATCTCGCTGATGGGACTGACGCTGGCGGTCGGCCTTGTCGTCGACGATGCCATCGTCATGCTGGAAAATATTTTCCGCCATATGGAGGAGGACGGGCTCTCGGCAATGGAGGCGTCGCTCAAGGGCGCCCGCGAAATCGGCTTCACCATCATATCGATCTCGATCTCGCTGGTGGCTGTGTTCATTCCCGTGCTTTTGATGGGCGGCGTGATCGGGCGCATCTTCAACGAGTTCGCGGTGGTGGTGACGGTCGCCATTCTGGCGTCGATGTTTGTCTCGCTGACGCTGACGCCGATGCTGTGCTCGCGGCTGTTGTCGTTATCGAAAGCCGAGCGAGAAGCAGCGCATGGCGAGGACCACAGACAAAACTTCTTCATGCGGGGCTATGACTGGCTGCTGACATTCTGCCTGCGCCACAATTTCCTGGTTTTCCTTGTCTTCCTTGTGACCGC
This sequence comes from Mesorhizobium sp. M0060, assembly GCF_040323155.1. NCBI lineage: Bacteria > Pseudomonadati > Pseudomonadota > Alphaproteobacteria > Hyphomicrobiales > Phyllobacteriaceae > Mesorhizobium > Mesorhizobium sp. M0060. The sequence goes on from NZ_JAMYUP010000006.1 coordinate 151,000, forward strand.
CGGGCTGTCGGTCTGGCTGATCCAGATATCGCCGAAGGGCTTCTTCCCGCAGGAGGATATCGGCCAGGTCTCTGTGACGACCATCGCGCGTCAGGACATTTCCTTCGACGCCATGGTGAAGCTGCAGGGGCAAGTGGCAGACGTCTTCACCCATTCGCCCTATGTCGCGCATGTCGGCTGGTCGGCGGGCAGTGGAAACAATGCGCTCAACCAGGGCCAGCTCTTCGTGCAGCTGAAAGACAAGGACCAGCGGCCGAACATCGACAAGGTGCTTTCGGATCTGCGGCGCCAGCTTGCCAGTGTGCCCGGCATCGAAACCTACATGCAGCCGGTGCAGAACCTGCGACTCGGCGCGCGCTCTTCGGCGAGCGCCTACCAGCTTGCCGTGCAAGGCCTCGATACCGGCCTGACGAACGTCTGGGCGCAAAAGCTCACAGACGCAATGGCCGCCGATCATGCCGCCTTCACCGATGTCACCAATGATCTGCAGAACAACGCGCTACAGGCGACGCTGGTAATCGACCGCGACAAGGCGGCGAACCTCGGCATCGATACCGACACATTGCGCTCCAGCCTCTATGGCGGTTTCGGCACCCAGCAGGTGTCGACCATCTTCGGCTCGGCCGACAGCTACGACGTGATCATGGAACTCGATCCGAAGATCGAGTGGTCGCCCGAGCGGATGCTGGCCATCAAGGTGAGAACGGCGAGCGGCAGCCTGGTGCCGCTCGGTGCCTTCGCCCGTGTCGATCGGACCGCCGGCGCTTTGACCGTCAATCAGCTCGGCCAGCTTCCGGCTGTGACCATCTCCTACAATCTGCCGCAAGGCGTGGCCCTCGGCGACAGCGTGAGCCACATCAATGCGCTGAAGGAAAAGATCGGCATGCCGCCGACGATCTCGACCACCTTCTCGGGCACGGCGAAGACATTTCAGGATTCGCTTTCCAACCAGGGACTGCTGATCGGCGGCGCGATCCTCACCATCTATATCGTGCTCGGCATGCTCTATGAGAGTTTCATCCACCCGCTCACCATCCTGACCGGGCTTCCGTCGGCGGTGCTTGGCGCGCTGGTGGCATTGCGGCTGGCGGGGATGGATCTGTCGGTGATCGCGGTGATCGGCATCCTGATGCTGATCGGCATCGTCAAGAAGAACGGTATCATGATGATCGATGTGGCGCTTGAACTCAGGCGCGAGGGGATGTCGCCTGTCGAATCCATCCACAAGGCCTGCCTCATGCGCTTTCGGCCGATCATGATGACGACGCTCGCCGCGCTGATGGGCACCATCCCGATCGCGCTCGGCACCGGCGCCAGCGCTGAATTGCGCCAGCCTCTCGGCGTGGCGGTGGTCGGCGGTCTCGTCGCTTCGCAGGCACTGACGCTGTTCGTCACGCCCGTCATCTACGTTTACATGGAGCATTTTTCCGGTTGGCTTGTTAGGCTGTGGGCGGGGCGCCATGGCGAGCCGGGCTCAGTCGAAACCGTCGCTCAGCCGTCACTGTTCGATGATGAGGAAGAACCGCTGGGTGAGCCGCAGAAAGCGGCAGCTGAATAATGCTGGCCCAAGCCGTGGTGCTTGCGGCCGGGCGTCCGCGATCGTAATTTGACGCCATGCCGCACGACCACGACCACGACAATGAACTCGATCCTTTTGCGGCGCGCGTGCGCGCGCTGGAGACGATCCTCACCCGCAAGGGCCTGATCGATCCGGCGGCGATCGATGTCATTGTCGACACCTACGAAACCAGGATCGGGCCGCGCAACGGCGCAAAGGTGGTGGCAAAAGCCTGGGTTGACCCCGACTTTGCCGAATGGCTGAAGCGCGACGCGACGGCCGCCATCGGATCGCTCAGCTACACCGGCCGACAAGGCGAGCACATGCAGGCGGTGTTCAGCACGGCCGACACACACAACCTCGTCGTCTGCACGCTGTGCTCCTGCTATCCGTGGTCGGTTCTCGGCCTGCCGCCGGTCTGGTACAAGGCGCCGCCCTACCGTTCGCGCGCAGTGATCGATCCGCGCGGCGTGCTCGAGGAATTCGGGCTGACCTTGCCGGCGACAACGACAATCCGGGTATGGGATTCGACCGCCGAGCTGCGCTATCTGGTCGTGCCTATGCGGCCCAGGGGCACGGAGGGCTGGGATGAGGCACGGCTCGCTGATCTGGTGACGCGCGATGCCATGATCGGCACGGCGTTGGCGCGGGAGCCGGCATGAACGGGCCGCAGGATCTCGGCGGACAGATGGGTTTCGGGCCGGTCGCGCCCGAACAGGACGAATCTTATTTCCATGCCGATTGGGAAAGGCGGGCGCTTGGCGTGACCTTGTGCGCCGGCGCCATGGGCGCCTGGACCATCGACGAAAGCCGGCATGCGCGGGAATCGCTGCACCCGGCCGACTACTATGCGTCGAGTTATTACGAAATCTGGATCAAGGCGCTGGAGGTGCTGCTCAAACGCCATGGTTTCGTCAGCGACCGCGATCTGGCCGTGGGCGACGCGGTCGACCAGGCAGCGACACCCAAAAGCGTGCTCAAGGCTAAAGATGTTCCGGCGGTGCTGGCCAAAGGCGGGCCTTGCGACCGGCCGGTCGCTGCGCCGGCACGGTTCAAGGCGGGCGACCTCGTGCGAACCAAGAACTTTCATCCGACCGGTCACACCAGGTTGCCGCGCTATGCACGCGGCAAGCGAGGCCTCGTCGAGGCTGTGCGCGACGGCTTTGTCTTTCCCGACACCAATGCGCACGGCCAGGGCGAAAACCCGCAATGGGTCTATACGGTGGCCTTCGCCGGCGGCGAAATCTGGGGCGAGGGCGCCGATCCGACACTTGTCGTGTCGATCGATGCCTGGGAGAGCTATCTTGAACCGGCGTGAGACCAACTCAGTTGCCGCCTTATTGCCCGCCGGTGTCGAGGCGCCGGTGTTTGCCGAGCCGTGGCAAGCGGAAGCCTTCGCCATCACAGTGGCGCTGCACGACAGGGGGCTGTTTTCCTGGAGCGAATGGGCGGATGCCTTGTCGACCGAGGTGAAGCGGCCGGGCGCCGCGAGCGACGGTCACGATTACTACGAGCACTGGCTGGCGGCACTGGAGAATCTGCTGTCGACCAAAGGCGTTGCCGGTAGGAACGACGTCGATATCCTTGCCGCTGCCTGGGAACGCGCCGCGCATGCTACGCCGCATGGCAAGCCGATCCTGCTGGAGAACGACCCGCAGCGGGCTGGGTAAGCTGTCGTCGCCCGATGCTGTTCTCTTTACGTTCCTGTTCGTCGCTGATAGCCTGACCCTGTCGCAGCGGCGTAATTGCCGGCGATGAAATTGATGGTGATGGCAGTCACCTTGTCTTTCCCTCGCGAATCCGGTCTGTCGCGCTGATGGAATTCTCTCCTCAACAGGATGAGGCGCTGAAGGCGGTGGCCGGCTGGCTGAAAACCGGCAGGCCGCAGCTGTTCCGGCTGTTTGGCTATGCCGGCACCGGCAAGACGACGCTGGCGCGCTATTTCGCCGAGCATGTCGACGGCCAGGTGCAGTTCGCCGCCTTCACGGGCAAGGCGGCGCAGGTGCTGCGTTCCAAGGGCGCGGTCAATGCCCGCACCATCCATTCGCTGATCTACCGGCCGAAGGGCGAGGAATCGGTATCGGACGAGGTGACCGGCAAGACCTCGATGTCGCCGACGTTTTCGCTCAACCGGCAGAGTCCGATCTCGCGGGCCAAGCTCGTCGTCATCGACGAATGCTCGATGGTCGACGAGCAGCTTGGCCGTGACCTGATGAGCTTCGGCACGCCGATCCTGGTTCTCGGTGATCCCGGCCAGTTGCCGCCGATCTCCGGCGGCGGCTTCTTCACCGACCACGAGCCGGACATTCTGCTCACCGAAATCCACCGCCAGGCGCGCGATAACCCGATCATCAGGCTGGCGCTCGACGTGCGCGAGGGCCGCGAGTTCATGCGCGGCGACTATGGCGCGGCGCAAGTGATCGGCAAGGAAGACGTCACCCAGGAATTGGTGCTGAAGGCTGACCAGGTGCTGGTCGGCACCAACCGCACGCGCCGCCGCTATAACCAGCGGCTGCGCGAGCTGAAGGGGTTCAACGCCGATTATCCGCAAGCCGGCGACAAGCTGGTCTGCCTGCGCAACGATCCGGCCAAGGGGCTGCTCAATGGGTCGCTTTGGAAGGTGATGACCTCGTCGCGCGAGACGGTCAAGCCCGGCATCAATCTGCTGGTCTCGCCGGAGGAAGATGACCCGGATCGCGGCGTCGCCAAGATCAAGCTGCTCAAAGCCGCATTCGAGGATCCCGACGCCGATATTCCCTGGCAGCAGAAGAAGCGCTTCGACGATTTCGATTACGGCTACGCGCTGACCGTGCACAAGGCGCAAGGGTCGCAATGGAACGAGATCGTGCTTTTCGACGAAAGCTGGGCATTCAAGGAAACCCGCCAGCGTTGGCTCTACACCGCCATCACGCGCGCGGCCGAACGGCTGACGATCGTCCGATAGGGCTGTCTGGTCCGTCGTATCAGCGCTGGGCGATCGGTCTGGCGCCAAGCCATTCCCAGGCAGCGGCTTCGTCCTTGGCCTCGAAATGCCGGAGTTCGATGGGCAAAGAAGCGGGCAAAAAGGCTCTTGCCTCCGCTATCCAGTTCGGTTCGCCGACCGCCGCGCAGCGGCCGATATGCTCCACGGCATGAGCTATGCCCTGTTCGATCGTCTCGTCCGATACGTCGGCCCAGTCGACACCCTCATGGTCGATCAGACGCACCAGCACGTCGATCTTCGGATGCAGCGCGTAGGCCGCCTCCAGCAATCCGAACAGGTTTTCGGCGTCAGCCGCTGCGACATGGCCGACGACATCGATGGCGAAGAGATCTTCGCTATCGGTGTCGATGCGGCGGACCGCCGGCACGGTATCGAGAAAATTCAACAGGGAACTCCTTGCACTCGATTTTCTTCGCTCACCTTGGAACACCTGAAACCCTCTGTCTGTTCCCGTTAAAGGCGGTATAGATGCGCGCCAAGATCAGCCTGGAGCCGTGCAAATGCCTGCAAAGCTTTCCGTCAACCTCAATGCTATCGCCATGCTGCGCAACCGGCGCGACCTGCCGTGGCCAAGCGTGACCGGGCTTGGACGCATCGCCCTTGCTGCCGGCGCGCATGGGCTGACGGTGCACCCGCGACCCGACGAGCGGCACACCAGGCATTCCGATCTGCCGCAGATCAGGGCGCTGATCGACGACGAGTTCCCGAATGCGGAATTCAACATCGAGGGCTATCCGACCGAGGATTTCCTGGCGCTTGTGGAAAAGCACCAGCCGGAGCAGGTGACGCTGGTGCCGGACCACCCGGAGCAGGCGACTTCCGATCATGGCTGGAACTTCACCGCAGAGGCTGCGTTCCTGACACCGGTCGTCAAGCGCCTGAAGAAGGGAGGCTTTCGCGTATCGCTGTTTTCCGATCCGGATCCCGATGGCGTGAAAGCCGCTCGCGACACCGGCGCCGACCGGATCGAACTCTATACGGGTCCATATGGCAGCTATCATTCCGATTCGGCAAAAGCGGCGAAGGAATTGGAGAAATTGGGAAAAACGGCGGATGCCGCACTGGCTGCAGGGCTCCAGGTCAATGCCGGGCACGACCTTGTAGTGAGCAATTTGCCGGCACTGGCCAGGCGCATCCCGGCATTGGCCGAAGTGTCCATCGGACATGGGTTGACAGCCGATGCGTTGGAGTATGGCATGGCCGGAACGATCAGACGGTTTCTGAAGGCTTGTGGCTGGGGGAGAGAGGCGGGCCGATAGCCCTGCGTTCCCGGCATGGCAGCACGCCCTTTCCATCCCCGCAGCATAGAGCACCGCACGTCTATGGGAGTGTCGTCCATGGCCCTTGCCAACGCTGGTAGCGAGGCAGAACCCATCGAACAATCCAGCCACTCCAAGGTCGAGCAGCACAGCACCAAGGTTCTGATGCTGGGTGCGCTGGGCGTGGTTTACGGCGATATCGGCACGAGCCCAATTTACGCGTTTCGGGAAGCGCTGCACGCATCGTCGGGACCGGTAGCGCGCAACGATGTTCTCGGCGTGCTGTCGCTTATCGTCTGGGCGCTGACGATCATCGTCACGATAAAATACGTCGCCTTCGTGCTCAGAGCCGACAACAAAGGCGAGGGCGGCACGCTGTCGCTGATGGCGCTTGCGCGCAGCGCTTATCCAAAGGGAGCCCGGTTCATTCTGGGGATCGGACTTTGCGGCGCGGCGCTTTTTTTCGGCGACGCAATCATAACGCCGGCCATCTCCGTGCTTTCGGCTGTCGAGGGCCTGGAAGTGGTGGCTCCGACGCTTGAAGCCTTTGTCGTTCCGATCACTCTTGTCATCCTGGCAATGCTCTTTGCCGTGCAACGGTTCGGCACCGGCCGGGTGGCGGCCGTGTTCGGGCCGGTGACGGCAGTGTGGTTCCTGGCCATCGGCGCCGCCGGGGTCTACCATCTGCTGGACGACCCGTCGGTCCTGCTGGCGATCAATCCCTATTACGCGGTCGCTTATCTTGCCAATACGCCCACCGGTGCCTTCGTCACGGTCGGGGCGGTGTTCCTGGCGGTCACCGGGGCCGAAGCCCTCTATGTCGATCTCGGCCATTTCGGGCGCAGGCCGATCGTGCTGGCATGGTTTTCCGTGGTGTTTCCTTGTTTGCTCCTCAACTATTTCGGACAAGGCGCGTTCGTTCTGGCCAACGGCGGCAAACCCACCAATCCATTTTTCCAGATGCTGCCTGATTGGGCCCTGATGCCCATGGTTGGGCTGGCTACGGCAGCGACGGTGATCGCCAGCCAGGCGGTGATCTCCGGCGCGTTCTCGCTGACGCGCCAGGCGGTGCAGCTCAATCTGCTGCCGCGCATCGAGGTGCAGCATACTTCCGAGATGCAGTCCGGCCAGATCTACATGCCGCGGGTCAATCTGGTGGTCGCGCTGGGCGTGATGTTGCTGGTCGTCGGCTTTGGCAGTTCGAGTTCGCTGGCTTCCGCCTACGGCATTTCGGTCACTGGCGAAATGCTTATGACGACCATCCTGCTGTTCGTCGTGATGCGGTTCCGGTGGAAATGGCAGCTTGCACTGGCGGCCGCGCTCACACTGGTGTTTGGCACGATCGATACCGGATTTTTCCTCGCAAACGTCGTGAAGATCCTCGAAGGCGGGTGGGTGTCGATCACGGTCGCTTGCGGCATGGGGCTGATCATGTCCACATGGATCCGCGGCACGCGCTATTTGTTCGACAAGACCCGCCGGAACGAGATCCCGCTGGATTTCCTTGCTGGCAATCTGCTGAAGAAGAAGCCGCATTTGGTGTCGGGCACCGCGGTGTTCCTGACCAGCGATCCGCTGAGTGCGCCGACCGCGCTGATGCACAGCCTGAAGCACTACAAGGTGCTGCACGAGCAGAACGTCATCCTTTCGGTGGTGACGGCACCGCAGCCTGTCGTGCCCGACAGCGAGCGCGTCAAGATGGAGACCGTCAACGAGCTGTTCATGCGGGTGACGCTGACCTTCGGCTACATGGAGCAGCCCAACATCCCGCGCGCGCTGGCGATCTGCCGCAAGCAGGGCTGGAAGTTCGACATCATGACGACATCCTTCTTCCTGTCGCGACGCTCGCTCAAGGCATCGCCCAATTCCGGCATGCCGGTCTGGCAGGACAAGCTGTTCATCGGGCTGGCGCGCTCGGCGGCCGATGCGACGGAATATTTCCAGATCCCGACCGGACGCGTGGTTGAGATCGGAACTCAGGTGGCGATCTAGAACGTGCCTGTTGCAACGTTCCAGGCAGTCTGCCGATAGGGATCGAGCTGCCAAGCCGGGAAGACTCGCAATACCGACACGGAGACATTACGTGACGGCACTTGATATTGCAGCGCAGCAAGCGTAGAGCACCGCCCGCTTATCGGAGTGTCGTCCATGGCCCTTACCAGTACTGGTAACGAGGCAGAACCCGTCGAACAATCGAGCCATTCTGAGGTCGAGCAGCACAGCACAAAAGTGCTGATGCTGGGCGCACTCGGCGTGGTTTACGGCGATATCGGCACCAGCCCGATCTATGCGTTCCGCGAGGCACTGGTGGCATCTTCCGGAGGCGAAGTCGCCAACCGTGGCGACATCCTCGGCGTGCTGTCGCTGATCATCTGGTCGCTGACAATCATCGTCACCATCAAATACATCATGTTCGTGCTCAGGGCCGACAATCGCGGCGAGGGCGGTGTGCTGTCGCTGATGGCGCTGGCACGCAACAGTTTCCCGACGCGCTCGGCGGTGATCCTCGGCATCGGCATCGTTGGCGCCTCGCTGTTTTTCGGTGACGCCGTCATCACGCCGGCGATCTCGGTGCTGTCGGCGGTCGAAGGCATGAATGTCGTCACGCCGACTTTCCAGCCCTATGTGGTGCCGTTGACGCTGGTCATCCTGGCGATCCTGTTTTCGGCACAGCGGTTTGGAACCGGCGGCGTCGCCCTGATCTTCGGCCCGATCACGGCGGTCTGGTTCCTGGCCATTGGTCTTTCCGGTCTAAATCACATCATCGCCGATCCGGAAATCCTGCTGGCGGTCAGCCCGCATTACATCGTCGCGTTCCTGATCAATTCACCCGACGTTGCCTTCGTGACGATCGGCGCCATCTTCCTCGCCGTCACCGGCGCCGAGGCGCTCTATGCCGATCTCGGCCATTTCGGCCGTAAGCCCATTGTGCTCGCCTGGCTGGCAATCGTGTTCCCTTGCCTGCTGCTGAACTATGCCGGGCAGGGCGCGTTCGTGCTGGCGAAAAACGGAGTGGTCGGCCATCCTTTCTTCGAGATGAACGAAGGCTGGACACTTATTCCGATGGTCGTCCTGGCTACAGCTGCGACAGTCATCGCCAGCCAGGCGGTGATCTCCGGCGCTTTCTCGCTGACCAGGCAAGCGGTGCAGCTCAATATGCTGCCGCGCCTGGAAATCCTGCATACGTCGGAAAGACAGTCCGGCCAGATCTACATGCCGCGCGTCAACATGCTGCTGGCGCTGGTGGTGATGCTTCTGGTGGTCGGCTTTGGTGAATCCAGCAAGCTTGCCTCGGCCTACGGCATTTCGGTGACCGGCAACATGCTGGTGACGACGGTGCTGCTCTACGTGATCATGAGCCGCATCTGGAAATGGCAGCTCTGGCTGGCCATCTCCCTGACAGTGTTGTTCGCGTTCATCGACATCGGCTTCTTTGCCTCGAACATCGTCAAAGTGTTCGAAGGCGGCTGGGCTTCGCTGGCGGTGGCCTTCACCATTGTGCTGGCCATGTGGACCTGGATCCGCGGCAGCCGCTATTTGTTCGAAAAGACGCGTCGGAACGAGATCCCGCTGGATTTCCTTGCCGGCAATCTGCTGAAGAAGAAGCCGCATTTGGTGTCGGGCACCGCGGTGTTCCTGACCAGCGATCCGCTGAGTGCGCCGACCGCGCTGATGCACAGCCTGAAGCACTACAAGGTGCTGCACGAGCAGAACGTCATCCTTTCGGTGGTGACGGCACCGCAGCCTGTCGTGCCCGACAGCGAGCGCGTCAAGATGGAGACCGTCAACGAGCTGTTCATGCGGGTGACGCTGACCTTCGGCTACATGGAGCAGCCCAACATCCCGCGCGCGCTGGCGATCTGCCGCAAGCAGGGCTGGAAGTTCGACATCATGACGACATCCTTCTTCCTGTCGCGACGCTCGCTCAAGGCATCGCCCAATTCCGGCATGCCGGTCTGGCAGGACAAGCTGTTCATCGGGCTGGCGCGCTCGGCGGCCGATGCGACGGAATATTTCCAGATCCCGACCGGACGCGTGGTTGAGATCGGAACTCAGGTGGCTATCTGAACAAACGGCCGTGCCCTTCCAAGGGCACGGCCGTTTGTCAGGCTCAGCTCACCAGAGCCGCCTTGTTTGCTTCAAGAAATTGCTTCAGCGGCTGCGGCTTCCTGCCGGACAGCGTCTCGACCGCGTCGGTCACCATGCTGATGCGGCCGGAGCGGGTGTTGGTGTCGAAGGAAACGATGATGGGGGCGAAGGCTTCGGGAACGCCGGCTGCCTTCAATCCCTCGGTCAGCGCTTCATCCGAAAGCTGGACGACTTCGATCGGCTTGCCGGTAACCTCGGCGACGAGACTCGCGATCTCGGCGACCGTATAGGCCTGCGGACCCGTCAACGTGTATGTCGTGCTTTCGGTTGCTCCCGAAGCGAGGCCGGCGGCGATCGCCGCTGCCATGTCGTCGCGCGCGCCATGGGCAATGCGGCCGTCTCCAGCGGATGTGTACCACTGCCCCGAGGCGATGGCGTGCGGCAGCGCCATGAACAGGTTCTCCTGATACCAGCCGTTGCGGAAGATGGTGTAGGGAATACCGCTCGTCTTGATCGCCTGCTCGGTGCCGTGGTGATCGGGCGCAAACAGCACCGGCGATCCTGGCTCCGGATTGGGCATCGATGTGTAGAGCAGATGCGAAACGCCCGCGCTTTTTGCGGCGGCGACCGCGGTCTCATGTTGCTTCAGGCGCTTGCCGGGAAGGGCGAGCTCGTCCGTCGAAATGATCAGAACCCTGTCGGCATCCGTGAATGCACTGGCCAGCGATGCGGTGTCGTCGAAATCGGCCGCCCTGATGGTGACGCCGCGGGCCGCCAGATCGGCCAGATTTTCCGGATTGCGGGTGGCGGCGATGATGCGCTGAGGCGAGACCTTCAGCGCGTCAAGCAGATGATTGATGACGCCGCGGCCAAGCTGGCCGGAGGCGCCGGTGACGAGAAGGGTGTCGGTCATGAGATGTCCTGACGTTGCGCCGAAGCGGCGGGTTGCATAGGTAAGTCTCAAAAAGAGACCAGCGCTAAAATAGGAATTGACCGACCCTCGTAAAGAAGGCAGTTTTGCGGGAGGTAGGCACACCCAGGGAACCAGCCATGGACGGCAGGATCGTCAATCTGAGATCGAAGCTCGAGATCTACAAAGCCGGCAACGGTGGCGCAAAGCTTGCGGATTGCCCTATTCGCGATGTGATCCAGGGCATCAGTAACAAATGGAGTTCGCTGCTGATGATGGCCTTGGCCGAGAAGCCGTACCGCTTCGGTGAATTGCGTCGGCTGGTGCCCGATATTTCACAGCGCATGCTCACCCAGACGTTGCACGATCTGCAGCGCGACGGCTATGTGCATCGCCAGGTGTTCCCGACCAAGCCGCCGAGCGTCGAGTACAGCCTCACCGATCTCGGGCGCTCGATGTTCGGACCCTTGCATCAATTGATGCAGTGGGCCGAGCTCAACCACGGCGCGGTGCGTGAAGCGCGTGCTGCCTTCGACGCTGCCGAAGACTGAGCCTCAACGAACACGGCGGCTTGATTTAGGGACAGCGCTAAAGGATTGTCCGGCCTGGATTGGGTCGGGCAAATGGGCAATTCTCTGGATATCGCGATTGCCGGTGCCGGTCCGGCTGGACTTGCCGCCGCGCTCTATCTCAAGCACGCCGGGCATCGGGTTACTGTCTTCGAGCGCTTCGAGCAGCCAAAGCCGGTCGGGTCCGGGCTGATCCTGCAGCCGACCGGGCTGACGGTGCTCGCCGATCTCGGCCTGCTTGAGGACATACTAGCGCTAGGCAGCCGCATAGACCGCCTGCATGGTGCTGACGCCAGATCCGGCCGCACAGTGCTCGACGTCCGCTACGATGCCCAGCGCGGCGGCCGTTTCGGGCTGGCGGTGCACCGCGCGGCTCTGTTCGGCGTGCTTTTCCGCGCCGTCCGGCGCCAAGCGATCACCATCGAGACAGGTATCGAGCTCGAGACGCTGGAAACTGGCGAACGGGCAACATTGGTCTGCGGCAACGGACGAAGGATAGGGCCGTTCGACCTGGTAGTGGATGCCAGCGGTTCGCGCTCCAAATTGCGGCAGTGCGTGAACAATCCGGGCGAACCGCGACCGCTCGCCTATGGCGCGTTCTGGGTCTCGCTCGGCTGGCGTAAGGGTTTCGACGAGCATGCGCTGCTGCAGCGCTACGACAGAGCGAGCGTGATGATCGGCGTGCTGCCGATCGGCCGGCCGGAACCGGATACTGAAAAGATGGCGGCATTCTTCTGGAGCGTGAAACCGGCGGATGCCGAGCAGGTAAGGGCAACGGGCCTCGAGGCATGGAAGGCGAGATTGGTCGGGCTGTGGCCTGAATGCGCGGCCTTCACCGACCAGATCGACAATTTCGACCAGCTTTCGCTGGCGCGCTATGGCCATCACACGATGAAGACGCCAGCCGGACGGCGATTGGCTGTTATCGGCAATGCGGCGCATTCGACGAGCCCGCAGCTCGGGCAGGGCGCGAACATGGCGCTACTCGATGCAGCAGCGCTCAACTACGCGCTCATAGGAACGGATCGTATCGATACTGCGCTGGAGGCTTACGTCCGGGCGCGGCGATGGCATGTGCGGGTCTTTCAGGTGCTGTCGCTGGTGCTGACGCCGTTCTATCAGTCGGATTCGACCGCGATGCCGTTCGTCCGCGACAGGCTGGTGGCAACGCTGGCGAAAATTCCACCGGCGCCGCTGTTTCTTGCTTCCATGGTTACAGGAACGGTGATTGATCCGTTCAGGCCGATCGGGCTTGCGGAAGCGCTATGGCCGGATCGTTTTGGCGAATGAGTTTCGAAAGGTGCGAGCCCTTCGCCTGCAGGAATGCATGGAGGCGTTGCGGATAATCGGGAGCGACCGCGCCCTTCACGGATGGGCGTTTGTGCAACACCTCGCGCCAGGCCTGGACATGCGGCTTTCCGTCCAGGATGCCGAAATCGCCGATCCGGTCGAAGACGTCGAAATAGCGAAAGATCGGCCCGTAGACCGCGTCGACCAGTGAAAAACGCTCGCCGTCGAACCATGGTCCAGCCGCGCCATTCGCCAGTTCCACTTCCAGGCGATCGAACATTGCCGACATAGCCTCGCTTTCCGCTAGAAAGGCGGCTTCGGTGAGTGCTGAATAGAAGCGGCCGATGGCATTGAGGATTGCCGAGCCGAACTCAATCCAGGCACGATGCCGGGCGCGGGCGTAGGCACCGGTCGGATGCAGCGGATTGGTCTGGGTTTCCTCGAGGAATTCGAGGATGACGAGCGATTCGAAGATCACCGTTTCCTGGCCGTCATGCTCAACGCGAAGCAGCGGCACCTTGCCAAGCGGCGATATTGCCTTGAACCAGCCAGGCTTGTTGGCGAGATCGACCGCGACGCGCTCGAACGGCACGCCCTTTTCGCGAAGTGAAATCGCCGCGCGCTGCACGTAGGGACAAAGATGGTGGCTGACGAGAGTGAGCCTGTCGGTCGTCTCACTCTCCCCAGACATAATTCAAGGCGCCGTCCTCGACGCGGGTGGAGAGGAACATCAGGCGGGAGCCCTTCGGCGCCGGGCCTTCGAGGCGATCACCGTTCGCCATGTCGAACGAGGCGCCGTGCCATTGGCAGACGAGCTTGCCGTCCTTGCAGTCGAGCGGGCCACCGAAATGCAGGCAGACATTGGCGGCGGCGCGGATACGTTCGCCGCTGCGGTAGACATGGACCTCGCGGCCGAAAAATGGAGCGATCAGGCTGCCTGTTTCCGGAATGTCGGCGATCTTGCAGATTTCATGCTTCATCGGAATTGCTTCTCACGATTGATGCGACCGCATCTATCTAGATGCATTTGCATCTATCGTCAAGCTTGATGCAATTGCATCTATCGCTTATGCTGCAACCATGACCGGGATTCCTTCACCGCCAGCCATCAAGGCCTGGGCCCGCCTGATGCGGGTTTCGCGCCAGCTGTTGGAAAGAGCAGAGGACGCGCTGGAGGACAGTGGCTTGCCGTCGCTTGCCTGGTACGACGTCCTGCATGAGCTTGCCGAGGCAGGTGAGGGCGGATTGCGGCCGTTCCAACTCACCGAGCGTACCCTGTTTGCGCAATACAACATCTCCCGGCTCCTGGCGCGGCTCGAAGCCGACGGGCTGGTCGAGAAGCTCAGGGTTGCCGATGACGGCCGCGGGCAAACGGTCCGCATCACCGGCAAGGGGCGCGAGACGCGCCGCCGCATGTGGGCCATCTACGGCCGGTCGATCGCGGAGCTGGTCGGCGCCCGGCTTTCCAATGATGAGCTCGACGCGCTGTCAGTTCTGCTTGGGCGCCTGCGCCATCCGGCCGTCATGGAGTGACACACCTTCGTGCCGAAGATGGCGCGGATCTGCGAGGTCAGGCACTGCCCCAGAGAAACGCCAGCGTCGCCAGAACGCCAAGCCAGACGCGGACAAGATGCAGATTGCCCCATTTGACGATCAATGTCCGAGCTTCAGGATTGAGGGTGTTCGCGTCCATCGCCTCCAGCAACCGATTTGCGGGCATCATCACCAGCAGCGTCCATGGCCAAGGCAGGATGATCAGCACTGCGCCGGCCAGATAAGCGAGATTGCCGGTCTGCCACCACGCGACGAGGCCCAGAGTACACGCGATGACGGCGATCGAGGCCTGCATGGCGGCGCCGCGCTTGTAGGAAGGCTGCCATTCCTGCAGCAATGCTTTGTCCTCGAGGCGAAGCCGCGCCGGCTGTTCGGCGACGCTGACATAGATTGCGGCACCCGCGAACGCCGCGGCAACGGTCAGAGCAAGCAATCCGGCGAGCATCGTTCGTGTCTCCCGTGATGCCCCCCGTATGGAGCGCGTTACAGAAATAAGGGCTTGCGCCGGGTCGGGCAATACGCCATAACGCAGAACCGTAACGTACGGTACGCCTTCGAGTTCGTGTCTGAACTGCGGGTGAGTTTGCCTCCTGAGGAAAGACTGTGTTGCACGCTGTGAACGACATCGACACCAGCGAGACGCTGACGGAGCGGCAGAAAGCTGTGCTCGACGCCGCCCTTCGCCTGCTGGTCGAAGAGGGCGATCAGTTGACCATGACCGCCGTGGCGCGGCGGGCGAGCTGTTCCAAGGAAACGCTCTACAAATGGTTCGGCGATCGCGACGGGCTATTGACGGCAACGGTACAATGGCAGGCGTCCAAGGTGCGGGTAGTGCCGGTCGACCGCAAGGGGCTCGACCTCGCCTCGCTGACGGCAAGCCTCGAGCGCTTCGCCTCGGACTGGCTCAAGGTAATTTCGAGCGACACCTCGATCGCGCTGAACCGGGTGGCGGTCGGCCATGCCGGTTCGGGGAAGGACGATCTCGGCGCCATCGTGCTGGAGAACGGCCGGTTCGCGCTGGCCAGGCGGCTGAAGCCGGTGCTGGAAGCCGGCAGGCAGGCCGGGCTTCTCGAATTTTCGGACGCGGAGGCGGCATTCCGCACCTTTTTCGGACTGGTCGCCCGCGACGTGCAGATTCGCCTGCTGCTCGGCGACCGGCTGGAATTGACTGATGTGGCGATCGGCGGCGATGCCGCCCGGGCGACGCAGCAGTTTCTCGCTCTTCATGGAGCAAAAACCGGGCCGCAAGGCCGCTAAATCCAAAAGGGAAGGAAGAAAAATGCGTGTCTATTACGATCGCGACGCCGATCTCAACTTGATCAAGGGCAAGAAGGTCGCCATCATCGGCTATGGCAGCCAGGGCAGGGCGCATGCGCTCAACCTCAAGGATTCCGGCGTCAAGGATATCGCCATTGGGCTCAAGGCCGGCTCGGCGACCGCCAAGAAGGTCGAGGCCGACGGGCTCAAGGTGATGAGCGTGGCCGATGCCGCCAAGTGGGCCGACCTGATGATGATGGCTACGCCGGATGAGCTGCAGGCCGACATCTACAAATCCGAGATCGCGCCGAACATCCGCGATGGCGCGGCAATCGCCTTCGCCCATGGCCTCAACGTGCATTTTGGCCTGATCGAGCCGAAAGCTTCGGTCGACGTCGTCATGATCGCCCCGAAGGGGCCAGGCCATACGGTGCGCGGCGAATACCAGAAAGGCGGCGGCGTGCCGTGCCTGGTCGCGGTCAACCAGGACGCTTCGGGCAATGCGCTCGATTTGGCACTCTCCTACGCGTGCGGCGTCGGCGGCGGTCGTTCAGGCATTATCGAGACCAACTTCCGCGAGGAGTGCGAGACCGACCTGTTCGGCGAGCAGGTTGTGCTGTGCGGCGGTCTGGTCGAATTGATCCGCGCCGGTTTCGAAACGCTGGTAGAGGCCGGCTACGCGCCGGAAATGGCCTATTTCGAATGCCTGCACGAGGTCAAGCTGATCGTCGACCTGATCTATGAGGGCGGTATAGCCAACATGAACTACTCTATCTCGAACACCGCGGAATGGGGCGAATACGTCTCGGGCCCGCGCATCATCACCGCCGAGACCAAGGCCGAGATGAAGCGCGTGCTGAAGGACATCCAGACCGGCAAGTTCACCTCGGAATGGATGCAGGAATACCGCGCCGGTATGTCGCGCTTCAAGGGCATCCGCCGCAACAACGACAGTCACCAGATCGAGGAAGTCGGCGCCAAGCTGCGCGCGATGATGCCGTGGATTTCCAAGAACAAGCTGGTCGACAAGGCCAAGAATTAAAATCGCAATTTAGTAATTGCGTAAAGCGGCCGGCGGAGCGATCCGCCGGCTTTTACGTGAAGATGTGCTGGTTACAGGATTTTGACCAGGCGCGTTATTCTCACCGTCGTGGTATGCCTGCGCGGGGTACGGTACAAATTGCCTGGGGGTGAGCGTTGGAACTCAAATTTCTGTTGATCGGGTTTGCCTGCGCGGTTGCCGGCATGCTCTCCCTCGTCACCTCCCTGAAGTGGAGGGAGGTGAGGGCGGTCAGCCGCTGGTGTCCGACGCCGGGAAAGATCGTCTCGTCGCGAGTCGAGGCTCGCGAGGTGACCAGTTCGGGATCCGGTTCGGACAGCAGAGGGTCGACCGAGATGCGCAACTTCCCGGCGATCACCTTTGAATACAAGGTGAACGGCAAGAAATTTCGCAGTTCGCACTACAGCGTGCGGGAGAACCTTGGAAATTTCGCCGTAGCGGAAATCCTTGCGCGATTTCCAAACGGGGCTGGCGTAACCGTCTTCTACAATCCGGCCGATCCAGCCAAGGCCGTGATCGAGCGCACTATGCCCGACGGCTCGTTCAAGTTCATGGTCCAGCTTTCGGCCGGGCTGGTGGTTGGCGCGCTCGTCCTGGTCTTCTCCGTCGGCGGCGTCCTGGAAGCGCTCGGACCGCATTTGCCCAAGCCGCAGAACCTCGGCGCCGCGGCCCTGCTGCTGTTCATGGGATTGTTTGTCCTGCGCACGGGCTTTGCCCAGAAGTCGCTGGCGGAGCAGGCCGCGAAATGGCCCACCATTGCGGGTCGCATCGATCTTTCGGGCCTGCAGAAATTTGAGACCCGCGACAGGTCCGGAGGCGGCTATCGGCCCTGGCGAACAGTCTTCAAATCCCGCATCGTCTACAGCTATAGCGTCGCCGGCCAGCGCTACGCCGCCGATCGCATCGCTTTCGGCGCAAACGTGACGGCTTCCCTGCCAAGCCTCGTCAGCGGTCAATCGCAGCGCTACCTCGAGGGCGACAAGGTCGAGGTCCACTACGATCCCGCCAATCCCGCTGCCGCGGTTCTCGAATGCAGGGTGAGCGGGCTTTGGCTCCTGTGGGTCTGCGCCGTTGGCTTCCTCGGTGGAGCCGCGCTGCTCATCGGGGTGATCTAGTGCTGAAGCTGCTGTCCTAGACGCTGTAGATCCAGAGGAAGAGGACACCTGTCGTCAGCATCTGACAAGAACTCCGCTGTCGAAGCCAGGCCATGTCAATCTCACCGTCGCCCCGTCGACCACAACATGGATGACACGGGAGAACGGCTCTTCGGCTGACGGGTCGGATCCGTAGCATTGGCTGGCCCGCGCCACCCAGCCTGTGGGTGTCTTGCGAAACGTTGCGTGTTCGCAGCCGAAAGCAGGAACCGACAGTGCCTCGGGGTATAATGCGTAGACAGTCTGGCGTTGAACATCCGCGACGGCAGTACAGTTCGATCTGTCCCCGGACCATGTGCCCACATAGGGTTCCGCGGCGAAGGCGCGGCCGCACAAAAATGCGCAGATCGAAATGATCATCATGGAATTTCGCATCACCGATTTCTTTCTTTCGACCATGACCTTGGGCCATGCTAAAGCATCGATGCTCAAACTTCACAATGATGCTGCTCCAAGGAACTTAAATGATCATCCGCAAAGCAGCAGCTATTTTTCTGAGCATGCTGAGCCTGTTGCAAGCGGCGAACGCAACAGAATGTTCACTCAGCCACGCGACCTATCGCGAGCCGCGATCAGGGGCGACGATACAATTCCGGCCAACCGACAACGAGCCGGCTGCGCTCACGACGGAGGTCTTTTCGCTGATCGTGCCGAATACCGACATTCGTCTGCCGTCGGACATCACCTAGACCAATGGCAAGCAATCGTTTCCTGTGGGCACGATCCGGCACACCTGCACCGACGATGATCGCGAGGCGGATCTCGAGGACGGCACCGGACTGTGCAGAGTGTGGGACGGGCAGGTCTATGCGTTCAACGCAGGCGGTCCCGAGCAGTTGAGCTCCCGCGAGGCCTCGCCGGCACCGACAGGGTTGCTGTTGCCTGACTTCGGCGCGATTTTTACCGAATGGCCCGATTTCGCCAAAGCCAATCCCGATGGTTCAGCCTGGGATGCCTTTACCTTGACGGGTTGCAGCGATGAATAGCAAGAGACTGCCGGCTTGCATCTGCGCCCTGCCGGTCCTTATGGCCATGGCCACCGGGGCTCGTGCCGACCAAAGCAAGCCGTCGCGTCCGCCTGTCGACAAATGCACCTGGGAACGGCTGGCGGACAGGGATGTCGGGCTTGCGGCCTGGGTGCAGCGCTGTGATTTCGGTTTTCGCCAAATCCATTTCGAGCTTGGCGGCAATGCTCTTGCCATCAAATACAGCGACGGCGGCCCGGCCGATCCCGTCGTCGAAGTCTTCGATATGCTGCCCGGCGAAGCCGCTGACGCTGTGTTGGGACGTATATTCTCGCAGAAGACGGAGAAGGCTATCAGCACACGTTGCGTGCTCATGCCTTACACCGAAGGGGCCGCGCCCGCGGGAACCATGCGATACGTCTTCAGTCCCGATGCCGCCTATCGCGAGGAATTGAAAGCCGTTGCCGACCCTGACGAGGTCGGCGAACCACCGTGCGGCGAATGGGGCGAAGCCCCGGACGGCATTCAGTATTTCGAGGTGCAATCACCCGAACTGCGAAAGCTTCTATTCGTTCGCGTCGGCCAGGAAGAGCCGCTGTTTGACGAGCAGACGCTGCAAATCCTGCCACCTGGATAAAGCCGGGAATCTCAGCCGTAATGCCAGCTGGGCTTTGGTTGGGTGCCGGTAAACATCACGCCGATGCGGTCATCACGGCGCCAGCGGACCACCGTCTTGTAGGCGATGCCGTCGGTCGGCACGTAGAGCAGGAACTCGTCGGGCACGCGCGCGTCGATCGCGACTTTCAATTCGGCGCCGCCCGCATGCATGTTGCGCAGCGTGCATGTGACCTCGGAATTGGTCATGCCGGTCAGGATCGTCGCGCCCTTGAAGACGCGCTGCCGGTGTTTGTCCCTCTGTTCGTCCTCGGCCATCGCACGCAATCCCTGGCGATCGTCGCATCGCGGGTGGTCTGATCGCCAATCATTAGGCCTGCCTGATAAACATAGCGTTATCATCGGCAGAGCTGCGAGAATTATCGCGACTTTTGCCGGAAGCGGATGGCAGCCCAAATAAAAACGGCGCCGCGAAGCACGGCGCCGGATGATGTCTGTTGTCGGCCTGCTCAGCTATAGGGCGAGTAGCATTGCTGGCGCGGCCCGTTATAGGGCTGGAACGTGTTGTCCCAGGCGCGGTACGACCGGTAGCGATTGTAGCACCATTGGACATGCGCGCTGGAAAGCCGCTGTGTCCGGTAGTAGCGCCGCGGTGCGGGGGCATCGTAGTAGTTGTAGTTGTTGTATAGGCTGCCGAGGCCAAGCCCCAGGCCCAGCCCAAGAATCGCGGCGCCGGCACCATCATCGTAGTAACCGCCGCGGTAATGGCGGCGGTGATGGCGCCAACGCCAGCTGTCGTTCCAGTCGCCATTGTCCCAGTGTCTTGAGAAATGACGGCCGCGGAAATTGTTGGACCGCCATCTCCAATCGTTGTCGCCGTGCCATTGCCGAAAGCCGCGATTGCGCCAACGCCAGATCTGCCTGTCGTTGCCGCCTGCCCAATCTTCACGAATTTGCACGATGTCGGCGGCATTGCCCGCCACCGGCAGCAGGGGTTTGGGCATCGGCCCGGCAAGCGAGGGGGCCGAGAGGCCGGCGATCAGACCGAGGGCCATCAGCCCGGATCTGACAGAAGATAAATAGAGCGGTTTCATCGCACTCTCCGAAGATTCAGGCCCCACGCCCAGAATACCCCAGGGAAGGGCCTATTGATGGAACTTTCCATCTGAACGGAAGATGAACAAAAAGGTTCCGTCAACCATGGCGAACGCGCGATCAATCAGAGCCGCCTGATTTCTGCGCCCTTGTTTTCGGGCGCGCTTGCGGGCAAAGGTCAAAGCCATGTCGCTGCGCCTTGCCACCTTCAACGTCGAAAACCTGATGAACAGGTTTGATTATTCCGGATACCGCAATCAGCTCAACGAAGATCGCACGCTGGCGCTTTTCGACATCCAGAGCGAGGCCGAATACAAGATGCTCGAGCAGGCGCGGGCCATCGCGCAGTCCGACGACACCCGGCAGTTGACGGCGCTGGCGATCGCGGCCACCCGCGCCGACATCATCTGCATGCAGGAGGTCGACAATATCGAGGCGCTGAAGGCCTTCGAATATGGCTATCTGTTCAAGATGGTGGGGCAAGGCTACCGGCAGAAATACACCACCGCCGGCAATGATTCGCGCGGCATCGACGTCGCCGTGATGATGCGCAACGAGACCGCGCAGGGCCAGCCGATCGAATTCGTGCGCATGACCAGCTACGCCTATGTCACGTTCGAGCAATTCGGGCTGCACACGCCGGAATTGGCTGCGCTGGGGCATCAGGCCAATGAGCGCGTCTTCCGGCGCGACTGCCTGGAAGTCGATGTGACCGTGGGTGGCGCGCCGTTGACGCTCTATCTCGTGCATTTCAAGTCGATGGGCTCGCCCCGTAACGGCCTCGACGGCCGCGAGGCGACAATGCCGCTGCGCATCGCCGAGGCGCAGGCGGTGCGCCGGATCATCGAGGAGCGCTTCGGCAAGGACCATGCCGCCGACAAGCGCTGGGCAATCTGCGGCGACATGAACGACTACCGGCAGCGCGTGAAGATCACTGGCGATGTTTTCGACGGCCATCGCTTCGAGGTCATCGACGAGACCCGGTCCTGCATCGACGTGCTCACTGCCGGCGGTTTTTGCGAAAACGCGGTCGAGCGGCGGCCGGAAATGGACCGCTGGACTTTCTATCACACGCGCGGACCGGAAGAGCGGCATCTCTGCCAGCTCGACTACATCCTTTTGTCGAGGGCGCTAGCCAGGCAGAACGCCACCGCCGTTCCCGATATCATCCGTAACGGGCAGCCTTGGCGCACCATATTTCCGGCGGGCCAAGAGGTCGAGCGCTTCCCACGCGCCGGGTGGGACCGGCCGAAGGCATCCGACCATTGCCCGGTAGCAATTGCCCTCGGCATGGCGTGAGACAGGCGTGAGTTTCGATCTGCCGCGCAACGTCATCCTGCCGGTCGATGCCATCGACGTCAGGCTCGATCCTGGCCCGCATCCGTTCGAGCGCGATAATGCCGAGGCGATCGCGGCGAACTGGCGGCGTGAGACCGCATCGAAGCCGGCGCTTTTCGACGGCACCGTGGTGCTGCTTTCCGCACTCAGCTATCGCGACAATCGCCTCGTCGGCCACTGCCATGCGGTGCGTTATTCGACCTTCATGCTTTGGCGCAGCAATAGACAGGTGCCTGGCGCCGAACATGCCTACGCGCACGCCATGCTGGTCGCTGGCGACAATGCGCTGGTGGCGATCCGCATGGCGCCGCATACGGTCAATGCCGGGCGCATCTACTTCGCCGCCGGTTCATTCGAGCCAACCGATTTCCGCGACGGCCTTGTCGACGTCGACTTCAACATGATCCGCGAGGTGCGGGAAGAGACCGGCCTCGATCTATCAGGCGCGACACGCGGCAGGCGCTATTACGCCCTGTCGACGGCAAGCGGCACGGTGATCTTTCGCCGCTATCGTGAGACTGCTTCCGCCGACGACCTGGCGCAGCGGATCAGCGCTTTCGTCACCGCCGAGGCAGAGCCGGAAATCGAAGGGCCTGTCATCATCCGCAATGCCGCCGACCTGCCGGACGGGCTGATGCCGCATATGGGGCCGCTGATAGAGTGGCATTTTGCGAGCAGGGATTAGAACATCCGACTCTAACGTCGCGACCTGCCTTCAATGGCCTTGCGGTCGTTGCGGGCAGCGACAAAATACAAGAGCGCGCCGAGACCCAGGAGCGCGCCCATCGCCGTTCCCATCGTCTGTCCAATAACCTGCTGGAAGTCAGGGGTGACGCGATCGGGATTGTCCATCCCATAACGGATCAAATTCCACCAAAGCCCTGCCAAGGCGGCTTCGACGATCACCATCGCCAGAGCCAGTCGCCCTTTCTTGCTCATCCATTATTCCCCCCTTATCCCCAACAGCATTGCTATCATTGCAGATTGTGCCGCGACAAGGGCAGGCTGCATAAAAAATTGGCAGCGTCTGGAGGCGCTCTCTACTCGTGCCTCAGCGCATCGATCGGGTCGAGCCGGGCGCCGCGCAGTGCCGGGAAGAAGCCGAACACCATGCCGATCAGTGCGGAAAAGCCGACGGCAAGCAGGATGACCGCCGGGCTCGGCGCAAACGGGATCGTCAGCGTCACCGAGGCGAGGCCGGCCAGCGCCAGGCCGATCAGGATGCCGATGATGCCGCCAAGCAGCGACAGCACCGTCGCCTCGACCAGGAACTGGATGAGGATGTGCTTTTCGTGGGCGCCGATGGCGAGCCTGATGCCGATCTCGCGCGTGCGCTCGGTGACCGAGACCAGCATGATATTCATGATGCCGATGCCGCCGACGAGCAGGCTGACGCCGGCGACGGCGCCGAGCATGCCGGTCATCGTGGTGGTGGCGCTGGCCATGGCGTCGGCAATCTGGGTCATGTCGCGGATCGAGAAATCATCGTCACGGTCTGGCGTGATGCGGCGCGTGTCGCGCAATATGTCCTCGACGCGCTGCTGCAGCACCGTGGTTGGCGTACGGTCGTCGGCGGCGACATAGATCGATTCGATGTCGCGATTGCCGGCAATGCGACGCTGATAGGCCGCAAGCGGCATCAGCACGACATTGTCCTGGTCTTGACCGAAGCCGGTATAGCCCTTTGGTTCCAGCAGGCCGATGATCTTGCAGGAGGTGCGGTTGACGCGGATGATCTCGCCTTCTGGGTCGCCGGCGCCGAAGAACTGCTGGCGCACCGTCTCGCCGATGAGGCAGACGCCGGTGCCCGAGCGGGTTTCCGAATCGCTGAACGGACGGCCCGAAACCAGCTTCCAGTCGCGCGCATCGAGATAGGCGCTGTCGGTGCCGGTGACGCCCGAGGTCAGGCTTTCGGTGCCGAAAATGACGCGCACCTGTTTTTGCGAGGCCGGCGAGACCGCGCGCGCGCCGTCCAGATGCGCGACAAGTGCTGCAAGATCCTTGTCGCCCAGCGGCCGGACTACCTGGTCGAGCCCTCCCGGTCCGCCGGGCCCGGCCGGGCGGCCGGAACGGATGACGAGCAGGTTGCTGCCGAGCTTGGAGATGTCGGACTTGACCTTCTCGGTGGTGCCCGAGCCGATGGTCAGCATGGCGATGACGGCGGCAACGCCGATGACGATGCCGAGCAGCGTCAAGAACGAGCGCAGCACGTTGCGGCGGATGGAGCGGAGCGAGAGGCGGACGGTTTCCCAGATCATGGCTAGGCCATCTCGAGATTGGCTGTATCCGAGGCGACATGGCCATCGAGGAAACGGATCGTGCGCTGGGCATAGCCGGCAACATCGGCTTCGTGCGTGACCATGGCGATGGTCAGGCCAAGCTCGCTGTTCAGCTGCGTCAGGAGCTCCATGATCTCGTGCGTGCGTGCGGTGTCGAGATTGCCGGTCGGCTCGTCGGCAACGAGCAGCGTCGGCCTGGTGACGATGGCGCGGGCGATCGCCACGCGCTGCTGCTGGCCGCCGGACAGCTCGGCTGGCGTATGATGCTCGCGGCCAACAAGGCCGACCTCGGCAAGTGCCTGCATAGCAAGGCTGCGACGCTCGCGGGCGCGAACGCCGCGGTAGATCAGCGGCAGTTCGACATTCTCCGCCGCCGTAGTGCGCGGCAAGAGATTATAGCCCTGGAAGACGAAGCCCACATAGAGATTGCGCAGCTGAGCACGGCGGTTGCGGTCGAGACGGCCGGCATCGATGCCTTCGAAGCTGTAAGTCCCAGCGGTCGGCGTATCGAGGCAGCCAATGATGTTCATGGCCGTCGATTTGCCGGAACCGGACGGGCCCATGATGGCGACGAATTCGCCGCGCCTGATGGCGAGGTCGACGCCGGCCAGCGCGTGCACCCGGGCTTCGCCGTGCCCATAGCTTTTCCAGACCTTCTCGAAGCCTATGAGGGTGATCGCGCCCGATGCCACGATCAGCTCCGCTGCTGCGAGGCGGTAATGACTTGTGCGCCTTCCTCCAGGCCGGAGACGATCTCGGTCAGTTCTCCGTCTGTCGAGCCGACCCTGACGTTGACCGGATGCGGCCGCCCATTTTCCAGCACGTAGAGTGTGCGCGAGCCGTCGGTGGGCTTCGTCGCCGCCTGGTGCTGGCGGTTGCCGCCGGGGCGTCCCATGCGGCCGGTGAACAGGTCGGTGAGGCTCCAGCCGCGCTCCGCCGTCTGGGCCGGCCGGTAGCGGAAGGCGATCGACGGCACGGTGAGCACGTTCCTGGCCTGCTTGGTGACGACCGAGACGGTGGCTGTCATGCCGGGCCGCAACAGAAGCTCGCTGTTGTCGACATCCAGCCTTGCATCGTAAGTGACGACGCCGTCGGTGGTGACCGAGGCATAGGAGATGTCGCGGATTTCGGCGTCGAACGGCCGTTCCGGGAAGGCATCGACGGTGAAGCGCGCATGCTGGCCGGGTTTGACGGCGCCGATATCGGCCTCGTCGACCGCCGCCTTCAACTCCATGTTCTTCAGATCGGCGGCGATGACGAACAGGACCGGCGCCTGCAGCGAAGAAGCGACCGTCTGGCCTGGATCGACCGAGCGCGTCAGTATGATGCCGTCGATCGGAGCGTAGATGGTGCTCTTGGCAAGATCCGTCTGCTGCGCCTTGAGATCGGCACTGGCCATGGCGAGGTTGGCTTTGGCGATATCGAGCGCCGCCTTCGAGCGGTCGCGCGTGGCGGTTGCCGCTTCGAGCGACTGGTCCGTCGCCATGCCGCGCTTGGTCAGTTGTGCCGCGCGCACCAGCGCCTTTTCGTTTTCGGCCAGGGTCACTGTGGCGTCCTCGACGCTCGCCGCCGCTGCCTTGGCGGAGGCCTGGGCGCGCTCGATCTGCACCTCAAGCTTGGCGGTGTCGAGCGCGGCCAGCACATCGCCCTTCTTCACCAGCTGGTTCTCGTTGACCGAAACCGAGCGGACGACCCCGGAGAGTTCGCTGGAAATATCGACCTGGGTGAGGGGCTGCAGCGTGCCGGTAGCCGAAACCGCGACGGTAAGGTCGGCCATGACGGCCAGTGTCGTGGTATACTCGATCTTGGCGGGCGAGCCCGCATACCACTGGTAGCCGACGACACTCGCGGCGACGGCAAGCAGTGCGAACACTGCGTAAAGCCAACCGCGACGGCGTTTTGTCTTCAGGCCCTGGTGGTCAAGCCCGAGCGCCGTCTCGATGGCGGAAGCGGATTCCGTCTTTGGCAGATTGACAACCTGGTCCACGCCGGACCCCTATGTTCAGTGATATCCCATCAGTGCACAAATCAGGCCTAATGGTTCAAAATTCAAATTAAATTTCGCTCATGTTGGGAATGAGGCAGAGGACTTACTGAGATGCAGCCGCGGAATTACTTGCTTTACGACGTATTCACCACCACCCGGCTGGCCGGCAACCCGCTGGCCGTGGTGCTCGACTGCGACGGGCTGGACGTCGCGGCGATGCAGGCGGTGGCGCGCGAGTTCAACCTGTCCGAAACCGTCTTCGTGCTGCCGCCGGACAATCCGAAGCACCGGGCCCGCATCCGTATCTTCACCCCCGACTATGAAATGCCGTTCGCCGGCCACCCAACCGTCGGCTCGGCGATAGCGCTCGCCGAAATGGCGGGAGAGGCCGCCGGCATCTTCGTGCTCGAGGAGAATATCGGCCCGGTGCGCTGCGCTGTCAGCAAGCACGATGGTTCGACCTTTGCCGAGTTCGACTTGGCGAAACTGCCGGCGCAGCTGGAATTGTCGGCCGATCCCGAGGCGATCGGCGCGGCCCTTGGCCTTGGGCCGCACGAGATCGGCTTCGAGAACCACCGCGTTTCATTCTGGTCGGCGGGCGTGCCCTACGTGACCATCCCCGTCGCCAATCTGGAGGCGGCCGCCCGGATCAGGCTGGACAACCAGGCGTGGTCGGAGCTCGCACCACGCAAGAGCGAATGGGCCTTCGCCAGCCCCTATGTCTATTGCCGCGAGACGGTGCACCATGACAGTGCCTTCCATGTCCGCATGATGGTGCCCGGCAATCCGTCCTACGAAGACCCGGCGACCGGCTCAGCGGCGGCCGCGTTCGCCGGCGCGATGCATTTCGACGGCCCGACCGACGGCGTTTCACAACTGTGGATCGAGCAGGGGCTGGAGATGGGCCGGCCTTCGCGCATTCGCCTCGAACTGAATGTCGAAGGCGGCAAACTGGCGGCCGCCCGCATCGGCGGCCATGCGGTGAAGGTGGCGGAAGGCAGGCTTTTTGTTTGACGACCTCGGCACTTCGGCGATTTGTCGGGAAATGAATACCACGGGGCTGGACATGGCGGATGTCGGCGGCTATATGCCCGCCAACGCCGGTTTTACCGGCCGAGTGGGTGCGTAGCTCAGTTGGTAGAGCAGCTGACTCTTAATCAGCGGGTCCACAGTTCAATCCTGTGCGCACCCACCAAAAATCCCTAGGATTTGGTGGAAAGACTTTAACGAGCTGGGAACGCGAGACGGCGTTTTGCAGGTTTGCACGTATCAGCCAGCTGCGCTCGGCTCGCCCGACTATTGGATGGTGGGCCTCAGATAGGTCAGGATTGCTCGCGTTATGGCTATCACGCCGTCGACGGCATCGAAGTTTGTTTTGCTCTGCCTGCGATCCATTCGAGTTCAGGATGCCTGGGCAGTCGAAGTGCATTGAATAGCGCCTCGCCCGAGAGACCGCCCAGTCCAAAGGATGTAGGTTCATCGTCTGCGTAGTAAGGAAAGTGAAAATCCAGCCGGATAGGCCCACCATATCCAAGCTTTAGTTTCATCCCGACTAGAACCTCGTGGCCAAAAGCATCTTCCATCATGCCCCTAAAGCTGAGGTCACGAAGAAAATAATCGTGTGACGGTCTATCCAGCCCCATGGAACTCCACAGTCTCCACGTGTGTGCTTTTAACTCCTTGTAATTCGTAAATCTTCTTATCTCGGGGGTGAGGCGCGTGGGCAGATCAGCGTAGCCGGTCTCTTCTCTCCACTCCTCAGCGGCGTTGCGAAAATCCTCAAAAATCTGGACGGTTTCTGGATCCGCGGGTTCCTTGGAAAAGTAGCAAATCCGCTTTTGAGAAATCATCTCGCATAGGTCCTCGACCGAATGGCCTGATCGTTCAGCCCAATCCTCCGTGGCCAACATCCATGGTGAACTGTATGTGAGCCCGGCAAAGGCCCCAGCCTTCCGATCGAAATCGCGGACAATTCGCGCATAGATTTCGCGAAGGCCCTGCTTCGGGTCACGAAAAGGATATGGCGGTTCATTCATCGCAGCCATCTGGTCCTCACTTCTCCGAAACACCAGCCTCCGCAAAGCTCGCCATGCGGGCGTGGCATTCGAGCGCTGAACGAACAATGTTGACGGCGAGGCAGGCGCCGGAGCCTTCGCCGAGCCGCATGCCGAGATCGAGCAGCGGCGGCAGTTCAAGCGCTTCGAGCAGGCGGCGATGGCCGGATTCGGCCGAGACGTGGGCTGCCAGCGTGTGGGCGAGGCCAGCGGGGTGCAGCGCTGCCAAGGGTGCCGCGGCGGCGGTGCAGACGAAGCCGTCGAGCAATACCGGCACGCCGAGATGGCGCGCCGCCAGCGTCGCACCAAAGATCGCGGCAAATTCGCGGCCGCCGAGGGCCGCTGCTACCTTCAGGGGATCAGTGAGAGCCTCGGCGTGGCGTTTGAGGCCGGCCTCGATGGCGGTGATCTTGCGCACCAGGCCGGCGTCGTCGACGCCGGTGCCGCGCCCGGTCCATCTTTCCGCGCCGCCGCCGAACAGGGCGGTTGAAATGGCCGCCGCCGGCGTGGTGTTGCCGATGCCCATTTCGCCGAAGCAGACCAGGTCGAGATCCTTGCTGACCGCGTCGTAGCCGGCCGAGACGGCGGACAGGAAGGCGTCGTCGTCCATTGCGGGCTCTTGCGTGAAATCGCCGGTCGGGTGATCGAGGTCGAGCGGGATGATGTCCAGCTCCGCGCCGGCGATGCGGGCAAGCTGGTTGATGGCGGCGCCGCCGCCGGCGAAATTCGCCACCATCTGCACGGTGACTTCCGGGGGGAAGGCCGACACCCCTTGCGCGGTGACGCCGTGATTGCCGGCGAAGACGAAGACCTTGACGCGGTCGAGTTTTGGCATGTCGCGGCCCTGCCAGCACGCCAGCCAGGCGGCAATTGTCTCCAGCCGGCCGAGGCTGCCTTGCGGCTTGGTCAGCGTGTCCTGGCGGCGGGCGACGGCGTTGGCCGCGGCGTCGCTGCCTGCAGGCAGGTCGAGGCAGGCGGCACGCAGTTCATCGAGTGATTTGAAAGGCATGGGGGCAAAATCTCCGAAACAGAGTCAGGATAGGGAAACGGAAGCGACGAGCAGGATCGCGATCTCGCCGAGCTGCTGAAGGGCGCCGACGGTGTCGCCGGTTTGGCCGCCGATCTGGTTGAGGCAAAGCGCGCGGAAGGCGGCGAATAACAGACCGAGCAGGATGAGTGCTGTGAAGGCGCCGCCGAGCCCAAGCGCCAGCAGCGCGACCGCGCTAAGCATGGCACCGATACCAGCGGTTTCGGCGGAAACGGTGCCCGCTTCGGCCGAAAGGCCGTCGCTGCGGGCCGGCGGCAGCAGGTGCATGAAGGCGCCGAGCAGACCGCGCGACGCGGCATGCGCGGTAATGAGGGCCAAGAAGACATGAGCCGGGCCGGCGAGTTCCGAGAGCACGCTCCAGCGGATCAGCAGCGAGACAGCAAGCGCACAAGCGCCGTAGGCACCGATGCGGCTGTCGCGCATGATCTCCAGCTTTCTGTCGCGTGTCTTGCCGCCGCCAAAACCGTCGGCGACATCCGAAAGCCCGTCCTCATGCAGGCAGCCGGTGGCGAGCAAGATCGCCGCAAGGGTCAATGCGGCGGCAGACCCTCCGGCCAGGCCGAGCCTTGTGCCGACGGCGTAGACCAGCGCACCGACGAGAGCGACGGCGAGGCCGGCCACGGGCGCCGCCCAGATCGCGGCGGCAAGGCTGCGGCCGCGGAAGTCGGTTCCGGGCAGCGGCAGCCGGGTGAAGAAGACGAGGCAAAGCGCGACGTCTTCGAGGATCTGCCGTTGCGAGGGGATCTGGAGTTTGAGCATGATCTATTCCGAAAACCGGCTACCACTTTTCGGGATCATGCTCTCGCCCCTCGCAATGGCATGAAAGAACGTGCCGCTGACATTGCCGCGCCGGTAGCCGGAGGGGCCGAGCGGATTGCCTTGACCGTCGGCGAGGTCGGCCAGCGGCTCGTCATTGCCAGTCGCGATCATCTGCGCGTAGTGGAATTCGTGGCCGCGGATCAGCGTGCCTTGGCTGCCGAGCGGACACTCGGAACGCAGCCGTGCCTCTCGGTAGCCGAGGTTCATCTTGCGCTTGGCGAAGCTGGCCGAATGGCCGAGCAGGCCAAGCATCAGATGCGTCTCGCCCGATGCGTCCTCGAGCGCCTCGCCGAGCACCATGAAGCCGCCGCACTCGCCATGCACCGGCCGCGTGGCGGCGAACCTCGCCATGCCCGCCCTGAAATTCGCGGCGGCGGCGAGGCGGCCGGCGTGGAGCTCGGGATAGCCGCCGGGCAGCCAGCAGACATCGCAATTGTCGCCGGGCGCTTCATCGGCGAGCGGCGAGAATGGGACGATCTCGGCGCCGGCCTTGCGCCAATGCGCGGCGACATGCGGATAGAGGAAGGTAAAGGCGGCGTCCTCGGCCAACGCAATGCGTTGGCCTGGCGGCGGCAGCGCGTCGCCGAAGTTGCCGGGCGCCGGCGTGAAAGGGGCCGCCAGCGCCATGATCGCGTCGAGGTCGAGCGAGCGCTCGACCATGTCGGCCAGGCGGTCGAGATGCGCCATCAGATTCTCATATTCGCCGGCCTGGACGAGGCCGAGATGGCGCTCGGGCAGGTTGAGCGAGGGATCGCGCAGGATGGCGCCGACGACGGGCAGGCCGAGCGCTTCGATGGCATCGCCGCAAAGCCGGCGATGGCGCTCGCTGCCCAGCCGGTTGAGCACGACGCCGGCCATGCGCACATCCGGATCGTAGGTGGCAAAACCCTTGGCGACGGCCGCCGCCGTGGTCGACTGACCGGAGACGTCGAGCACCAGCAGCACCGGCAGGGCGTAGAGCCGGGCGAGGTCGGCCGCCGAGCCAGTACGGCCTGGAGCAGCAGGGATCCCGTCGAACAAGCCCATGGCGCTTTCGAGGAAGATGAAGTCGGCGTCCTCGGTCGCTTCGCCGGCCAGCGCGTTGAGCAGTGCGGGCGGCATCGCCCAGCTGTCCAGATTGACGCCGGACAAGCCCGTGGCGGCGGTGTGGAAGCCGGGATCGATATAGTCGGGGCCGGATTTGGCGCCGCGTACTTTCAGGCCACGCCGGGCGAGGGCGCGCAAAATGCCGATGGTGACGCTGGTCTTGCCCGAGCCCGAGCGCGGCGCGCCGATGATGATCGCGCGGGTCATGGCTCACCCGCCAGTGCAGCGCGCATCGCGACGATGCCGCCAATGACAATCAGCGCCGGCGAGGTCAAGCCGGCTGCCGCCGCTTCCTCGGCAATGGTCGCGAGCGTGGCGATGACGATCCGTTCCTGCGGTGTCGTCGCAGCGACGATCACCGCGGCGGGCGTCGAAGGCGCCAGTCCGCCCTCGAGCAGCGAGGCGGCGATCAGCGGCAGATTGGCCATGCCCATATAGATGACCACCGGCTGGCCGGTACGGGCGATGGCCGCCCAGTCGAGATCGTCATCGGTGCCGGCGGCATGGCCGGTCGCCAGAATAAGCGCCTTGTTGATGCCGCGCATCGTGCCGGGAATGCCGGTGGCAGCCAGCGCGCTGAGGCCGGACGTCAGGCCAGGCAGAATGCGGAATGGGATGGTTTCCCCTGCCAGCGCCAGCGCCTCTTCGCCGCCACGCCCGAAAACATAGGGATCGCCGCCCTTCAGTCGGACGACGCGCCGTCCCTCGCGCGCCAGCCGGACCAGCAGATCGGTGATGTCGTCCTGCTTCATCGATGGCTTGCCACCGCGCTTGCCGGCATAGAACAGTTCCGCGCCCTCGGCGACGGCGACGACTTCGGGCGAGACCAGCGCATCATAGACCAGCGCGTCGCACTGTCCGAGGGCGGCCAGCACTTCCAGCGTCAGGCAGCCGGGATCACCGGGGCCGGCGCCGGCCAGCCAGACATGGCCGGGCTCCAGCTTGCGCGGCTTGAAGTTCAGCCGGGCGAGCGCCTGCTCGACCGTGTTGGTTTCGTTTCTGTTGCCGCCGCCGCTCACAATCTGTCCCGCCCGCGAAAACGCCGCTGGTAGTGGGCGTCGTAAAGTGAACTTTCGCCAAAGTCTTCCGCCGCCAGCGAGCGGCCGACGAAGATGATCGCCGTGCGCTCCATCGGGTCGGCAGCCAATTGCGCTTCAATTGTCGCCAGCGTGCCGGTCAGCACGCGTTCGTCCGGCCAGGAGGCGCGGAAGACGACCGCGACCGGACAGTCGGCGCCGTAGTAGGGCGTCAGCTCGGCGACCACACGGTCGACGGCATGGATGGCGAGGTGGATTGCGAGCGTGGCGCCGGTGCGGCCGAAGCCGGCCAGGGTTTCGCCGGGCGGCATTTTCGAGGCGCGGCCGGAGATGCGGGTCAGCACCAGGCTTTGCGCGACTTCTGGAATGGTCAGCTCGCGGCGCAGCGCTGCCGCCGCGGCGGCGAAGGACGGCACGCCTGGCGTCAGCGTATAAGGGATACCATGCTTCTCCAGCCGGCGGATCTGCTCGGCAACTGCGCTCCATACCGAAAGATCGCCGGAATGCAGGCGGGCGACATCATGGCCGGCCTCGTGAGCTGCCAGATATTCCGCCTCGATCTCGTCGAGCGACATCGGCGCGGTGTCGATCAACCTCGTTCCGGGCGCGCAGTGCTGCAACAGCTCCGGCGCGACGATCGATCCGGCATAGAGGCAGACCGGACAGCTCGCCAGCAGCCTGCTGCCGCGCAAGGTGATCAGGTCGGCAGCACCTGGACCGGCGCCGATGAAATGGACGGTCATGCCGCGTCTCCGCTGATGGCGATGGCGCAGGTGACAGGACCGAGCACGGTGCGCGGCCCGAGCAGTTTCGCGCCTTTGCCGGCAGCAGCAAGCGCGGAGGCTTCGGAAACCGACGGCGTGCCGGCATGCGCCTGCGACAGGTCGGAATTGCTGGTTGTCTGGGACGATACGGCTTCGAGCTCGTCCTCTTCGATAACGATCACCGGAAGGCGGAGTTGTCGTCCGGCGGCGGAGATTGCGTTTTCGTCACGCTTGAGAGAAGCGGTGGCGAGTGCCGAAAGCGCCGTCAGCGCCAATCCGTGCGCTTCCAGCGCGGTTTCTATCGCGGCTAGCACGTCTCTTGCGCTGACGCCTTTGCGGCTGCCGATGCCCGCGACCATCATGGCTTGATCCAGCTCCATTGGGTGACCGGCATAGCCGGCCGCCAGGCCTGCATCGAACCAACTGGCGAAGCACGGGACATGGCGATGCGGGTGAGCTCGCCGCCGAGCGCGGCGTGACGGGAAAGCAGCAGCGCCTCCATCTCCAGCGTAACGGCGTTTGCGACGAGGCGGCCGCCGGCGGACAAGGCATCGATCGCGCCGTCCAGCACGCCGGCATCGCTGCCGCCACCGCCGATGAAGATCGCAGCCGGCGTTTCCAGTCCGGCAAGAGCCTGCGGTGCCGCACCTTTGACGACGGCGAGACCGGGAACCCCGCAGGCAGCAGCGTTGCGCCGGATGCGGGCGGCGCGGGCCGGATCGGCCTCAACGGCTATGGCGCGCATGGAGGGATGGGCCAGCATCCACTCGATGCCGATCGAGCCTGAGCCAGCCCCGATATCCCACAGCAATTCGCCGCGCCTGGGGGCGAGGGCGGACAGGGTGATGGCGCGGATCTCGCGCTTGGTGATCTGGCCGTCATGCTCGAACAAATGATCGGCAAGGCCCGCCGTCAGCGGCAGGATGCGTGCTTGCGGAGTCGAATCAACTTCGATCGCGAGCACGTTGAGCGGATTGATCTTTTCAAGATCGAAGGCGTCGGCCCGAGCTGTGCGCAGTCCTTCATTCGGCCCGCCCTGCGCCTCCAGCACGGTCAGCCGCGACGCGCCGAAGCCGAGCTCGGTCATGAGACGGGCAATCGCTCCCGGCGCATCGCCGTCCGAGGTCAGCGCGAGAATGCGAATGGCGGGATGCAGCAAAGGCCGGATCAGGTCGAGCGGGCAGCCATGCAGCGAGACGGTCTCGACATCCTGCAGCGCCCAGCCCAGGCGGGAAGCGGCCAGCGAGAAGGCCGAGGGCGCGGGGATCACCCGCATATCCTCCACCGCCACCTTGCGGGCTAGAGTGACGCCGACACCGTGGAAGAACGGATTGCCGGAGGCCAGCACACAGACGCGTCTGCCGGCGAGCGCCAGCACGTCGCGCATCTCGGCATCGAAAGGGGCCGGCCAGGCGCGCGCTTCACCTTTGACGAGCGAGGCGACAAGGGCAAGGTGGCGTTTGCCGCCGAAGACGAATTCCGCCTCTGCAATCAACCGCTTGGCCTCGTCGCCGACACCCGCTACACCGTCCTCGCCGATGCCGACGATCGTGAGCCATTTTGGAGTGAGCACGGCGGCGCGCGATTGAGCTTCAGCAGGCATGATGACCCACCGCATTCTGATCCTCGGCGGAACCACCGAAGCCCGGCAACTGGCCGGAAAGCTGGCCGCGCGCACGGATATCTCGATCACGCTGTCGCTGGCGGGCCGCACCGAAAACCCTGTCGCGCAAGGGGTGCCGGTGCGGGTCGGCGGCTTTGGCGGCGTCGACGGGCTGGCGGCGTATCTCAGCGAAACACGCATTGACCTGCTGATTGACGCCACGCATCCCTATGCGGCGCAAATCTCCGCCAATGCGGCGGAGGCGGCGCGCCGATCCGGCGTGCCGATCATGGCGCTTAGACGCCCAGGCTGGGAGAGGGTCGAAGGCGACCGCTGGGTCCTGGTCGATACCG
This sequence comes from Mesorhizobium sp. M0060, assembly GCF_040323155.1. Classification (NCBI taxonomy): domain Bacteria; kingdom Pseudomonadati; phylum Pseudomonadota; class Alphaproteobacteria; order Hyphomicrobiales; family Phyllobacteriaceae; genus Mesorhizobium; species Mesorhizobium sp. M0060. The sequence continues at coordinate 185,726 of NZ_JAMYUP010000006.1, forward strand.
TTGTCGATGCAGTCAAAGCGCTGGGACCGATGCCGCGCCGCGTGTTGCTGGCGCTCGGCCGGCAAGAAGTCGCCGCCTTTGAGGCCGCACCTCAGCATCATTATGTCATCCGCAGCGTCGATCCTGTTGAACCGGAACTCGCGGTGCCGAATGCGGCGTACCTGCAGGCGCGCGGGCCATTCCCGGAGGCGGACGAACAGGCTCTGCTTCAGGAACATCACATAGATGTCGTCGTTTCCAAGAACAGCGGCGGCGAGGCGACCTACGGCAAGATCGCGGCAGCGCGGGCGCTGGGTCTTGAGGTGGTCATGATCCGCAGGCCGGCGCTGCCGGACGTTGCGTCGGCTGACACCGTCGAAGTCCTTGCCGCGATGGTCGATCATGTCCTCGAGCCCGCTGCCGAACGCGGCGTATAGACCAGGACCTGCCGCTCGCCGCGCTTGATGATTCGGGTTTCCGGCGAGCCGATGATGATGCAGGTCGCCATGTCGGCTCTTTGCGCGTCGACGTCCGCCAGCAGGAAAACCTCGATGCGCTCGTCGGGGCGGCCGGCGGCGCGGCCGAAGATGACCGGCGTGGTGCCGGGCAGGATCGCGGCAAGGCATTCGAAGGCGCGGCCTAGCTGCCAGGGGCGCGCCTTGCTGATCGGATTATACAGCGCGATGACGAAGCCGGCGCCGGCCGCAGCCAACAGGCGCAGTTCGATCAGTTCCCACGGCTTCAGATTGTCGGACAGCGAGATGGCGCAGAAATCATGGCCGAGCGGCGCGCCGATGCGGGCGGCGACGGCGAGCATGGCGGTGATGCCGGGCACGATGGCGATGTCGACCGCGCACCATTCGGCCGGCCCTGCCTCGATCGCCTCACAGACGGCCGCCGCCATGGCGAACACGCCGGGGTCGCCGCCCGATACGACCGCAACCTCGTGGCCTTCGGCGGCCTTCAGCAGCGCGTCCCTGGAACGGGCGAGTTCCTCGCGATTGTCGGAGGCGACACGAATCTGGTCCGGGCGCAGCTCGAGCCGGTCGAGATAGGGCTTGTAGCCGTAGAAGAATTTTGCCTCGGCAACGGCGCGGCTTGCTTCCGGCGTCATCTGGTCGGCATTGCCGGGCCCGAGGCCGATGACGGTCAGGCGGCCGCTCATACCCCCGCCTCCATCAATGCTTCGGGACGGCCGGACCAGCCGGCCACCAGCACGATGGCGAAATAGGGCGCCTGGTCGTCCTGCTTGTCGGCAAGCCGCATCGAGACGCCGCCGGGCATGGTGCCGCGTTCCACGTAGATTGCCCGAGCCAGCTTGTCGGTGGCTTCCAGTGCGCGCCGGATCTTGGGCAGGTTGCGGCCGACCTTCATGATCACGGCGGCATCGGTATCGGCGAGGCGGCGGGTCAGCTCGAATTCGCTCATTGTGCCGGGCAGCACGGTCAGCACGTCGTCGCCCTGGACGATCGGCAGACCGGTTGCCGACCAGCAGCCGGACATGGCGGTGATGCCGGGAATGACTTCGGTCGGGAAGCGGTGCGCCAGCCTGATGTGGAGATGCATGTAGGAGCCGTAGAAAAGCGGGTCGCCTTCCGAAAGCACCGCGACCATCCTGCCGGCGCTGAGGTGCGCGGCGACCTTTTCGGCCGATTCCTCGTAGAAATCGGTGATCTGCGAGCGGTAATCGCTGTGATCCTTGTTAATTTCGGTGGTCACTGGATAAAGCAGCGGCAACTCTATCAAATCAGGGCGAAAATGGACGCCGACGATGGCGCGCGCATTGCTGTTGTTGCCGCGCTTGGCGAAATGCGCAACGACATCGGCCTCGGCCAGCGCGCGCACCGCCTTCAGCGTCAAAAGTTCGGGGTCGCCGGGACCGGTGCCGACGCCGACCAGTCGACCTTTTGCGATCGCGTTCATAGGCCCGGCCTCGCCAAAGCGTTGAGGGCTGCGGCGGTCATGGCGCTGCCGCCGAGCCTGCCGCGCACGATGGCGTAGGGCACGCCATAGGAATTTTCGGCCAGCGCAGCCTTCGATTCGGCGGCACCGACGAAACCGACCGGCATGCCGATGATTGCCGCTGGCTTGGGCGCGCCGTCGCGCAGCCTTTCCAGCAGATAAAACAGGGCGGTCGGCGCATTGCCGATGGCGACGACCGAACCACCCATGCGCTCACCCCACAGGTCGATGGCCGCGGCCGAGCGGGTGTTGCCGATCCTTTTCGCGATATCGGCGGTCCGGGGATCGCGCAGCGTGCAGATCACCTCGTTGCCGGCCGGCAGCCGGGCACGGGTGACGCCATGCGAGACCATCTGAGCGTCGCAGAAGATCGGCGCGCCGGCCCCCAGCGCCGTGCGCGCGGCGGCTACGAAATCGCTCGAGAAAACGAAGTGCCTGCAAGCCTCGACCTGGCCGCATGCATGGATCATGCGGATAGCGACGTCGGCCTCGGCCTCGGAAAAGCGCGACAGGTCGGCCTCGGCGCGGATGATGGCGAAAGAGCGCTCATAGATCGCCGTACCATCATGGATGTAGTCGTAGGCGATGGAGTTCTGGGCGGGCATGCTCATTCCTGTCGGTAGATTTCGGTGATGCCGGCCGTGCCAAGCCTTGCCAGGCAGGCAGCAGTGGTTTCGCCGGGATATCGTGCGCTGCGGATTGCCGTTGCAACGCGGCCGATGCCGTGCGCGACGTCGTAGCCCGGCCTGTATCCGGCGGGCAGTGCCTTTGCCGTCCCGTCCACGACAAGTCCGGCTCCGTTTTCGCCGCCGACCAATGTCAGTGCCGCCGGACCGGGATGGGCGCAGCCCTTGGCGCAGCCGGAGATGTGCAGCGTCAAGGAAGAATCGAGGATGTCGCGGTTTTCCACGGCGATGGTCTCGGCGATTTCGCGCGTCGCGATGCGGCCGGAGGCACAAGCCGGTGCGCCGGGGCAGGCGGCGATCCTGGTGCGCGGATCGGCAGCGTCGATGACGAAGCCGAGGGTTGCGGCGGCTTGCTGAAGCAGCAGGCAGGCGGCTGGCGCAAGGCCAAGGAAAAGCAGCGCGCGCTGCGGCGCCGAGCGGACTTCGGTTGCGCCAAGGGTGAGGGCACTCTGCACGAGAGCGATGATTTGGTCCGCCGGCATGCTGCCGAAGGGCAGGCCGATGCCGAGGGCGGTTCCGGCTGCAGCCAAGTCGAAAACTCCGATGGGCCGGCGATCCGTCGCGCCCCCCTCTGTCCTGCCGGACATCTCCCCCACTTGGGGGGAGATCGGCAGCTTCGCCGGCGGCTCACCCTTAGCATCCTTTGCGATTGGCGAAAGCTGAGACGAGGGCGCAATCTCCCCCCCTGTGGGGGAGATGTCCGGCAGGACAGAGGGGGGCGCGACGGAACGCCAATTTGCCAGAGATCTCAGCTGTCTCTCCGTCAAATCCCGCGCATGGGCATCGCGGCCTTTTTCGGCAATCATCCTTAGAATGGCGAGGGCGATGTCACAGGCCGCATCTTCCTCGCCCACGGCGAGCGGCGTCGCACCCTGTGCATCTCCGGCGACGGACACGCGCCATCGAGTTCCCTCGTGCTTCCGCGTGGCGACCAACCTGACATCGGCGCTCACCGTACCTATGCCAAGCTGACCGCCACCATCGACAACGACCGAAACCTTCGGCCCGAGGCGTTGCGTCAGCCCGGCCGCCTCGATGGTTTTGCGAATCCGCTCCGCCAGCGGGCGCGGGTCGGCGATCTCTTCGGGGTCGAGCCCCGCAAGTGGGCCGGTCTCGACCGGCACGCCGATGCGCACCGCGATGCCTAGCGCATCGACCTCCGTCGCCAGCAGCCGGGCGCTTTCGGGCGTCAGGCCGCGTATTTGCAGGCTGCCGCGGGCGGTCACTTCCATGATGCCGTTGCCCTGCCGCAGAGCCGATTCACCGAGTCTGATCAACGACTTCGGCGACAATCCTCCAGCAATCGGGCCTCCAGCAATGGGGTTGAGCCGCACCAGCAGCCCGTCGCCGGTTTCCATCGGCGCCGACAAAGCGGGGCAGGCGCCGCGGCGGGAGAAGGCGTTCATGCCGCCACCCCCAGCGCTTGCGCTTCGGCAATCAGTGCCGCGAGATCGTTATCGATTGAATTGCGCAGCGGATGCCAGAGACCGCGCCGCCGTGCCGACAATAAGCGCTCGGCGATGACTTTCGCCGCCACCGGGTTCTCGCGCAGTATGAAGGCGCGGACCACGGGGTCGCCGAGATAGGCGTCGTGCACGGCTTCGATCAGCGTGCCTGATATGGCATTTGTGGTTTCGGCAAAACCGACCAGCCGGTCGACGGTCTCGGCGAATTCCGAGGCGCCGCGCGGCCCGTGCCGCATCTGGCCGGCGATGAAGCGTGGATTGACGGCACGCGCCCGCACGACGCGCGACACGGCCTCGCTCACCGAGCGTGGCTTTGGCTTTTGCGGGTCCGTGGTGTCGAGGACGATGACGTCGGCGTTCTTGCCGAGTGTTGCAAGGGCTGCCGAAAAGCCGCCGATGAAGGCGACATCGGCCGAGCCTTCGAGGATGTCGCGGCCGGGATCGTCGCCGGTGTGGACGAGAAGGTCGGCCTCGGCGATGCGGCCCTCGAACGCGCCGGGTACCGAAACCCCTTCGCCCTCTGCGCCGCCATAGGCATGCGAGGTGGCGTCGAGATAGGCGCGGCCGATCTCTTCGCGCCCCGCCCAGTCGCCGCTCGACAATAAGTCCTCGACGCCGGCGCCGTAGGTGCCGGGCGAGGTGCCGAAAATGCGTGGGCTGATCTTGCCGTCGGCGCGAGTCTTGGCGGCAAGCGGGTTTTCCGACGCGTCCTCGTCGCGGGCGGCGACGGCGTTGGCTGCAGCGTCGATCAGCGCGATCTGGGTCGGGAACATGTCGCGGAACAGGCCTGAAATGCGCCAGGTGACGTCAACACGCGGGCGGCCGAGCGCTGCCGGCGGCAGCACCTCGATGCCGGTGACGCGGCCGGTGACGGAATCCCATTGCGGCCGGCAGCCCATCAGCGCCAGGCCTTGCGCGATCTCTTCGCCACCGGTGCGCAGCGAGGCCGAGCCCCAGAGATCGATAACCAGCGAGCGCGGCCAGTCGCCATGCGATTGCATGTAGCCGCGCAAGACCTCGTCGGCCGCCGCCCTGCCGAGATCGAAGGATGTCGGCGTCGGCATGGTGCGCGGGTCGGCGGTGAACAAATTGCGGCCGGTGGGCAGCACATCGCGCCGGCCACGCGCCGGCGCGCCAGCGGGACCGGCGGGGACGTGGCGGCCGTCGAGGGCGGCAAGCAGTGCGGCTTGCTCGGCTGCCGCGCTTTGCCGCCGCAGTGGATCGGCCTCGCCATTGGGCGAGCGGCCGTAGATGTGCAGGCCGTCCTTGATGGCGAAATCCTTGAGATCGCAGAGCCAGGCGTCGATGCGACGCAGCGCTTCGTCGGGGGCGTCGGTTCCGGCGACACCCGCCTCGGACGCGAGCCCGGTCGTTTGGGCGGTTTCGACGATCAGCTTCGCCAGCCGGTCGCGGCGGCGGCGGTCGAGCCCGTCGGCCTGGGCATATTCGTCGACCAGTCGTTCAAGCCTGTGCTGGTTTTCGTCCAGCCCGGCGCCGGTCAGCGGCGGCGGCAGATGGCCAAGCGTGACGGCGGCAATGCGCCGCTTGGCTTGTGCTGCCTCGCCTGGGTTGGAGACGATGAAGGGATAAATGACGGGCAGGGCGCCGGTGACGATCTCGGGAAAACAGGCTTCGCTAAGCGCGACGGTTTTGCCGGGCAGCCATTCCAGCGTGCCATGCGCACCGACATGGACGAGGGCATGGACGCCGAGGGACTTGCGCAGCCAGAGACCAAAAGCGATAAGCGCATGGCGCGGCGGCAGCGTCGGGTCGTGATAGTCGGCACGGCGGTCGGCCGAACGCCCGCGATCGGGAGCCAGCGCCACGGTGACGTTGCCGAAGGTGGCTGCGCGGAAGGGGAATTTTGCCGTAGGCGCTTGAACACCCCCCTCGCGCAAACCTGTCTCATCTTCAGCCTTCCCCCAAGCCGCCTCCACCGCAGTGATTGCCGCCGTCGGCAATTCTGTGGAGAAGGCCAGATAGTCCGCCAGACCCAATTCTTCGCCGCCGCGCTCCAGCACCTCAAGCAACTCACGCGGCGTTTGCGGAATTCCTTCAACGGCGTAGCCCTGCTCTCTCAGGTCATGCAGCATCGCCAGCACGCTGGACGGCACGTCGAGGCCAACGGCGTAGCCGGTGCGGCCGGGGGCGCTCGGATAATCGGGGATCAGGATGGCGAGCTTGCGTTCGGCGCGCGGCGTGCGCTGCAGGCGCACGAAGGCTTCGACACGGTTCGCCACCTGCGCCACGCGGTCCGGCTCCGGCCGGTTGGCGAGGGCGCGGAAGGCCAATGCGGGATCGGTCTCGCTTTCGCTCTTGAACGAAATGGCGCCGGCGAGGATGCGGCCGTCGAGTTCCGGCAGGACGACATGCATGGCGAGGTCGGCGGGCGCAAGGCCTCGCTGATTGTTTTGCCAAGTGTCGCGGCGTGTCGTCGCGACGATCACCTGGAACACCGGCACGCCGGCGCGGTCGAATAGGGTTTCGACGCCGGGCTCGGCGCCCGAGGCGAAGGCGGTCGCGGTGATGATTGCGGCAGGCTTCAACGATGCAAGCACGGTCTCGACGAAGGCGAGCGACGCGGGGTCCTTGAGGCTGGAGACGAAGATCGGCACGGGAACCATGCCGCGCGCTGTCAGCGCTTCAAAAAGCGCGTCGATGGGCGCGACATCGGCGGCGAGCAGCATCGAACGGTAGAAGAGGATTGGGATGACGGGGGCGACCTCTCCCTCCCCCTCGAGGGGAGGGTGGCCCGCAGGGCCGGGTGGGGTCGTTGCGGAAGTGCTCGACGCTTTCTGTTGGCGCGCTTCAAAGTGTTGGCACGCTTCAGAGAGGACCCTACCCCCGGCCTGCGGCCGGACCCTCCCCTCGAGGGGGAGGGGAACGTCGCGCTGTACGACGCCTAGTCCTGGTTGATAGTAGCCGACTTTCGGCACGCTGACCGGTTCGGCGACAGCCGCGTCTTGCCCCGCCAGTCGCGCCAGCCTCTGCACCAGCGCCGTCATATTTGCCGGGCCGCCTTCGCGGAAATAGTCGAGCAATCCATCGAGCTCTTCGCGCGGCAACGTCGAGCATTCGATCAGCCGCAAATCCTCGTCGCGGCATTCGCCGGGCAGCAGCGCCAGTTTTATGCCGCGCGCCCGGGCGGTCGAGGCAAGCTGGCCGCAGCCATAGCGCCACCACTCATAGCCGCCGAGGATGCGGACCAGGATAACCTTGGCGTGCCGGGCAACGCTGTCGATCCACAGGTCTACGGACATCGGATGGCGCAGATCGCGCAAGGCCGCGAGCCGCATCGACGGCAAGCGATCCGCATCTGCCTTCCACGCCGCCGCCAACCCTGCCAGGTCGCTGTCGGTGAAGGACAGCGCCACGACATCCGCAGGCGTTTGCCTGAGATCAACAGGCTCGGCGAGATCGTCGAGCGAGGCGGATGTGGTGGTGAGGATGTGCATCGCGGTTCGTGCTTTGTCAGCCGGCGAGTATACGCTCGATGGCCGGGCGGTTCAGCCCTTTCAGTCCGATGACGACGAGGCGCGAGCGGCGATCGTCTTCTGCGGTCCAGGCGCGGTCGTAATAATGGTTGACGCGCGGACCGACCGCCTGCAGCAAGAGTCGCATCGGCTTGCCACCGACCTCGACGAAACCCTTGACGCGCAGCACGTTTTCTTCCTCCGCAGCCGTGGCGACGCGCTGTGCCAGCTCGTCCGGATTGGACACCGACGCGATGTCGATGACGAACGAATCGAAATCGTCATGCTCGTGGTCGAGTTCGTCATCGTGATGGGTCTTGCGGTTCTCGATGTCGTCCTCGACGGCGAGGCCGAGGCCGAGCAGCACAGACGGATCGACCTTGCCTTGTGAGGTCGGCACGATCTTCACCGCGCGCGCCACGTGCTTGCCGATGACGGCATTGGCGCGGGCCGAGCCGGCGGCGTCCATCAGGTCGCTCTTCGACAATATGATCAGGTCGGCGCAAGCGAGTTGGTCTTCGAACACCTCCTCGACCGGATCGTCATGGTCAAACGTCTCGTCCTGCGCGCGCTGCGCCCGCAGGGCGTCCATGTCATTGGCGACGCGGCCATCGGCCAGGGCCGGTCCGTCGACCACGGCAATGACGCCGTCGACCGTCACCCGGCTCTTCACCGACGGCCATTGGAAGGCCTGGACCAGCGGCTTGGGCAGAGCGAGGCCGGAGGTTTCGATCAGGATATGGTCGACCCTCGGCGTCAGCGACAGGATCTGGTCCAGCGCGGGGACAAAATCGTCGGCGACGGTGCAGCAGATGCAGCCATTGGCCAGTTCGACGATGTTTTCCTCGGGGCAAGTTTCAATGCCGCAGCCCTTGAGAATCTCGCCGTCGATGCCGATGTCGCCGAACTCGTTGACGATGATGGCCAGCCGCTTGCCTTTGGCATTTTCGAGCAGATGGCGGATCAGCGTCGTCTTGCCGGCGCCGAGAAAGCCGGTGACGACGGTGCAGGGCACGCGGGAGACGGAAGCGGTCATATCTGATCCTTCAAAAGGTCGAGGGGAGGGATTCGAGCCACAAGGCCGCGCTTCAGGCAATCGGGGCGGCCGCGCCATGGAATGAGACCGTCCGTCGAGGTGGCGAAGAGCTTTGCGCCGGCGACGAGGTCGGCGCCGCTGGTCGTGGTCAGATCGCCGAAGACATAGCTCCAGCAGCCGTCGCGCAGGATGGCGGCGCTGAGCCGGCGCTTGCAGTTGCCGAGGCACTCGACGCTGCGGATGCGGATATTTTCGCCGGAGGCGGCGCTGCGCGTGTCCTCGGCGAGCAACTCGCCGGCGCGAGGATGAGCGTCCGAGCCGGTTTCGTCGCGGCAGGAAGAGCAGACGATCACGGTAACGCCGGCCAGGGAATCGCCATGGCCGGACAATAAATCCGCTGTCTCAGCCAAAAAACTGCTGTCGCGTTCCAAATCAGGCTCCTTGCCCGGAAAACCCGCCAGGCGATCGGATTCTTTGTCCTAGACGGCAGGTCTCCTGGCTCGCGGGTCATCGCCTTGATGCCGCCTTCCCGGGAACGTCCCAGTGGTTTTCGGCCGAGGCTCGTCGCTTACAGTTGCGGGGACAGCCGCGGATTTGAAATCTTGCGATCTCGCACCGCATTCCCTCTTGGCTCCTCCCTTTGCCGAGAGGAGACCGTCTGAAGCGGATTTAGGCTTGTGGAGGCAGTTGTGTCAACGCACGTCTACGGCGGCAACATCGGCGAGCGGCTGGCCTAGGTCCCCGGCAGCCGTCACCTCGATGCGCTCAAGCCCGAGCCAGCCCTGCATCAGCTTCAGTTCCTCGAAGAGTTGGGCCGCGGTTTCAGCCGGCGCGCCGGGTTCGGCGTAGGCGGCATGGACACGCAGCACGCCGGCCGGGCGGTCGGCCTTGAGGTCAACGCGCGCCACGATCCTGTCGCCGAGCAGGAAAGGCAGCACATAGTAGCCGTATTGGCGCTTTTCGGCCGGCGTGTAGATCTCGATACGGTAGCGGAAGTCGAACAGTCTTTCGGTGCGCGACCGCTCGAAGACGACCGGATCGAACGGGGCAAGCAGGGCGCGTGCCTCGATCTTGCGCGGAAAACGGGCGTCCTTGTGGAGATAGGCTGTTTTATCCCAGCCTTCGACGCGTACCGGCAATAGCTCGCCCGCCTCGACCAGTTCCTCGATCCGGCCCTTGATGTCGGCGGGAGAGAGGCGGAAATAGTCGCGCAGGTCGCCTGCTGTCGCAACGCCGTGGGCGCGGGCGGAGATACGCAGCAATTCGCGATGCGCGTCCTCCGCGGAGGGCACCGGCAGGGCTAGGATCGCCGGCGGCAGCACGCGTTCGGGCAGATCATAAAGCCGCTCGAAGCCGCGACGCGACGCCGTTGTGATGCGGCCGGCCCAGAACAGCCATTCGAAAGCGTGCTTGGCGTCGCTCCAGCCCCACCAGCCGCCGGAGCCTTTCTGGCCTTCGAGAGCGGATGCGGCGACTGGGCCGCGATCAACCACCGCGCGATAGATGTCTTCAATGTAGGCGACGCGTTCACGCCCCCATTTCGCCAGCCCCAGATACATCTCGTCGCCGCGCTCGGCCCGCTGCATGCGCCAGCGCATGAGCGGATAGGTCTCGACCGGCAGGAACGAGGCTTCGTGTGCCCAATATTCGAAAACCAGGCGCTTGCGCGTCACGGCGGCGTCGTCGAGCAGCGCCAGCTTGTAGCGGCCAAGCCGCGAATAGAGCGGCATATAATGGGCGCGCACGACAGCGCTGACGGAATCGATCTGCAGCAGGCCGGTACGGGCAAGCACCCGGGCCAAATGCCGGCGGTCGGGCGTGCCGGTAGGGCGCGGGTCATTGAATCCCTGTGCCGCCAGCGCGATGCGGCGGGCCATGGCGAGCGAGATTTTTTCCTTTATCAAGGCGGCATCCTGATGATGTCAGACAGAGCAGAGGACCTGCGATTCCGCGCCATGCTAGCAGGGTTTTGGCGGGATCCATGTCAGGAGAGAAAAGTGGAGTGAAAAGTGAAGGAAATCAAACAGGAGCGGATCGGACCAGTTTTCCCGGATATGCCGTTCAGCGCCGCGATTTGAACAAGGTTTGACTTGCTTCGCCGAAAGCGCTGCGCTAACCCTCGCCGCGTTGCAGCATAGAGCCCCTAAAACGGTTCAGTGGTTAAACTGTCACGCTTCCGCAAGTGGGTCCCGTGCTGTAATCAGAGTGGATTGGCCGCCAACGGAAAGCTGCAGCATGAACGCATTGTTGAGTTCGTACCTGCCCATCGTCCTGTTCATCGGCGTGGCGCTGGTTGTCGGCCTGGCGCTGCTTGCCGCACCCTTCCTGGTGGCCTATCGCAACCCCGATCCGGAAAAGCTTTCGGCCTATGAGTGCGGCTTCAACTCGTTCGACGACGCCCGCATGAAGTTCGACATCCGCTTCTACCTGGTGTCGATCCTGTTCATCATCTTCGATCTGGAGGTGGCCTTCCTGTTTCCGTGGGCGGTGTCGTTCAGCCAGATCGGCATGCTCGGTTTCTGGTCGATGATGGTGTTTTTGGCGGTGCTGACCATCGGCTTTGCCTATGAATGGAAAAAAGGAGCGCTGGAATGGGATTGAACGACAGTTCCGGCACGCTCGTCGCGCCGAAGCCCAAAGGCCTCATCGACCCCAACACCGGCAGGCCGATCGGGTCTGACGACCCGTTCTTCCTGGAGATCAACAACGAGCTCGCCGACAAGGGTTTTCTCGTCACCTCGACCGAGGCGCTGATCACCTGGGCGCGCAGCGGTTCGCTGATGTTCATGACGTTTGGCCTCGCCTGCTGCGCCGTCGAGATGATCCATACCTCGATGCCGCGCTATGACTCGGAGAGGTTCGGCGTTGCGCCTCGCGCGTCTCCGCGCCAGTCCGACATCATGATCGTTGCCGGCACGCTGACCAACAAGATGGCGCCGGCGCTGCGCAAGGTCTACGATCAGATGCCGGAGCCGCGCTACGTCATCTCGATGGGCTCCTGCGCCAATGGCGGCGGCTATTATCATTATTCCTATTCGGTGGTGCGCGGCTGCGACCGCATCGTGCCGGTCGACATCTACGTGCCCGGCTGCCCGCCGAGCGCCGAAGCGCTGCTCTACGGCATCCTTCTCCTTCAGAAGAAGATCCGCCGCACCGGCACGATCGAGCGGTGAGCGGCATGACCCAGGCGTTGAATGACCTCTCGACCTATCTCGGCGAGAAGCTGATCGGCCGGATCGGCGAGGCGGTGTTCGCTTATGGCGAGCTCACCATTTCTGTCGAACCGCGCGACCTGATCGAGGTGACGACCTTCCTGCGCGACGACCCGAAATGCCAGTTCATTTCGATCATCGACGTCTGCGGCGCCGATTATCCGTCGCGGGCGAAGCGCTTCGACGTCGTCTATCATCTGCTTTCGCCGAAACAGAACATCCGCATCCGCATCAAGGTCCAGGCCGATGAAGAGACGCTGGTGCCGTCGATCACCGGGATATATCCCGGCGCCGACTGGTTCGAGCGCGAAACCTACGATCTCTATGGCGTGCTGTTCTCAGGCCATCCCGATCTGCGCCGCATTCTGACCGATTACGGTTTCGAAGGCCATCCACTGCGCAAGGACTTTCCGCTGACCGGCTTCGTCGAGGTGCGCTACGACGATGAAGCCAAGCGCGTCATCTACGAACCGGTGGAATTGAAACAGGAATTCCGCAATTTCGATTTTCTATCTCCGTGGGAAGGTACGGATTACGTGCTTCCGGGGGATGAGAAGGCAAAACAGTGAATGGCTGAGACCTCGGTTCGCAACTTCAACATCAATTTCGGCCCGCAACATCCGGCGGCGCATGGCGTTTTGCGCCTTGTGCTCGAGCTTGACGGCGAAGTCGTCGACCGGGTCGATCCGCATATCGGGCTGTTGCACCGCGGCACCGAAAAGCTGATCGAGGCCAAGACTTATCTGCAGGCCGTGCCCTATCTCGACCGGCTCGATTATTGCGCGCCGATGAACCAGGAGCATGCCTTTGCGCTCGCCGTCGAGCGGCTGCTCGGCATCGAGGTGCCAAAGCGCGGGCAGTTGATCCGAGTGCTCTATTCGGAAATCGGCCGCATCATGTCGCATATTCTCAACGTGACGACGCAAGCGATGGATGTCGGTGCGCTGACGCCGCCTCTGTGGGGCTTCGTCGAGCGCGAAAAGCTGATGGTCTTCTACGAGCGCGCCTCGGGGTCGCGCATGCATGCCGCCTATTTCCGCCCCGGCGGCGTCCACCAGGACCTGCCGCAGAAGCTGATCGAGGACATCGGCAACTGGATCGACCCGTTCCTGAAATCGCTCGACGATCTCGATGCGCTTTTGACCGGCAACCGCATCTTCAAGCAGCGCAATGTCGACATCGCTACCGTCTCCCTGGCCGATGCCTGGGCCTGGGGTTTTTCGGGCGTCATGGTGCGCGGCTCGGGTGCTCCCTGGGATCTGCGCAAATCGCAGCCCTACGAATGCTATGCCGAGATGGATTTCGACATTCCGATCGGCAAGAACGGCGACTGTTTCGACCGCTATCTGGTGCGCATGGAAGAGATGCGGCAATCGGCCAAAATCATGCGCCAGTGCGTCGACCTTTTGCTCGGCAAGGAAGGCGCGGGGCCGGTGTCGAACCTCGACGGCAAGGTGGTGCCGCCGAAGCGCGCGGCGATGAAGCGCTCGATGGAAGCGCTGATCCATCACTTCAAGCTCTACACCGAAGGCTACCGCGTGCCGGCCGGCGAGGTCTATGCGGCCGTCGAGGCGCCGAAGGGCGAGTTCGGCGTCTATCTCGTCTCCGACGGCTCCAACAAGCCGTACCGCTGCAAGCTGCGCGCGCCGGGCTTTGCGCATCTCCAGGCCATGGATTTCTTGTGCCGCGGCCACATGCTGGCCGACGTCACCGCCGTGTTGGGTTCCCTCGATATCGTGTTTGGTGAGGTGGACCGGTGAAGATGGGGAGCGCCCTGCACGTTGCTGCCGGTTTTGCCGCCGGTGTCGCCGGCATGGGTGCAATTGCCGCCTGGGGCAGCTCGCCGCAAGCCTATTGGGTGTCCTGCGGGCTTGAGGGCGTGAAGACAGATGTCAAGTGCAGGGTGACCAAGATGGGCAGGCTTTGGAACCTGGATTCGGGTTGGTATGTCAGTGCCGATGCGCATTACCCGGATTGGAAGGTGGCACTTGGCGCGGATTGCTCGGATCGGTACCGCGAATATCGCGACTATGTCGACACTACTTGGGAAAAGATCGGAAACGATGAGAGTACCGCGGTCTTGGCCAGGTCCGACCCTCGTTTTTATTTCGACTGCTACAACAGAGCTCAAAACTAAATGTCAGTCCGTCGTCTCGCAGAAGCCAGCGTCCAGCCAGCCTCCTTCGCCTTCAACCGGGCGAATGCGGCAGCGGCGAAGCAGTGGATCAAGAAATACCCGAAGGGGCGCGAGCAGTCCGCCATCATCCCCTTGCTGATGCTGGCGCAGGAGCAGGAAGGCTGGGTGACCAAGGCGGCGATCGAGACGATCTCCGACATGCTCGACATGCCCTATATTCGCGGGCTGGAAGTCGCCACCTTCTATACGCAGTACCAACTCAATCCGGTAGGCACCCGCGCACACATCCAGGTCTGCGGCACCACGCCCTGCATGCTGCGCGGCTCGGAAGCGCTGATGGATGTGTGCCGCTCGAAGATCCATCACGACCAGTTCCACACCAACGACAAGGGCACGCTGTCGTGGGAGGAGGTCGAATGCCTCGGCGCCTGCGTCAACGCACCGATGGTGATGATCTTTAGGGACACTTTTGAGGATTTGACGCCGAAGCGGCTTGCCGAGATCATCGACCTTTATGACGCCGGCAAGGGCGCCACGGTGAAACCGGGACCGCAAAACGGCCGCGTCACTTCCGAGCCGGCAAGCGGCCTGACGACCCTTAAGAGTGAAAAGGCGATCCTCAAGGCGACCCGCGACCGGGAAGCCAAAGCGGCAACCAAAGCCGCCAAGGAAACGGCGCCAGCCGCCGCTGCCGCAGCATCCGCAGCGCCGGTTCCGCCTGCTGCCGCGCCCGCACCGGCGCCTGTTGCGCCGTCGAATGCCAGTAAGCCGAAGACCGATGCAGTCGAGACCAGCCCCGCGCTGAAATCGCCATCGGCGACAAAAGTCGCGCCCGCGGCAGAGAAGGCGGCGAGTGTTGCAGCCCCGCTGCATTCGGCCGCCAACGCCAACAAGGCCGAGCCGCAGGTCGAAGACGTCTCGAAACAGCGCAAAGGCCCCAAGAACAAGGCCGAGCCGGCGTCTGCTTTCAAAGCGCCGGAGGTCAAGGGCGCATCGGCGAAGGCTGCCGCCAAGCCGGCCAAGCCGTCGCCCGCAAACAAGAGCCGGCCGACCGGCAAGAAGCCGGTCTGAGGAACGAGCAATGCTTCAGGACAGAGACCGCATCTTCAACAATATCTACGGCCGCTTCGACAAGTCGCTGGCCGGCGCGATGGCGCGCGGCGCCTGGGACAACACGCCGGGCATCATCGCCAAGGGGCGTGACTGGATCGTCAACGAGATGAAGGCCAGCGGCCTGCGCGGCCGCGGCGGCGCCGGTTTCCCGACCGGGCTGAAATGGTCGTTCATGCCCAAGCAAAGCGACGGCCGGCCGAGCTATCTCGTCGTCAATGCCGACGAATCCGAGCCCGGCACCTGCAAGGACCGCGACATATTGCGCCACGATCCGCACACGCTGGTCGAAGGCTGCCTGCTTGCCGGGTTCGCCATGGGCGCGGTCGCCGCCTATATCTATGTGCGCGGCGAGTTCATCCGCGAGCGCGAGGCGCTGCAACGCGCCATCGACGAGGCCTATGCGGCCAAGCTGATCGGCAAGAACAATACCTCCGGCTACGATTTCGACATCTACATGCACCATGGCGCCGGCGCCTATATCTGCGGCGAGGAAACGGCGCTGCTCGAAAGCCTCGAGGGCAAGAAGGGCCAGCCGCGGCTGAAGCCGCCATTTCCGGCCAATGTCGGCCTCTATGGCTGCCCGACGACGGTCAACAATGTCGAGTCTATCGCGGTCGCGCCGACCATCCTGCGCCGCGGTGCGGCGTGGTTTTCGTCCTTCGGCCGGCCCAACAATGTCGGCACCAAGCTGTTCTGCATCTCCGGCCACGTCAACAATCCGTGCACCGTCGAAGAGGCGATGTCGATCCCGTTCCGCGAACTGATCGAGACGCATTGCGGCGGCATTCGCGGCGGCTGGGACAATCTGCTGGCGGTCATTCCGGGCGGCGCCTCGGTGCCGCTGGTGCCGGCCGAGCAGATTATCGACGCGCCGATGGATTTCGACGCGCTGCGCGACCTGAAATCGGGCCTAGGCACGGCGGCTGTCATCGTCATGGACAAATCGACCGATGTCGTGAAAGCGATCGCCCGGCTTTCCTACTTCTACAAGCATGAGAGTTGCGGCCAGTGCACGCCCTGCCGTGAAGGCACCGGCTGGATGTGGCGGGTGATGGAACGGCTGGTGCGCGGCGAGGCGCAGAAGCGCGAGATCGACATGCTGCTCGACGTGACCAAGCAGGTCGAGGGCCACACGATCTGCGCGCTTGGCGATGCGGCGGCGTGGCCGATCCAGGGCCTGATGCGGCATTTCCGCGGCGAGGTGGAGCGGCGCATCGACGAGTTTTCGCGCAACGCGCACCGCGCCGAACCGGTGTTGGCGGCGGCGGAATAGAAGAATTCGAAATGCGGGCGAATGTCCGAAACGAGGAAACGAGCGCGGGGCAGACGGAAACGACCAGGAGACCACCTATGTCGCTGTTTTCGATACCCGACGATTTGACGCCCGATATGGACCCGTTCTTGAAGATGAACCAGGACCTGACCAGGATGATGCCGAAGGAGATGGCCAGCGCCGTCAATCTCCTGGCGCATCCTGTCGCCGGCGCGGCGGCGATGACGGCACTCGGCATCGGCCTTGCCAACCACGCCTTTGGCATCTGGATGGGCGTGCTTTCAGGCGCAGCCGAGACCTCGCAGCGCCTTTGGCAGCCGGTCACCGAGGATTTCGAGGCCCGGACCGAACGCGTGTCTGCGACCGGCAAAAGCTCGTCGACAAAGGCGCGCGCAGCCACCAAAACCCTGATTGCCGAGGCGCAGTCCTTCGCCAATGACGTGACCGACATTGCGACAAGCACTGCGGCGCGGAGCGTGGCGAATGCGAGCACCGTTGCAGCGGACGCATCGGCCGGGCTGATGCCGGAAGATTTCAAGCAGCCCAAGCCGATGGACCGGCCAGCCGTGCCCGTCGACCTCAAGGCAATATCGGGCATCGGACCGAAACTGGAAAAGGTGCTGAACGGCCTTGGCATCTGGACATACGCCCAGATTGCCGCGTGGACGCCGCAAGAGATCGCCTGGGTCGAGGATTACCTGTCGTTGAAGGGCCGTATCGGTCGTGACGGCTGGATCGGTCAGGCGGCCGCGTTGGCCGGGGCCAAAAAGTGAATTCGATGCCGTGCGCGGTCTCGGCTGCGCCCGGAAGGAAAGATTGCGGAACGTCCGCAGGGGTTTGAGGCGAAATGGCAAAGCTCAAGGTCGACGGGAAAGAGATCACTGTACCCGACCACTACACGCTGCTGCAGGCGGCCGAGGACGCAGGTGCTGAAGTGCCGCGCTTCTGCTTCCATGAGCGGCTGTCGATCGCCGGCAATTGCCGCATGTGCCTGATCGAGGTGAAGGGCGGGCCGCCCAAGCCGCAGGCGTCCTGCGCCATGGGCGTGCGCGACCTGCGCCCTGGCCCGAATGGCGAGCCGCCGGAAATCTTCACCAACACGCCGATGGTCAAGAAGGCCCGCGAAGGCGTCATGGAATTCCTGCTGATCAACCATCCGCTGGATTGCCCGATCTGCGACCAGGGCGGCGAGTGCGACCTGCAGGATCAGGCGATGGCGTTCGGCGTCGATTCCTCGCGCTACCACGAGAACAAGCGAGCGGTCGAAGACAAGTATATCGGGCCGCTGGTCAAGACGATCATGAACCGCTGCATCCATTGCACGCGCTGCGTCCGCTTCACCACCGAGATTGCCGGCATATCGGAGCTTGGGCTGATCGGCCGCGGCGAGGATGCCGAGATCACCACCTATCTCGAAAGCGCCATGACTTCGGAACTGCAAGGCAATGTCATAGACCTTTGCCCGGTCGGTGCGCTGACCTCCAAACCCTACGCCTTCCAGGCACGGCCGTGGGAACTGACCAAGACCGAATCCATCGACGTCATGGACGCCGTCGGCTCGGCGATCCGCGTCGATAGCCGGGGCCGCGAGGTGATGCGCATCCTGCCGCGTACCAACGAGGCGGTGAACGAGGAGTGGATTTCCGACAAGACCCGCTTCATCTGGGACGGCTTGCGCACGCAGCGCCTCGACCGTCCCTATGTGCGCAAGGATGGCCGGCTGGTGCCGGCAAGCTGGGCCGAGGCCTTTTCCGCCATCAGGGAGGCCGTTTCGAACGCCGCTTCCGATAAGATCGGCGCCATTGCCGGCGATCTCGCGGCCGTCGAGGAAATCTACGCGCTGAAGCTGCTGATGGCTTCGCTCGGCTCGAAGAACACCGACTGCCGCCAGGACGGTGCCGCACTCGATCCGTCGCTCGGCCGGGCGAGCTATGTGTTCAACCCGACCATCGAAGGCATCGAACAGGCCGATGCGGTGCTGATCATCGGCGCCAATCCGCGCTTCGAGGCGTCCTTGCTCAATGCCCGCATCCGCAAGCGCTGGCGGGCCGGCAATCTGCCGGTCGCCGTCATCGGCGATGTCGGCGATACGCGCTACGATTACGAGCAGCTCGGCGCCGGACCGGAATCGCTGAAGGATCTCGCAGAGGGCAACGGCAAATTCTTCCAGCTGCTGAAGAAGGCGACGCATCCGCTGATCATCGTCGGCCAGGGCGCGCTGGCGCGTCCGGACGGTGCGGCCGTGCTCGGCCAGGCGGCGAAGCTCGCCGTCGCCGTCAACGCCGCAAGGGCCGACTGGAACGGCTTTGCCGTGCTGCACACTGCGGCGGCACGGGTCGGCGGCCTCGATGTCGGCTTCGTGCCGGGCGAGGGCGGCAAGAACGTCGCCGGTATGCTGGGCGAGATGGACGTGCTGTTCCTGCTCGGCGCCGACGAAATCGACATGGCCAAAACCGGCGGCGCTTTCGTCGTCTATATCGGCACGCACGGCGACAAGGGCGCGCACCGCGCCAACGTCATCCTGCCGGGAGCCGCCTATACCGAAAAGTCGGGCACCTTCGTCAACACCGAAGGCCGCGTGCAGCAGACTAATCGTGCCGGCTTCGCGCCAGGCGAAGCGCGCGAGGACTGGGCTATTCTCAGGGCACTGTCGGATGTGCTCGGCAAGAAACTGCCGTTCGATTCGCTGCCGCAGCTGCGCGCAAAACTCTACGGTGAGTATCCGCATCTTGCCCGCATCGACAAGGTCGAGGCAGGCAACGCCGACGATATCGCCAGGGTGGCGAAGCTCGGCGGGCGGCTGAACAAGGGCACCTTCACCTCGCCGGTCAAGGATTTCTACCTGACCAACCCGATTGCGCGGGCCTCCGCGGTGATGGCGGAATGTTCGGCGCTGGCGAAAAACGGCTTCAGGCAGGCGGCGGAGTAGACATGGACACCTTCTTCTCCTTCTACGTGCTGCCGGCGCTGCTGATCCTGCTGAAGTCGGTCGTGCTGATCGTCGTTCTGTTGATCTTCGTCGCCTATGTGCTTTATGCCGACCGCAAGATCTGGGCGGCGGTGCAATTGCGCCGCGGACCGAACGTCGTCGGCCCATGGGGCACGCTGCAGGCTTTCGCCGACCTGCTGAAATTCGTCTTCAAGGAACCGGTGATTCCGTCCGGCGCCAACAAGGGCGTTTTCCTGCTGGCGCCCTTGGTGTCGGCGGTGCTGGCGATCTCGGCCTGGGCGGTCATCCCGGTCAATGAGGGCTGGGCGATCGCCAACGTCAATGTCGGCATCCTCTATGTCTTCGCCATCTCCTCGCTCGAGGTCTATGGCGTGATCATGGGCGGCTGGGCGTCCAATTCGAAATACCCGTTCCTCGGCGCGCTGCGCTCGGCGGCGCAGATGGTATCCTACGAAGTCTCGATCGGCTTCGTCATCGTCACCGTGCTGCTTTGCGTCGGCTCGCTCAACCTGTCCGACATCGTTTTGTCGCAGCAGGACGGGTTGGGCACGCGGATCGGCCTGCCGAATACCTTCCTCGACTGGCACTGGTTGTCGCTGTTCCCGATGTTCATCGTCTTCTTTATCTCGGCGCTGGCCGAGACCAACCGGCCGCCCTTCGACCTCGTGGAAGCCGAATCGGAACTCGTCGCCGGCCATATGGTCGAATATTCCTCGACGCCGTTCCTGTTGTTCTTCCTCGGCGAATATGTCGCCGTCGTCCTGATGTGCGCGCTGGCGACCATCCTGTTCCTTGGCGGCTGGCTGCCGCCCTTCAACTTCGCGCCGTTCACCTGGGTGCCGGGGCTGATCTGGTTTGTGCTCAAGGTCTGCCTGGTGTTCTTCATGTTCTCCATGGTGAAGGCGTTCGTGCCGCGCTATCGCTACGACCAGCTGATGCGGCTCGGCTGGAAGGTCTTCCTGCCGATCTCGCTGTTCATGGTGGTCGCCACCGCCGCCTTCCTCAAGATCACGGGGTTTGCGTGATGTCAGCATTGTCCCAGGCCGCCAAGTCACTGCTTTTGCAGGATTTCGTCAGCGCTTTCTTCCTGTCGATGCGCCAGTTCTTCGCGCCGAAGGAGACGATCAATTATCCGCATGAGAAGGGGCCGGTCAGCCCGCGCTTCCGTGGCGAGCATGCGCTACGCCGCTATCCGAACGGCGAGGAGCGCTGCATCGCCTGCAAATTGTGCGAGGCGATCTGCCCGGCGCAGGCCATCACCATCGAAGCCGGCCCGCGCCGCAATGACGGCACGCGGCGCACCGTGCGCTACGATATCGATATGGTGAAATGCATCTATTGCGGCTTCTGCCAGGAAGCCTGCCCGGTCGACGCCATCGTCGAGGGGCCGAATTTCGAGTTCGCGACGGAGACGCGCGAGGAACTCTATTACGACAAGGACAGGCTTTTGGCCAATGGCGACCGCTGGGAGCGCGAACTGGCGCGCAACATCTCGCTGGATGCGCCTTACCGCTGATATTTGACGCATGGACGGGGCAAAGGGCCTCGTTTAAGGAACACGCAACTTGCCGACCGGAGGCGGTGGCAAAAAACAGGACGAACGTCCTGTTCTGACAGGAAACCCGGGGGAACCCATGCTGAGTGGACTAGCGGCGGCCTTTTTCTACCTCTTCGCCTTTGTCGCGGTGGCATCGGCGTTCATGGTCATTTCGTCGCGCAATCCCGTGCATTCGGTGCTGTTCCTGATCCTGACCTTCTTCAACGCCGCCGGCCTGTTCATGCTGACCGGCGCCGAGTTCCTGGCGATGATCCTGCTCGTCGTCTATGTCGGCGCCGTCCTGGTGCTGTTCCTGTTCGTCGTCATGATGCTCGACGTCGACTTCGCCGAGATGAAGGAAGGCGCCCTGCAATATGCGCCGATCGGGGCGCTGGTCGGGCTGATTCTGGCGGCGGAGCTGATCGTCGTGCTCGGCGGCTACACATTCGCGCCGAAACTGGCGGCGACGGTCGCGAAGCCCATCCCGGACCTGGCCACGCGCTCCAACACGGCAGGGCTCGGCGACATCCTCTATACGGATTACCTCTACTACTTCCAGATTGCGGGCTTGGTGCTGCTGGTCGCCATGATCGGCGCCATCGTGCTGACACTGCGCCACAAGCCGGGCGTCAAGCGGCAGTCGATCGCCGCCCAGGTCGGCCGCACGCCGGCAACCGGAATGGAAATTCGCAAGGTCAAGACGGGCGAAGGAGTCTGAGATGGTCGTCGGCATCGCGCACTATCTGACCGTTTCGGCGATACTGTTCACGCTCGGCGTGTTCGGCATCTTTTTGAACCGCAGGAACGTCATCGTCATCCTGATGTCGATCGAGCTGATCCTGCTTGCGGTCAACATCAATTTCGTCGCCTTCTCGGCGGCGCTCGGCGATCTGGTCGGCCAGGTGTTCGCATTGTTCGTGCTGACGGTCGCGGCGGCCGAAGCAGCTATCGGCCTTGCCATTCTCGTCGTCTTCTTCCGCAACCGCGGCTCGATCGCGGTCGAAGACGTGAACATGATGAAGGGTTGACGGAACCAAAATGTATCAGGCCATCGTCTTCCTTCCGCTGCTCGGCTTTCTGATCGTCGGCCTGTTCGGCACCTCGCTCGGCGCCAAGGCCTCCGAATACATCACCTCCGGCTTCCTGGTGATCGCGGCTGTGCTGTCGTGGGTCGCCTTCTTCTCGGTCGGCTTCGGCGGCGGCGAGGTGTTCACCGTGCCGGTGATGCGCTGGATCCAGTCGGGCGGCATCGAGGCGGCATGGGCGCTCAGGATCGACACGCTGACGGTGGTGATGCTGGTCGTCGTCAACACGGTGTCGTCGCTGGTCCATATCTACTCGATCGGCTACATGCACCACGATCCGGACCGGCCACGCTTCTTCGCCTATCTGTCGCTGTTCACCTTCGCCATGCTGATGCTGGTGACGGCCGACAACCTCGTGCAGATGTTCTTCGGCTGGGAAGGCGTCGGCCTTGCCTCCTATCTGCTGATCGGCTTCTGGTACAAGAAGCCGTCGGCCAATGCCGCGGCGATCAAGGCCTTCGTCGTCAACCGCGTCGGCGATTTCGGCTTCGCGCTCGGCATCTTCGGCGTGTTCGTGCTGTTCGGCTCGGTCAACCTCGGCACCATCTTCGCTAATGCGGCGACGTTCATTCCGGCCGAAGGCGCGCAACAGGGTCCGGCCGTACTGACGTTCCTCGGCTATGCGTTAGACAAGCAGGCGGCGATGACTGTCGTTTGCCTGCTCCTGTTCATGGGCGCCATGGGCAAGTCGGCGCAGGTGCCGCTGCACACCTGGCTGCCCGACGCCATGGAAGGGCCGACGCCGGTCTCGGCGCTGATCCATGCCGCGACCATGGTGACGGCCGGCGTGTTCATGCTGGCGCGGCTGTCGCCGCTGTTCGAGCTGTCGCATTCGGCACTGACCGTGGTCACTTTCATCGGCGCCTTCACCGCGTTTTTCGCGGCGACAGTCGGCCTCGTCCAGAACGACATCAAGCGCGTCATTGCCTATTCGACCTGCTCGCAGCTCGGCTACATGTTCGTGGCGCTCGGCGTCGGCGCCTATGGCGCGGCGATCTTCCATTTGTTCACCCACGCCTTCTTCAAGGCGCTGCTGTTCCTCGGCTCCGGCTCGGTCATCCACGCCGTCTCCGACGAGCAGGACATGCGCAAAATGGGCGGCCTCAGGACGCTCATTCCGACGACCTACTGGATGATGGTGATCGGCACGCTGGCGCTGACCGGCGTCGGCATCCCGGTGACGATCATCGGCACGGCCGGCTTCTTCTCCAAGGACGCCATTATCGAAGCTGCGTTTGCCGGCCACAATGCGGTCGCCGGGCTTGCCTTCATATTGCTGGTCGTTGCCGCCTGCTTCACCTCCTTCTACTCTTGGCGGCTGATCTTCATGACCTTCCATGGCGAGCCGCGGGCCAGCCACGAGGTCATGCACCATGTCCATGAATCGCCGCCGGTCATGCTGGTGCCGCTGTTCATCCTGGCGGCGGGCGCACTGTTCGCCGGCGTGATCTTCCATGGCGCCTTCATCGGCGAGGGCTATGCCGAATTCTGGAAGGCGTCGCTGTTCACGCTGCCGGTAAATCACATCCTGCACGAAATCCACGAAGTGCCGTTGTGGGTCGAGTTGTCGCCGTTCATCGCCATGCTGATCGGCTTTGCGATTGCCTGGCAGTTCTATATCCGCGCGCCGGAAATGCCGAGGAACCTCGCTGCCCATCATCGCGGCCTCTACGCCTTCCTGCTCAACAAATGGTATTTCGACGAGCTCTACGATTTGCTGTTCGTGCGGCCGGCTAAGCGCCTCGGCAGCTTCCTGTGGAAGACCGGCGACGGCACCGTCATCGACGGGCTTGGGCCGGACGGCATTTCGGCGCGCGTCGTCGACGTCACCAACCGGGTTGTCAAGCTACAGACCGGCTATCTCTACCACTATGCCTTCGCCATGCTGATCGGCGTTGCCGCACTCGTCACCTGGATGATGCTCTGATGACCGCCTGGCCGATCCTATCGCTGGTCACCTTCCTGCCGCTGGTTGGTGTGTTGCTCATCCTCTTCGTGCGTGACGACAGCGAGAACGCGCGCCGCAACATCCGCGCCATCGCGCTGTTCACGACGATTTTCACGTTCGTGGTTTCGCTGTTCATCTGGACCGGCTTCGACAATTCGCAGCCCGGCTTCCAGTTCGTCGAGAAGTTCGCCTGGTTGGATTCCGGCATCTCCTACCATATGGGCGTCGACGGCATCTCCATGCTGTTCGTCATCCTGACCACCTTCCTGATGCCGCTCTGCATTCTCGCCTCGTGGGAATCGATCGAGAAGCGCGTCAAGGCTTACATGATCGCCTTCCTGCTGCTCGAGACGCTGATGATCGGCGTGTTCTGCGCGCTCGACATCGTCTTGTTCTACGTCTTCTTCGAAGCCGGTCTGATCCCGATGTTCATCATCATCGGCGTGTGGGGCGGCAAGCGACGCGTCTATGCCTCGTTCAAGTTCTTCCTCTATACGCTGGCCGGCTCGGTGCTGATGCTGCTCGCCATCATGGCGATGTTCTTCCAGTCCGGCACCACCGACATCCCGACGCTCTTGACGCACAATTTCCCAATCAGCATGCAGACCTGGCTGTGGCTTGCCTTCTTCGCTTCCTTCGCCGTGAAGATGCCGATGTGGCCGGTGCATACCTGGTTGCCTGATGCCCATGTCGAGGCGCCGACGGCCGGCTCGGTGATCCTGGCCGCCATCCTGCTGAAAATGGGCGGATACGGCTTCCTGCGCTTTTCGCTGCCGATGTTCCCGATCGCCTCGGAGATGTTTGCGCCGCTGATCTTCTCGCTGTCGGTCGTCGCCATCATCTACACCTCGCTGGTGGCGCTGATGCAGGAGGACATGAAGAAGCTGATCGCCTATTCGTCGGTCGCGCATATGGGCTTCGTCACCATGGGCATCTTCGCGATGAACCAGGAAGGCGTGCAGGGGGCGATCTTCCAGATGCTGTCGCACGGCCTCGTCTCCGGCGCGCTGTTCCTCTGCGTCGGCGTCATCTACGACCGCATGCATACGCGCGACATCGATGCCTATGGCGGGCTGGTCAACAACATGCCGAAATACGCCACCGTGCTGATGATCTTCACCATGGCCAATGTCGGCCTGCCCGGCACCAGCGGCTTCGTCGGCGAGTTTTTGACCATGCTCGGCGTGTTCCGGGTCAATACCTGGGTGGCGTTCGTCGCGGCGACCGGCGTCATCCTATCGGCAGCCTATGCGCTGTGGCTCTATCGCCGGGTGATCTTCGGCGCGCTGACCAAGGAAAGCCTGAAGGGCCTGCTCGATCTTTCGACGCGCGAGAAGGTGATCATCTACCCACTCGTCGCGCTGGTCATCTTCTTCGGCGTCTACCCGGCGCCGGTGTTTGACGCGACGGCCGAATCGGTCAAGGCGCTCGTCACAAATGTCACCGCATCCATCGACTCCGCGCAGACCGCGGCGGCGAACTGACTGAGGATTTAGCGAACCATGACGGCGGACCTTTTCTCCAGCCTTTCGCTCTCGACGCCGGAGCTGATCCTCGCTGCCGGCGCGCTGGCGCTGTTGATGCTCGGCGCCTATTCGCGCGCCAACACCACCGTCACGGTGAGCGGCCTTGCCGTCGCCGTGCTGGTGATCGCCGGCGCCTGGCTGATCTTTTCCCCGGGGCAAGGCAATGCCTATGGCGAGGCCTTCGTCCAGGATCCGTTCTCCCGCTTCATGAAGATGCTGGCGCTGATCGGCTCGGCGGTGACGCTGGTCATGTCCGTCCGCTTCGCCCAGGCGGAGCATTTCGACAAGTTCGAATATCCAGTGCTGGTCCTGCTTTGCACGCTCGGCATGATGCTGATGATCTCGGCCAACGGCATGATCGGGCTCTATCTCGGCCTCGAGTTGCAATCGCTGGCGATCTACGTGCTGGCGGCGATCAACCGCGACAATCTGCGCTCGACCGAGGCCGGCCTGAAGTATTTTGTGCTTGGCGCGCTGTCGTCGGGCATGCTGCTTTATGGCATCTCGCTGGTCTACGGCTACACCGGCAACACCGGCTTCCATGAGATCGCCACGGCGCTGGGCGGCGGCGAGCGCCAGCTTGGCCTCGTCTTCGGCCTGGTCTTTGTGCTGGCCGGCCTTGCCTTCAAGATCTCGGCGGTGCCGTTCCATATGTGGACGCCCGACGTCTATGAGGGCGCGCCGACGCCGGTGACGGCTTTTCTGGCGGCGGCACCCAAAATGGCGGCGATGGCGCTGATGGTGCGCGTCACTATGGGGGCGTTCAAGCCGATCGCCTCTGACTGGCAGCAGATCATCGTCTTCATCTCGATCGCCTCGATGGCCCTCGGCGCCTTCGCGGCGATCGGCCAGACCAACATCAAGCGGCTGATGGCCTATTCCTCCATCGGCCATATGGGTTATGCGCTGGTCGGTCTTGCCGCCAACAGCCAGGACGGCGTGCGCGGCGTCGCCATCTACATGTTGATCTACCTGGTGATGACGCTCGGTACCTTCGCCTTCATCCTCGCCATGCGGCGCAAGGAAGGCAATGTCGAGCAGATCAGCGATCTCGCCGGCCTGTCGGCGACCAATCCGATCATGGCGACCATCCTCACCATCCTGATGTTCTCGCTGGCCGGCATCCCGCCGCTCGCCGGCTTCTGGGGGAAGTGGTACGTATTCCTTGCCGCCATCAATGCCAATCTCTACGCGTTGGCGATTATCGGCGTGCTGGCCTCGGTGGTGGGCGCCTATTATTATCTGCGCATCATCAAGATCATGTGGTTCGACGAACCGGTCGGCGGCTTCGTGCCGATGGCAACCGAGTTGCGGGTCGTGCTCGGCCTCTGTGGCGCCTTCGTGCTGTTCTACGTGCTGATCGGCGGCCCGATCGGCACGTATGCCGCTGCCGCAGCCAAGACCTTCTTCTGACGGAATGACGTTCAGGCTGGCTCCAACCGCGGCGTCGGAAGGGTTCCGGCTCGAGGCGCACGACACGGTCGGCTCCACCAATGCGCTGGCGCTGGAGCACGCGCGGGCCGGTGACCCGGGGAAACTCTGGGTCGTATCGAAAAAACAGGAAAGCGGGCGTGGACGCCGTGGGCGCGCCTGGGCGACGCCCGAGGGCAATCTGGCGGCGACACTGCTGGTGATCACCGATGCCGAGCTTCGTCTCGCCGCTACGCTCGGCTTCGTTGCCGGACTGGCGCTGGCCGACGCGCTCGACGCCGTCGTGCCTAAGGACAGGATCGCAATCGGCCTCGACGGCGCGAGCCAAGGCAAGAACCGCTTCGAGCTAAAATGGCCGAACGACGTGCTCGCTTCCGGCGCCAAGCTTGCCGGCATCCTGCTGGAATCGGCGATGCTCGATGGCAGCAAGTCCGCGGTGGCCGTCGGTATCGGCGTCAATGTGGTGGCTTATCCCAAGGATTTGCCCTATCCAGCGACGTCGCTCAACGCGCTGGGGTCTGCTTGCGATGCCGAGACGCTGTTTCTGGCGCTGTCGGATGCATGGAGCGAGAATGCCCGGCTGTGGAACGAAGGACGTGGGCTTGCCGCCGTCAGGCGGCGCTGGCTGGCGCGTGCGGCGGGGCTTGGCGGGCAGGTTGCTGTCAGAATTGACGGTAATGTGGTGCGCGGCACCTTCGAGACCATTGACGAGGACTGCCGTTTCGTGATCCGCGACGATCAAGGTTCGGTTCTGACGATTGCCGCCGGCGACGTGCATTTCGGCGCGGTTGCATCGGCCGGCGTTTGACTGGCCAATATTTGACCAGCTTGAATTTGACGGCCCAAGATTTTGACCGGCAAGGAAGGAAAGATCATGGCGAAAGCGGAAAACGCCGAACTTGTCTTCGTGCCGCTCGGCGGCGTCGGCGAGATCGGCATGAACTTCGCCCTCTACGGCTATGGGCCGGCCAATGCGCGCGAATGGATCGTTGTCGATGTCGGCGTTACCTTTCCCGATGCCACCCTGCCCGGCGTCGACCTGGTGCTGCCCGACACGCGTTTCATCGAGGAGAACCTCGCCAATCTGCGCGGCATCGTCATTACCCATGCGCATGAGGACCATTACGGCGCGCTGCACGACATCTGGCCGAAGCTCAAGGCGCCGGTCTGGATGACGCCGTTCAGCGCCGGTCTGCTGGAAGCCAAGCGGCAGGGCGAGCAAGGGGCACCGAAGATCCCGGTGACGATCTACCGGGCCGGCGAGAAATTCACCGTCGGCCCGTTCGAGATCGAAGCCATCCCCGTCGCGCACTCCATTCCCGAACCGATGTCGCTGGCGGTCACCACGCCGGTCGGCGTCGTCATCCACACCGGCGACTGGAAGATCGATCCGGCGCCGACGGTGGGGCCGATGACCGACGAGGCACGCTTCCGCGCCTATGGCGACAAGGGCGTGCTGGCGCTGATCTGCGATTCCACCAACGCGCTGCGGGAAGGGGACTCACCGTCGGAAGTGGCGGTGGGCGAGGGCCTCAAGGGTGTCATCCAGAATGCCAAGGGCCGTGTCGCCATCACCAGCTTCTCCTCCAATGTCGGGCGCATCGTCTCCATCGCCAAGGCAGCGCGGGATGCCGGCCGCCAGTGCCTGGTACTTGGCCGCTCCATGAAGCGCGTCATCGATGTGGCTGATGAACTCGGTTATATGGACGGGTTGCCGGAATTCATCGCCGAGGAGGATTACGGCTTCATTCCGCGCGAAAACCTCGTCATCATCTGCACCGGCAGCCAGGGCGAGCCGCTTGCCGCACTTGCCAAGCTGTCGCGCGACGAGATGAAGTCGGTGGCGCTGACGGCCGGCGACACGGTGGTGTTTTCCTCGCGCACCATTCCCGGCAACGAGAAGGCGATCCTCGAGATCAAGAACCGCCTGATCGATCTCGGCGTCAAGATCATCGAGGACGGCGATGCGCTGGTGCATGTCTCCGGCCATCCGCGCCGCAGCGAATTGCGCAAGATGTATGAATGGGTGCGGCCGCAGATCGGCGTTCCCGTGCATGGGGAGGCGGCGCATCTGGTGGCGCAGGGCTCGCTGATGTCGACGTCCGGCATCGGCCAGGTGGCGCAGGTGCGCGACGGCGACATGCTCAGGCTCTATCCAGGTGCTGCCGCGATTATCGACCAGGTGCCGTTCGGCCGCATCTACAAGGACGGCCGGCTGATCGGCACCGACCAGGCGATGGGCATTCGCGACCGTCGCAAGCTGTCCTTTGCCGGCCATGTCGCCGTCAATGTCGTGCTCGACGACAAATACGAACTCGCCGGCGATCCCGATCTCGTCGCCATCGGCGTGGCCGAGGCCGATGCCGGCGGCGAGAGCCTGGAAGACCTGATGATCGATGCGGCAATCGGCGCTGTGGACTCCATACCCCGCCAGCGCCGAAAAGACCTCGACTTGGTCCAGGAGGCGGTGCGGCGCGCAGTGCGCGGCGCGGCCAACGAGGCCTGGGGCAAGAAGCCGCTGGTGACGGTGTTTGTGACGAGGTAGTGAATAGTGAATAGCAAGTAGTGAGCAGGCTGTTGTGGGTTAGCGGTTTTGCAATGCGCAATATTCCATTCACCATTCACCACTCCACTACTCCACTACTCACTACCCCAGACTTGGAGCCCTTATGCTCGGACGCCTCAATCATGTCGCGCTTGCCGTGCCGGATCTGACCGCGGCGACGGCGGCCTATCGCGATACGCTTGGCGCCCGGGTGACCGCGCCGCAGGCGCTGCCGGACCATGGCGTGACGGTGGTGTTCGTCGATGTCGGCAACACCAAGATCGAGTTGCTCGAGCCGCTCGGCGAAGGTTCGCCGATCGCGGCATTCCTTGAGAAGAATCCGTCCGGCGGCATGCACCATGTCTGCTATGAGGTGGATGATATTCTTGCGGCGCGCGACCGTCTCAAAGCCAGCGGCGCGCGGGTGCTAGGCGACGGCAATCCGAAGACCGGAGCGCATGGCAAGCCGGTGCTGTTTTTGCACCCCAAGGATTTCTTCGGCACGCTGGTCGAACTGGAGCAAGCATGAGCTGGGTTTCGTTTGTCGCCCTGTTCTTCGCCACATGGTGGGTGGTGCTGTTCGCAGTCCTGCCGTTCAGCATGAGGACGCAGGACGAGGACCAGGACGTGACGCTTGGCACGGTTCCGAGTGCACCGCGCGGACCGCATATGCTGCGCGCCGCGCTGCGCACGACGATCGCCACGCTGGTCCTCATGGGCATCTTCTACGGCATCACGAGAGGGCTCGGTCTCGGCATCGACGACATCCCGCACATCGTGCCGGATTTCAACCAGAGCCCCGCACATTAGCCGGCTACCCGATGTCCGGCTGTCCAAGGCCTACGCCGACGCCCTGAAATCAAGCTGAGCCATCAAGGTCAACCCAAGTAAAGGCCGGAGGCCGGGTTTGGGCTGACGCAACGTCATGTAGTTTGGCAATCTGTCGCGCTAACCAAATGATTGCACAAAAAAAATGCAAGGCGCGAGGCCTTGCAATTTAAACGCGTCCGATCTGTTTCCGGTGTCCGGCGGCAGCGAGTTACCGCGCCTAGATCGCATCCTCCCAAGACTTTGACCGCGTAGGAGGGCAGATTTTTCTCCGCCCTCTCGGTTATCGGGGCACACTAGCCTAAGGCGGGTGAAAATGTCACGAAGAATTTTGCCCGGAAACAGGCAATCTCGTGCTGCACTGCACAATAGTACGGCAGGCGTTGCTTGCGAAACGTCCAGCAAGCCGTGTGCGGCAATTGTGGCGCCTGTGCAGCGCCTGGGCCGGGTTTCCATTCCGCCATGAAATGGCTATGAAGCCGGGGCAAGCAAGCCTGCGCCGCGCCGATTCCGGCGCCGCCATCCTCTCTCACGGATCAGTCCATGCGTTTGTCGCGCTATTTCCTGCCCATCCTCAAAGAAAATCCGCGCGAGGCCGAGATTGTCTCGCATCGGCTGATGCTGCGCGCCGGCATGATCCGCCAGCAGGGGCAGGGCAGCTTTTCTTGGCTGCCGCTCGGCAAGCGGGTGCTGGACAAGGTCTGCCGGATCATTCGCGAAGAGCAGAACCGCGCCGGCGCGCTCGAAATCCTGATGCCGACCATCCAATCGGCCGAGCTGTGGCGCGAAAGCGGCCGCTATGAAGATTATGGCAAGGAGATGCTACGCATCAAGGACCGGCAAGACCGCGATATGCTCTACGGGCCGACCAACGAGGAGATGGTCACCGAGATCTTCCGTTCCTACGTCAAGTCCTACAAGGATCTGCCGCTCAATCTCTATCACATCCAGTGGAAGTTTCGCGACGAGGTGCGCCCGCGCTTCGGCGTCATGCGTTCGCGCGAGTTCCTGATGAAGGACGCCTATTCCTTCGACCTCGATTATGAAGGCGCCAAGTCCGCCTATAACCGCATGTTCGTGTCCTATCTCAGGACGTTTACGCGCATGGGGCTGCAGGCGATCCCGATGCGCGCCGACACCGGGCCGATCGGCGGCGACCTCAGCCATGAGTTCATCATCCTGGCCGACACCGGCGAGAGCGAGGTGTTTTGCCACCGCGATTATCTTTCGCTGGCAGTGCCCGGCGCGAACACCGATTTTTCGAACGACGCCGAGATCGGCGGCATCGTCGAGCAGTGGACGACGCCCTATGCCGCCACCGACGAAATGCATGACGAGGCGGCGTGGGAGAAGGTGCCCGCGAGCGACCGGGTCTCGGCGCGCGGCATCGAGGTCGGCCATATCTTCCATTTCGGCGACAAATATTCCAAGCCGATGGGCGCCAAGGTGACCGGTCCGGACGGCAAGGATCATTTTGTCTCTGGAGGTTCCTACGGCATCGGCCCGTCGCGGCTGGTCGCGGCGATCATCGAAGCCAGCCATGACGATAACGGCATCATCTGGCCGCAAGCGGTTGCGCCGTTCGATATCGGCCTGATCAACATGAAGGCGGGCGATGCCGAATGCGACCGCGTCTGCGGCGAGCTGCATGCCGCCTTTGCCGCCGCCGGCAAGGAGGTGCTCTACGACGACACCGACCAGCGGCCGGGCGGCAAGTTCGCCACCGCCGACCTGATCGGTCTTCCCTGGCAGGTGATCGTCGGGCCGCGGGGTGTGGCAGCCGGCGAGATCGAGATTAAGAACCGCAGGACCGGCGAGCGCGAGACGCTGCCGATCGGCGATGTGAAAAAGCGTTTCGGTGCCACCGTATGAGCGAAGCGGCAGCAGCCAAACCTTCGGCCGCGGGACCTTTTTCCGGCTTCGAGCGCATGGTGGCGTGGCGCTATCTGCGCTCGCGCCGCAAGGAGACGGTGATCTCGGTCATCGCCTCGATCTCCTTCCTCGGCATCATGCTGGGCGTCGCCACGCTGATCGTCGTCATGGCCGTCATGAACGGCTTTCGCGCCGAGCTGCTGACGCGCATTCTCGGCGTCAACGGCCATCTGATCGTGCAGCCGCTCGACATGCCGCTGGAGGACTACGCCCAGGTCGCCGGCCGCATCACCGGCCTGCCCGGCGTCAAATACGCCATTCCGCTGATCGATGGACAGGTGCTGGCGCAAGGCAATGTCGGCGGCGGGTCAGGCGCGCTGGTGCGCGGCATACGCGGCGAGGATCTCGGCAAGATCACGATCGTCGCCAACAACATCAAGGAAGGCTCGATTGTCGGCTTCGATACCGGCGAGGGCGTCGCCATCGGCAGCCGCATGGCCGAGAATCTCGGCCTTGTGCTCGGCGATACGATCACGCTGATCTCGCCCGAGGGCGACATCACGCCGCTTGGCACGACACCGCGCATGAAAGGCTATCCGGTTACGGCGATCTTCGAGGTCGGCATGTCGGAATATGACAGCTCCATCGTCTACATGCCGTTTTCGGAAGCGCAGCTTTATTTCAACATGGACGGCCGGGCGCAGACGATCGAGATCTACGCCGACAATCCCGACGATATCGACGCGCTGAAGCCGAAGGTCGAAGAGGCGGCGCAGCGGCCGATCAGCCTTGTCGATTGGCGGCAACGCAACAAGACGTTCTTCGACGCGCTGCAGGTCGAGCGCAACGTCATGTTCATGATCCTGACGCTGATCGTGCTGGTGGCGGCGCTCAACATCATCTCGGGCCTGATCATGCTGGTGAAGGACAAGGGCCACGACATCGCCATCCTGCGTACCATGGGCGCCACGCGTAGCGCGATCCTGCGCATCTTCCTGATGACAGGGGCTGCGATCGGCGTTGTGGGCACCATCGCCGGCGTGCTGCTCGGCATCTTGATCTGCCTCAATGTCGAGCGCATCCGCCAGTTCTTCTCCTGGCTGGCCAACGAGCGGTTGTTCAATCCCGAGCTTTATTTCCTTAGCCAGCTGCCGGCCCGCATGGATGCCAGCGAAACGATCTCCGTCGTTCTCATGGCGCTGGCGCTGTCGTTCCTGGCGACGCTGTTTCCGGCGTGGCGCGCGGCCAGGCTCGATCCGGTCGAAGCACTGAGGTATGAATGATGGCCGAGGCCATTATCGAGCTGAAGAGCGTCGAGCGGCACTATGTCCAGGGGCCACGCAAGCTGACCATTCTGAACGGCGCCGATTTTTCGCTGAAGCGCGGCGAGATGGTGGCACTGGTGGCGCCGTCAGGCACCGGCAAGTCGACGCTGCTGCACACCGCCGGGCTACTGGAACGGCCGGACGCCGGCGACGTGATCCTGGCGGGCCGTGCCTGCGGCCGGCTTTCCGACGACGAGCGTACGGCGATCCGCCGCAACGACGTCGGCTTCGTCTACCAGTTCCATCATCTGCTGCCTGAATTCTCGGCGCTGGAAAACATCATGATGCCGCAGCTGATAAAAGGGTTGCCGCGCAAGGAGGCGGCCGAGCGGGCGGCGCAATTGCTCGACTATATGCAGATCGGCAAGCGGGCGCAGCATCGCCCTTCCGAGCTCTCCGGTGGCGAGCAGCAGCGCGTCGCCATAGCCCGTGCGGTCGCCAATGCGCCGCTGGTGCTTTTGGCCGACGAGCCGACCGGCAATCTCGACCCGGTGACTGCTTCCTATGTGTTCGAGGCGCTGGCAGCGCTGGTCCGGCAATCGGGCCTGGCGGCGCTGATCGCCACCCACAATCACGAGCTTGCCTCGCGCATGGACCGCCGCGTGACGCTGGCCGACGGCAAGGTCGTGCCGCTTTAGGGTATATCGATATTCAGGTGATGCCGGCTTGTGAACTGGCGCAAGCTGTCGCGCCGTTTTCCGTGCGCTCTCTCGGCGCGAACGGATCGGCAATCTCCCTCTCAACCCTTTCTTAAC
Source organism: Mesorhizobium sp. M0060 (assembly GCF_040323155.1). Taxonomy (NCBI): domain Bacteria; kingdom Pseudomonadati; phylum Pseudomonadota; class Alphaproteobacteria; order Hyphomicrobiales; family Phyllobacteriaceae; genus Mesorhizobium; species Mesorhizobium sp. M0060. Next base: position 219,865 of record NZ_JAMYUP010000006.1, read on the forward strand.
CCTGCCGAATTGACCGCGCGCAATTCCGGTCATCCGCGGATTCCGGCCGTTGACATTCGAACAAAATTAGAACAAAATACGAACATACTAACAACAGGAGAGAGTTATGACCGATCTTGTTCAGGATGTTGTCTCGCTGGTGTGCATGAGCACGTTCCTCATTTCCATGGCGATCTGGATCGGCGCGATGTGAGGATCGCTGAAAGATGTGGCTCGACGCTGATGATCGAGGGACACCTTCGAACCTTGGCGCAGCTGTTGGACGAGTGTTTCAGCCGGCCCTGCGGGCGGCTTCGACGGGCGACACCACGGCGGGGCCGAACACGTCCTCGAAAGCGGATTTCAGCGCCAAGTCGAGGTCGGCCATGGTCACCGGAAGGCCGAGATCGACAAGGCTGGTGACGCCGTGATCCTGGACGCCGCACGGCACGATGCCGCTGAAATGGCTAAGGTCCGGCTCGACATTGATCGCGATGCCGTGGAAGCTCACCCAGCGCCTCAGCCTGATGCCGATGGCGGCGATCTTGTCCTCGGCCGCTGAGCCGTCGGGCAGTGTGGGGCGATCCGGCCGCACCACCCAGACGCCGACGCGGTCCTCGCGGCGTTCGCCGCGCACGTTGAAGACGGCGAGCGTGCCGATGATCCATTGTTCGAGTGCCGCGACGAAGGCGCGGACATCCTCGCGCCGCCGCTTCAGGTCGAGCATCACATAGGCGACGCGCTGGCCCGGCCCGTGATAGGTGTATTCGCCGCCGCGCCCGGCGGCAAAGACCGGGAAGCGGTCTGGCTCGATCAGGTCCGCGATGCTGGCGCTGGTGCCGGCGGTGTAGAGCGGCGGATGCTCGACCAGCCAGACCATCTCGCCGGCGGCGCCGCTGCGGATTGCCTCGGCGCGCGCCTCCATCACGGCGAGCGCATCGGGATAGGCGGTGAGCCCGGGCTCGATGCACCATTCGACCGGCGCCGAGCCGGGCGAGGGCAGGAACGACGTGGCGATCTGGCTGCGTTCTGTCATGATATCTCGTCTCGCCACTCATATGGCGGCAATCGGTACAAACGTCCAGTTCCGGGCGCGTTCGGCTCTTTGAAGACTTATGCCGATGTCCGGCCGATTATTGCTGGCCGCGCACTTGTTTCACCGGAAACGATTTGCTACACGCCGCGGGCCGGTTCGTTCCGGCTCCTACCACGTGCGGTCGTGGCGGAATTGGTAGACGCGCAGCGTTGAGGTCGCTGTGGGGCAACCCGTGGAAGTTCGAGTCTTCTCGACCGCACCATATGATTTTTTAACCGTTGAAATCATTACGAAATTTCCTCACTCCCCCGCACCTGAACCGGGGGGTGCGGGCGTTGGGCGTTCTCGATCTTTTCCGAAGCGGCCATTGCCAGGCGCTTGCGATCGGCCGTTTTCGTGTAGAGCGAGGCCATAGTTCCACCGGTCCAACCGAACAAAGCTTCGAGCTCTCGCATTGTTGCGCCGGCCTCGGCCGCTCGGGTAGCGCCAATTTTACGCACGCCATGAGCTGACTTTTTGACGCCTGCTTCATTGCAGGCGACCCGGAACATGTTTCCGAAGCTCTCCTTGGTGAGGGGCTTGCCGTTCTCGCCGACGATGAATGCCAGGTCACCGGTGGGTCCGGTGGCAAGGGTCTCGGCCAGGTCCGGCAAGATCCGAATATGGACTTCCGTCCCGGTCTTCTCAGTCCGTAGACTGGCAATACCATTGCGAACATGCTGCTTGCCAATGACGACAGCATCGCCTCGGCGGAGCCCGGTATAGAGTAACACATGGAGCCATACTCGCTCCTTGGTTCCAGCCGGCCATTTCGCCTCATAGGCAAGCACGTCATCTTCCGTCCAGGCTGCGAAGCCTTCACCCTTGGGTCGAAGCGGGTTCTTTACGCCGGCGGTCGGATCGATAGAGACGAGCTCGGCCTCCAGTGCCCAGCGGAACAGACCACGTATGGCATCCAGGAAGTTTCTGGCCTGAGCTGGTGTAGCCGCCCGGTCTTCCCTGCCGTCGACGATCTTTTTGCGGGTGACGGCCTTGTAGGGCGCATCACCCGCTTTTTCGACGATGCCCTTGAAGATATTGTCACGCTGCTTCTTGGTGGCCTCGGAGAGGCCCCTGTAGGCGCTGCCGTCCCGGTAGCGATCGATGAGCCATTTGAGGCTCCCGACCCCGGCTACGGTCTTCCTGGGTGGTGGTGAGCCGGCCAGGGCTGCCTGATATTCGATCTCGAACTCAGGCGAGCCAAGCAGGGGCAGACGAGTCCGGGGGCCTTTGCCCTTCCTGAAATAAAACACGAGCGTGCCGTGGCGGCTTCGTTCGCGTGTCACGAAGGGAGGCAGCTTGCGGGGCATGTGCTCGCTCAAAGACGGAAATCTTTCGGTTCGTCAAGAGTCACGGCCGGCTTAGGGGCGTGGCATTTGGGAATGAGGCGGTAGGTCGTATTTCCGACCTGGACCTCAACGATGGCTTTCTCTGCTTCGGCTGCCCGGATCAAAGTCTGGGCTTGCCGCTGCGAGATGGCGAGGGAACGTGTCATCTTCGTTCATCCAATAGTCGGCGCAGGTGCGGAGGTTTTTGACGACCTCCGCTGCAGGTGGATTGCTGAGTTGCAGCTCGGTGGCTGCCGGAGGGTTTGGTCGCTGTTGCTGGTGCGCAGCTTGGCGGTGGCTTCGAATAAGAACCGTAAACAGGAAGTATTTGGCGAGCAAGACATTAATACTTCCGAAAACCACGTTATAGTGTGGGGTGTTAGTTTGATTATCAAGAATATTATTTAAGATAATGGTCTGAAAATCGGGATAATATATTATTTAGCGATTATAGTTATGTGGGGCCGTTGCTGTGTGCTAAGCGGATCGTTCGCCTTCAGCACTCGATCCATCTCGCCTGGCTCGGTGCGGCACGTCGGTCCCTGCCTGATGCAGGGGACGCCAGAGATTCTTGACGGCGGACCTAGGCCTGGTCACCGCCTATCGAGACGGGGCGCAGGGGGCCGCCTCTTCCGGATCGTTGGTTCCAAGGGTCGAACGTGGGCGGCTGGTTCCTTAGTACCAGAGGGCGGCAAGTTCTCGTCGAAACATGGTGGCTCTCCACTGATCTGATCCTGACATTCGAAATTCTCCACGTCCTCCCCTCTGATGCGCAATAGCTTGCCGGCCAATCTAAAGGCAGGCAGTTCGACCGACGCAATCATATTGCGGACATGGCGCTCCGAACATGCCCACCGATCGGCGAGCATCGCCGGCGTATAGACCTTGGGAAAGTTCATGACTCTTGGCGCCCTTTCATTTCATCTCTATCCGCTCAATGACGGCGTCAGCGAGCCCTTGATCCGGTCGCCAGATAGTGCTTTTCGAGGACCGGCAATCATTCAAGCGCGAGCAAAGCTTTTGATAAGTGCTAGGATCAAGTCCCCTTTGCCTCGGAACTATTCTATCCGGTAGCTCCGTCGGCCTTCTTGTGAAAACTTTATTCGTGAAATATTTAGGGGGCAAGACCCTTGTGCTGTCCGTGTACCACAATATATTGTGGGATTCTGGGGCGATTAACTTTCATATTATTAAGAGATAATCATCGGAAAATCGCAGAATATATTATCGTTTAATTGGAAGGCGTCTCTGCGATGAACGCCAAGGAGCGTTCGGCTCCGGTGCTTGTTTTCACATTTGGCTGGGCGCGCTCGTCTGCCGCCTAACTACCGTTGGCGGAGGTTGGCCGTTACCCTTTAGACGCCCTATCGCCTTTTGAGGTGGGAAGTCGAAAATAGCATTTAGAGGGTTCCAGCCGATGTCGCGGCGGGGCTCAACATTTACAACTTCCAATCCACCATACCGGACGCGTTGCTGCGGCTAGTTCAGGTGTTCACTTTTGAAGGCGGGCGAGGTAGGGGGCCCCGCCCGCCTTCGCTTCCAACCCACGCTGCGGCGCGTAGCGCTGTGGAAGATCTATGCGGGCTCCATCGGACTTTAATGGAAGAGGGACGCGGTTGCCGGGTAGAGCTGCCAGCTTGGTAACGACGCAATTGGTGACGCTAGTGCTGTCCGCCAGCTATGGTTTTGGAGTTGGTGCCGACGGTTCCAATGTAGATCTATTTGCAGCTGTCTTCTGAAGCGTTGTCTAGCGCCACCCACTCCAAGCAAGCGCGGTACTGATTCATGAAGTGGTCGGACAACGGCTCGCCATAGATGCGCTTCAAGGGTCGGCCCCGGCGCCGGAAATAGTATCGAAGGGTCCCATCGGAATTCTTACGGACGGTCAAGTGCTCAAGATTGATCAGCATGGAGGTTCTCAATTTTGGGATTGGATAGTTCAGCGGCACCAAGGTTCTGCTGTTGCCACGTGGTTGGGACGCGGCCCCTGTTTCTCCGCAGGGGACGATGATGGATGTCTTGAAGAAAGGCAGGTGAGGTTCGAACGAAGGCTGCCGTGGAGGCCGTCGTCACAAAGGGATGCCGACGGCAAGCCGATCGCATCCGGGCTGCACATTGCTCAAATTGGGGTGCCAGCCTCACGCGAACCGAAAGCCCGTTCAGTGTAAGAGGCCGCCTAGCCGGGGAGTAGAGGCATGGTTGCAAGGTACGTTGCCAACCTACAATGGCATGACCGCAAGGGTCGGTTAGATGCCTTCGATCATCGGGGCTAAGTACCCGTGCCACCACTCGGACGCATGCTCATTACCTTTAGACGCCCTTTCGCCGACTTCGTCGGAAAAGTTCGCAACACCATTTAGAAAGTTGGATAGAGTTCAACTTTTCCACCCTCCGATGCGGTCACTTCTTCGGATGCAGAAGAGGCAATGCAGTGCCTGCCGATGAGCATTGTTACGAAGCCTGACCGTATCCGTTGACTCCCTGCTGTTGGGTGACGTGGCGCAAGCTTGCGCCGCAGAGTGTTGGTCCGCTTCCGTGAGCGGCTGTAGTCTCGGATCGAGATCCTCATGCGGCATCGGACTCGTCGAGCGCTTGCTTCATCGTTGTCCAGTCGGAGAGCCGATCGCCCACTCCTTGGGCGATTCATCGGGTCAAAGGGTGGCCAGACCGATGGGCTTTGGGAACTCTCGACACCCTCGTTGTCGACCACCAAGCGTTCGGGCGGTTGCCTGCTGAAGAGGAAGTACCACAACGTGACCCGCGGCCAACTGGCCATGGAACCAGGTTCAATGAATTGGGAACGTGCGAGGATTCTCATAGCGTAGACTCCGACGATTCAGGTGATTGTTGCTGATTTTGCTCTGCGCTTGAGGGATCCCAAGCCAAAGAAAGCAATGGAATGTCATCTACGGATCAGCCCGCAGCCTTTCAGTGGAAAGCATCGTGTCGTTCTCGAGCGCGTGGAAGAAAGCCCTCGACTTGGACGCAACTGGCCACTGGCTATTCTGCCAATTGATCGTTTAGGAAAAAGTCGTCCTGGGCCCCGTACGAGAGACGGCAGGGCGGATCCCATAGTTTTTAGGAGGGGTTTAGGCGACCGGATAGTCAGGCTGGGTTACAGTTCGGCGGGAAATTTGAAGGTAATCAACCGACAGTGTCGGCAGGAGCTTAACCAGGTTGGGCCGACGTTCCCTCAACCTCGAAGGCACGAACCAAGCGAACCATGGAGACCATGGACCAAGGGAAATCGAGGTCAATGATCGATGGATGGAACCGGGAGCTGAACTGCCATCCTGGGACGGCTGTAAGGTAGAATCTCGTGAAGACTCAGAACCTAAGCGAATGTCAGCTCTCTGACTCCCGGATCACTTTGGCTTGGTACACGTTTGAACGCCTTGGCTCTCCGCGGAAACCTATCCGGGGTATCGGATCCAGGAGGCCAGCTAACTTCACTGCTACCCATCTTATCGAGCGCGAACATAGGTGACCCAGCATCTCGGGCTTGGATCGCTCCTATGGTGCGCTGAAGGCATGACAGGCTGACACGTAGCTGGGAGTCTGATCGCGAAGAATTAGGCTGCTCAGATATTGGGGGAGGCGATGAGCCCAGCGTACGAGCCGCAGTGTCTCTCATTGAAATTCAAGCGCCGTGCCAGGCTAAATGAAATGGGCCCAGCACATACGTTAGATCGCTCGGACATTCTCGAACCCAGCCGCAAAGTGCTGGAGGCATCAACATGTGCGAGAAGTTCGTGGCCAGTGCTCCATGACTGAACCCTTGGCTCAGAGCTGGTGCTGACAGCTGCTGCTTCTTGAGCCATGGGGATCAACCGCCTGCCAAGATGCGGCGATGAGAACACTTCCCGTTAGCTCAGCTGGCACCAGCCGTGCACGATCCACAGCCGATAGACGGCACCGGGCCGGACTAACCCGATCAAGTCCAGTCGCTTTCGGTGGTGGCAAAGCACTCCGCGCTAGACTATCGCCACGATTTTGAGGCGGTCGAAGGGACTATCTACCCTTTAGCGTGTGGCTCAATGTCTGCAGCAAGGATTGCCGCGGTGTTGGTTTGTCGTAGGGTTTTCGGTCTCGCCCAAAAGATGGCTCGACGCAAACAACGAACACCAGAACTGTAGCCATGATCGTGCCTCCATTGGTTTATGTCATTTTGATCCAAGATGCCGAAGGGCGCGAAGCGCCTGAACCATGGAGAAGAACCCGATAACCTGGAACCAGAAAGAAGACGGGGGAGGGTGTGATGGTGTGACGAGGCACACCCCGGGGGGTAGTTCGAACCAGGGGATGGAACCCTGGTGTGGTACAGCCCTGTGACGTCGCTATCATCATCCGGGTACTGCGATTATGTAGAAATTACATGCGAGATAATCCACATAATGATTATCTTAATAATGGGAGAGACGTCTCTCTCCCTCTCCGAGCCAGGGGAAAGAGCTCAAGCGAGCCAGCTGAGCGAAGCGTCCCGAGGAGCGCAGCGACGAAGGGTGACGCGAGAGCGATGCTGGTGAGCATTATTAAAGATAATGTCCCGGTAATAATCACAAATATTGAAACAATGAAAATGGCTCAAATAATCACTACAATGATTTTGCATATAATCCGGCCAAAAAATAGCGCGAGGATTTTTGCATAATGGTTTTCAAGTTATAGTGGTAATGATTATCTAGTTAATGAACCAGAGTCCCCACTCGATCCAGGGTGGTTCCTCTAGGGAACCCACCTATAGCTTCGCCCGTCCGTATCTCTCTCTTTCTAATTTTCTTTCTAAAGAAAATAGCGGTGGAGAAATGCAGAGGTAGGCCGAAGCGTCTCGTAAAGAGCAATTGCTCTTTAACTCGGAAACGGGGGTCTTGGCAAGAGGGGTAGGGTCGAAAAAATGCTCGATGCCTATCAAGCTCAGAGAAATGTGAGCCGCTGCCAGGTTCGTTCCGCCACGTCGATCTCGAACCAACCGACATAACGGTCGCCGGCAAGGGGGGGCGCGTCGATCTCGAGTTCGGTCGGGGTGCCGTCTCCTGTCCGCCATCATAGTCACAGAGACAGTAACGAGTTCGCTGCAGTCAACTCGGCAGGAAGAACTGGTTTACTGCGACAGGTGCTCTCACGTCGAAACCATGTCCAGAAGGCGTCCCCTCTGGAAACAATGGAGCGAACTCCTCATGCATGAGACTCAGGAGGCCATACAAGCTAAGGCGAGCCGGAAGCATGCGGAGTGTAGCGCAGGGAAGCGGAAAATAATGCGGTGAGAGGTCATCCTGGCTCGCATTACTAGGATAATGAGCCAGTGATTATCTTGAAAATGCCGTGTGATAATGGTAAGCGCGAATTTCCCCGCACCTTTTGCTGTTGAGTGCTCTGATGCACAAGGTGTCCACCGAAATAGGTGGACACCAAGTGATCGAAGAAGATGAGCAGAAA